>CAMCEE010000001.1 GCA_945873815.1 uncultured Caryophanales bacterium
ACTTAATTTAAAAGAAAGGAATGTATTATATATAGGGTGAATATATAGTACTAGAATGAAGGAAAATGGATTATTCAAAAGGATTAGAAATAGAAGATAATGTTTTAATTAGTATTGGGGTTTGCATAGATGAAGATATCATTATTCCAGATGGTGTAACCTCAATAGGAGAACGGGCATTCGATGGGTGTAGTGGTTTAACCTCAATAAAAATCCCAGATGGTGTAACTTCGATAGGAGAATTGGCATTCTCTGAGTGTAGTGGTTTAACCACAATAGTTATCCCAGAAAGCGTAACAAGTATAGGAAGTGAGGCGTTCTTCGGCTGCGATGGATTAACATCAATTATTATTCCAAATGGTGTAACTTCGATAGGAGAATGGGCATTCTTTGGGTGTAGTGGTTTAACCTCAATAGTAATTCCAGATAGTGTAACAAGTATAGGTGAACGCGCGTTCTCTGGTTATAACAGCTTAGCTTCAATTATAGTATCTGAAAATAACCCAATATACGATAGTAGAAATAATTGTAATGCAATTATAGAAACAAAAACAAATAAATTAGTAATAGGATGCAAAAATACAATCATTCCAAATAGTGTAGCATCAATAGGAGAAAAGGCATTCTGTGGGTGTAGTGGTTTAACCTCAATAAAAATCCCAAATGGTGTAACTTCGATAGGAGAATGGGCATTCTCTTTTTGTAGTGGTTTAACCTCAATAAAAATCCCAAATAGTGTAACCTCAATAGGAGAACGGGCCTTCTCTGAGTGTAGTGGTTTAACCTCAATAAAAATCCCAAATGGTGTAACAAGTATAGGAAGTGAGGTGTTCTATGATTGTAGTGGTTTAACCTCAATAGTTATTCCAAATAGTGTAACCTCAATAGGAGAATGTGCATTCTATTTTTGTAGTGGTTTAACCTCAATAGTTATTCCAGATAGTGTAACAAGTATAGCTGAAAACGCGTTCTTTTATTATAACAGCTTAGCTTCAATTATAGTATCTGAAGATAACCCAATATACGATAGTAGAAATAATTGTAATGCACTTATAGAAACAAAAACAAATAAATTAATATTAGGATGCAAAAATACAATCATTCCAAATAGTGTAACCTCAATAGGAGAACGGGCATTCTCTGAGTGTAGTGGTTTAACCTCAATAGTAATTCCAGATAGTGTAACTTCGATAGGAGAATGGGCGTTCTTAGATTGCGATGGATTAACATCAATTATTATTCCAAATAGTGTAACCTCAATAGGAGAACGGGCATTCTATGGGTGTAGTGGTTTAACCAATATAAGAATTGAGGGAGAGAAAGTAGATATTAGTAGTTATGCATTTTATAATTGTTCGTCATTAAAATATATATTTTTAAGTAGTAAATTATATGAAAAATATAAGAACATTGAATTTGTGAAATGTCACGCAAAAATTGTTCCATTAGGATCTATAGATGAAATGGTAAAATCTATAGGCTATTTTTAGAATCTAATTGCGATATAGAAATTGAGAAAAGAGACAATATTTCCACTATAGGGATAATTAAATTATTGTCCATTATAATTTGCTCCTTGATTTGTTTTATATATTTATATTACACATATATTACACAATTTTTTTGATAAATAAATGGTTAACCGGTATACATATAACTGATTCTAGGAAGTGACAATTACATTAATTATGTTATAACCTGAGTTTTACAGTTGTTATGCTACAAAGTGAGAAAAGTGTTTAAAAATATATATTTTCTCACTTTTTTCTTTATTTTTCTTGCGTTATGCTACATTTTATGCTATAATAGTAATGTAGGATGAATGGTGGTGTTTCGTGTGATTAGATACGATAAACATAAAAGAAAAGATGGTATTAAAACTCAAGTTAGAGTGGTTGAAGGATATAGAGTAGACGGTAAGATTAAACAAAAAACTATTAAGTATTTTGGTTATCTTGAAGATCAAGAAAACAAAGATGAGTTTATTGCCATGGTAGAAAAATTTGACGATGATTATAAAAAAGAAAAACTTCTTCTTAAAAAGAATACTAGAAAGAAATTTTTCGAAGATACTAATTCAGTCAAATATAATTACGGATATAAGTTCTTATCTGCTATTTACGATTCACTTAAATTAGATGATTTTTTTGCTAATGTTGATTTCAAAGGCGATTATGATTTGAATTCGATATTGAAATATTTTGCTATTCAAAGAATTCTTAATCCTGCATCTAAAAGACATACAACTCAAACAATGAGAAATTTTTATGGTAATGAATTGGATTTTGAGCTTGCAGATGTATATCGCTCTTTAGATAAATTTAGTGATTTAAGCACTAATATTCAAAAATATATTAATAATCGAATAGTTAATTTAATTGGAAGAAAATTCGATTACGGTTTCTATGATGTTACTAATTACTATTGTGAAGTTGATTTTCCTGATGAAGATGGTGGTTTAAGACAACGTGGTGTATCAAAAGAACATAGAACTGATCCTATTATTCAATTTGGTTTATTTATGGATGAAAACTCATTACCTGTTTGTATGAGTATATTTCCGGGTAACACCTCAGATTCCTTAACATTCCAGCCAACAATGAATAAGATAAAGGAAAACTACAGCTTAAAGAAGATTATTGCTGTAGCTGATAAAGGTATGAATTCTTCTAAAAATATTGATTATCTTGTTAATAATGGAAATGGTTTTGTCTTTAGTCAAATATTAAAAGGTAAAAAAGGTAAAAGATACCATGAGAAAATGTTTGATGAAAATGGTTACACATATAATTCATCTAATACTTTTAAGTATAAAACATTTATTGAAGATTACGATGCTATTGACAATAATGGAAATAAAATTAAAAGACAGAGAAAGGTTCTTATATATTGGAAATATGAAGATGCTATTATGGCAGCCAGAAAAAGAGATGATAAGCTTAATAAAGCTTTAAAATCTCTTGGCAATAATGCTTTTACTATAAAACATGCTTATGATGAATATATAAAAAATCTTTACACTACAGAAAACGGTGAGGTTGCTGATACTGTAAATAGATCAATCGACTATGAAAAAGCTAAAGAGGATGCTAAATTTGACGGTTACTTTGCAATTGTTACTTCTGAATTAGATTACGACTATTCAAAAATATTAGAAGTCTATAGCGGTCTTTGGAGAATTGAGGAAAGCTTTAGAATAACTAAATCTCAATTTGAAGCTAGACCTATATTTGTTAGAACACAAAAACATATTGAAGGTCATTTCTTAATTTGCTTCATTTCGCTACTACTTATAAGAATGCTTCAATTAAAAATGAACTATTCTCTTTCAGCCGAAAGAATAATTGAAGCCTTAAACACTAGTATGTGTATAACTGATTCATTAAATAAAGTTAGAGTATTAAGAAATGATGAAGTATTATCATTTGATGAATCTAATAAATTAACATTTGATAATCAAACTGTCAATGATTTATTATCTATAATTAATGCTATGGATGCTGAAATACCATATGCAGAATATACTAAACAAGAGTTCGATAAATATTTAAATTCGATTGTTTACAAACCATAATAAAAAGCCGATTACCTACTTAATTAAGTATGTAGTCGGCTTTTGTAACATAACAACTGTAAAACTCAGGAAATAAATGGTTAACCGGTATACATATAACTGATTCTAGGAAGTGACAATTACATTAATTATGTTATAATAATTTTAACATTTTGATAAGGGTTACATTAGTGTTAAAATATAAATAGAATTAATTGATGAAAAATAGTGCGTATAAGGTATGATTTATAAATCACTGTTTAGGAGTATAGTATATGGTCTTTAATACAAGATATAGAATTTTATCATTAGATGCCTCAAATATTTATGAAAAAAATAATTATGATGGTAAAGGAAATGAAAAGGAAAAAAATCCTTATAAAATTGACTCAGAATATAATGGAAAATTAACTCCTTTATATAGCAGTACTAGCTAACTATTAAATAATCAATAGATTTTAAATAAATTAGCAAAATTATGTAAAAGTCGTGGTTATAAGAGTTTGTTACATGACGAAAAAGATTATTGAAGGAGAGAATTTTCAATAATCACTGATCTTTGAAAACTTTATATGGTTATTAGTTGTTTATAGATTTATATTCAATATTATTTTTAAGAATTGAATAAATAACGCGAACTAATTTTTTTCTAACATGGCAAATTGCCGTATTATAACCTTTGCCTTCATTACGTTTTTTCGTATAGTATTGATTAAATGTTTTATCACTTCTAACTATAACTCGAGCTACCATAGTTAAAGCGTTTCTAAGATAAGATGATCCTTTCTTAGAAATACGAGTGTGTTTAGCTTCGTATTTACCTGATTGATAAACTAATGGATTTAATCCGGCATATGCAAGCAAAGAATCTGCATTATGGAAATTAGAGATTTGACCAACTTCTCCAATTATTCCAGCAGCTGTATTTGCACCAACACCAGGAATAGTTAATATCTTAGGATAATGTTCTTTTATTATCTTAACCATTTCATCAATGAGTTCTTTCTTTTGTTCTTCGTATATTGTAATTAAAGATGATGATTGTTTAATTAAAATTTTGTCAGAACTGTTAGAAATGCCAATGCTATTTTTAGCATAAGAGAAAAGTTGTTCTATCTTAGATTTATCAATGTGCCCTTTAAAATGGTTATATGCGAATTCATAAACTGTATCTAAATGCTTTCCTTTATAAGAAGAAGGAAGAGGATATTCATTTAAAAGAGAATAAACGCCTTTTCCATTGATTTTAGGGAATATCTTAAGAAATTCAGGGAATACAACGTGAATAAGTCCTGTGAGGCGATTTTTCTCTTGAGTTATTAATTTATTTAGTTTAATCATCTCACGATATAATGATTTTAATTGTAAACTTTGGTAAGATGGTGGTGTATAGGTTAATAGTTTCTTTTGCTTATCTTGAAGATAATTACAAATGCCTTCAGCATCAATCACATCTGTTTTCGCATAATGCACTGATTGAGAAAGTTGAAACATATTGGTCAAAATTGGGTTAATGAATATTACTTCTGTTTGCTCGAAACTTGAGAGGTAATTAAGAATTGTTGATGAATAAACCCCAGTAGATTCTATGCCTATACGTACATTTGAATCTTTAAAGAACTTCTTGGCCTCATTAATTTTGCTAAGAAGTTTTTTATATTCATCCTTTGTGTTTTGAATTTGGAATTTCTTTCCGTAGATTTCACCTTCGTTAGACATAATGCAAACATCATGTTTTTCAGAAGCGACATCAATTCCTACATAAATCATAAAAAGATCCTTTCTGAAGAGAATATGCAGCTTCTACGATACTTTCACCACGTGTCCTAGTAAACAACCAGTATTATTACGATAAATAATCTGTAACTAACTAATAACCATATAAAGTGAAAGTCGCAGCCATGGACTCCTTATACCAGTCAGATGAATCTGCTGTAGAGTGAAAACAATGGTCTGCAACTTCTTCGTTTTTATGATACCAAAAGCTTTTGGTATCATAAATCACCCAACATACAACAAACTTAATTTAAAAGAAAGGAATGTATTATATATAGGGTGAATATATAGTACTAGAGTATTAATATGGGAGAAAGCAAAATAATCATCGATGAAAATAATATCAAAAAGATACCACTTTTTGAATTGACACCAGTGAAGATGGAATACTTAATTAACTTAAAAAATAGATATTATGAATTACTAATAAAGTATAAAAAAGAAGAATTACTTCCTTCAGAAGAAAAAGAAATTAAAATTGTCTTGGAAAATATTGATAGTTATACAGATTTTAAAGAATTAAAAAATGTGCTTCAAAATTTAAGTGAGAATGAAATTATTTATTGCCCGGATTTATATTACGATTATTTTATTGGCTATTCAAGTCTAGATGTATTATTAGATGTTCCGTTTGAGTGTCTAAAATATTTGAAGAATTTACTTAATCCAATAATTATAAGTCTGATATATTGGTCCTTCAAAGATGATCCGAAGTATAAGAAAATAATTGAAGAGATGATTAAAGAATATGATGGATTAATAACTTTTAATGAAACAGTAGATTTAGAAAAAAAAGAATTTATAAGACAATATATATTTTTAGATTATTATCGAGATTTTTATGATATGAATGACGTTAAAAAATTGATGAGACAATATGAAAGAATAATGTAAAAAAAGATAATATTCTCTCAGTTGTAAATGATGTACACTATGTATAAATTGTATAATACATAAAAAAATGATGAGGAAATAAAAAAATACAATGTATATACAAAAAATACTTGACAATACATAAATAATGCGTTTTAATAGTGGTATAAACGTAATAGGAGGTAACGATGGAAAATAATATTATGTTAGAATTATACAATTCATTGCTAATAAAATACTCTGAATTGCAGAAAGAAGTTGATCTTATCAAAAAGGAAATAGAAGATTTAAAAAGTGGAAATTCTGTGAATGATAAGTCACTTAACAATAATGTAATAAAGAAAAATAAATACGTAAAAATAAGAGAGTACTTGGAAAATTCTAATATGGATGAAATAACATGTTCAATTGATGAATTGGATAAAATGGTTCGTATTTCTGAAGTTTGTTATAAAAACGAAAAAAATATTAGATTGGCATTTTCTAATACAAAATCACATTCACTAGCTCTATCATGGTTAGGCGCAGGTTATAAAGTATCTGGTATTACTTTTGATAGAGAATGCTTAAAAAATACTTTAATTAAGTTTACTAAAATAAAATAATATGTAAATAAACCATTATGTTGAATTAAATAATAAAGAGCAAGGAGGAATAATATTATGGTTATTATAAATGATGCTATGTTAAAAAAGAATATTGAAGGTTTCTATGAGAAATATTGTAAATCTTATTGTAAAGGAGCAAAAGATATAGAATATGTCGCGGCACATAATTCATATCAAACAGCGGTAAAGCACGCAATTGAGTTTAATGGTAAGAAAAAAGAAGCTGCTGATTGCCGTAAAAATTACGAAGGTAAGATTATAGATTTTTTAAAAGATAAAGATTTCTCAACTGAAAAAATTGTTAAATTGATGGTTGATATAAGAAATGGATACAGAAATAAAGGTATAAATGACTGGACATACGGTAATTCACAAAAATGGATTAATATGGCTATTAAATATTATTTAGTCATGACATTAAAAAATAGCACAAGTTCTTTAACAATTAGTAATGTAGGATGTGAAATTGCAAAATATAAATATGATTTATTCCCTGTCGATAGAAATATGATTTCTATAATTAAAGGTGATTTAAAAATTAAAGGTGATTTAAAAACATTTAGTGACGCATGGAGTAAGTGTGATGACCTAAAAAAATTTAATGATTATTGGGACAATGTACGTCCTGAAATTAAAACCAAATATAGCGTTGACAAACCAATAATTTATGAGATATGTACATGGACTGCTAAATAATAATAATTAGCGAGATTTTTATAGATTTACCATGAAGAATGTAGAACGTTTTTTGTTTTAAAACATAGAATTGGTCTTTCTTCTTTATCCGATTTTAACGGATGATGTAATCAAACTTAATTTTGATTAAAAAGAACTTCTCGTTTTCAGTAACGAGGGGCTGATTATCTATATATAAAAATGTAGTAGATGTTTGTAGTTAACCCCAAAAATTGGACCGAGTAATATTGGAAAGATTAATGGGGTTAGCTACAGTTTTTCTTATACTTAAAATGCTATTGGGTAGCAAATAAGTTATTGATTATGGTTGTTAAAATGGCTAAAGTTGCTAGAATGTGGCTAATATAACGAAATCAATAAAATACCAAAATGGTAATAGAAAATAAAAATTATATTTTGATTTTTGCAATCTTGATTTTAATACAATAACATTGGGATTATCTGCAAAACCAGAATCCATTTTATGATAAATATTATTTATAAATAAAAGAATAGAATAAGGAGACTAACTATTATGAAATTTGAATTTAATGAAAATGATGCACCAGAATTAGCTAATCTAATCGATTCAAATCCTGATGCTGTAAGAGTTTTAGAAAAAATGACCGAGATTTATCGTTTTTTGACAGGAAATAGTGATGATGCTGCTGCACGCGGATATTTGAATGATGAACTATTTAAAAACAATCTTTCCAGTTTAAGTAAGGATCAATTATTATCTCTTAAGAGTAATATAGCAAGCATTTTAGCTTTTATTACTAAATGTATGCTAACAGGCACTGAAGATTTATTTTCTCCGACTGAATCGGAAGGTTATTATTTTGTTAATGAGAGTGATAACGGTAGTTTATTAAGAATTTTAGCAAATGAAATAAATATGATCGATGAATTATTTAGAATAGAAAATAAATAAAATGAAGAGTAAAATTCTATTTCAGCAAAACTTTAAAATACATGTGGTGCTGATTATATGACATCGAAAATATGTTAAATGGAAGAAAATACAACAATACAAAATCCTGATTTTAATATTGAAAGTGTCGAGTTTGGAAAATTGAAAAAACATGTTTTTTAAAATGTAAAAGAGAATCTAAAGTATTTCAAAGCTTTTATGGAGAAGGGATAATTGGACTAGACACCCGAAGTTATGAGATACACAATGTAAGCATCCTTGTTATAGAAGAGTAGTTCTAGAATTTATTTGACGGGTTCCGCATGATGCTAGCGCAAATGGTAATCAAAAAGAAAATAAAAGGAAATAGTTAAAATAAAAACATTATATGCATTGACAATAATGGTTTATGAGAAGAACTATCGAAAAAAGACGCAAATGTCATAATGGAATTGTTGGAAAGGCGTGCGAGCGTAATATCGGACTAGATGAATTTTCCAACTAAGATAACATCTTTACAAACAAGAAATGCTATGATATAGATATATAGAGGGGGAAAACAAAATGGCTTTACATGATTTTATAAAAACTCAATTTAAATATGCTAAAAAATATTCGGTGAAAAATAAAAAAGCATATTTAAAAATAATTTATCTAGATAAAGATAATGGAACAGTATTTAAGGCTGCTCAAGCAAGATTATACGGTTTTACAAAAAGTAATCCAAAGTCCGTTACAATATATGAATGGCTTGCTGGAGAACTATATAACTATATAAATAGTTCAACTCATGAAACAAAAAAATCATTTGACGAATGGCACGATAGAACATGCCGTAATTTCGTTGGTCAATGCAAATCTTTAGGTATAAAGGGAAGTAGAACAGGTCCAGTTTGTTATGGAATGGCTCAAAAATTTGTAAATATATCATTAAAATATATTTATTGCTTTGAAGATGCAACATCAGTTGATGAGTATGATAAATTTACTTTCGGTCATGTTGCACTTGATTCCTATACTTATTGTCGATAATTTCTCAATTCAAACGCAACACCTAGTAAGTGACTTATGTATTAAGTACTTCTAAAGGTGTTAAGTATTTATTACATTTTCTAGGTCTATTATTTAATAAAGATAGATTATATGTCAATTCATCTATATCAACTTCTGATAAATCCATACTTTTAGGATAAAATTCACGTAATAACCCATTCGTATTTTCATTTGTCCCTTTTTGCCATGCACAATAAGGATCACAAAAATATGTGTTACAATGTAGTTCTTGTTCTATTTTTTCATATCCAGCAAACTCTTTCCCTCTGTCAAATGTTATTGTTTTGACTAACTCACTTGGAAAGTGCTTTAATGCTTCAATAATCGCTGGTGTGACATAACATTCTTTTCTACTAGGAACCTTAATTGCTATGTAGAAACGAGACTTTCTCTCTGCTAAAGTTACGAAACAAACAGAACTTTTTCTTGTATGATCATTTCTGCCGGATTCAACGGTATCACCTTCCCAATGACCTAATTCTAATCTTTTATAAATGTCTTTTGGACGTTTCTTAATTGATCTGCTTGAGCTTACATTAAACTTACCTCTTGTTTCTGCCGGTCGTTTAAAATGACCTTTTCTTCTTAGTTGAATCATTTCGACTTTTGGTATTCTTTTATCGTGTATCATTCTATAAATGGTTGCCGTTGAAGGAATATTTAGATTTTCATTATCACATATTCTATGTGATATTTGTTCAGGTGACCATCGTAAATGTATTTTTTCTTTTATATATTCTATTACATTATTGTCATTTATTTTATGCTTATGACATTCTTTTCGCCTGATATGATACTTTCGTTCTGCAACTTCAGGAAAATAAATCTTTGATATGCGATGTGAATTCTTTTTTATTTCTCTTGAAATGGTAGATGGAGAACGTTGTAATGCTTTTGCAATTTCTCGAATACTGAGTCCGGAATTTAAGAAATAATAGATACAACATCTCTCATCTATGTTAAGATGATTATAGCTCATATGTTTTGCCTCCGTTATATGCTTGTTTGGTCACTTACATATTAACATAAGTAAGACAATGAGTCTTTTTTTATTGGTGTTGCGTTTGAATTGAGAAATTATCCATTTTCATGATTCATAATGATTGCTTCAACCGATTGCCCTTTTTGTAGCAATGGTGATACGAGATTATTTATTTTGTTAAATTTCTCATTAGATGTTTTGAGCATATTATGTGTTGAAGAATAGTTTTCATGATAATTGAGGGATGCATGATCGGCTTCATAATAATATTGTAACTTTTTACAATTTCCGCGCTTACAACAAAAATTACAAACGAAAGGGTATTTTTTTAAG
This sequence comes from uncultured Caryophanales bacterium, assembly GCA_945873815.1. GTDB lineage: Bacteria > Bacillota_I > Bacilli_A > RFN20 > CAG-449 > UBA3210. The sequence goes on from CAMCEE010000001.1 coordinate 10,767, forward strand.
CATTGATTCCTTCCAGGTGAATAGTTAATGCAATTATTTGGGCAATAAAACGAGCCTTTATTATTAGGACTTCTTTTTACGCATTCTTTAAAATGAATACACGATGTATGAACCCCAAATCTATCTTTATTAACTGGATATGAATTTCTTAATATTTCACGATAGATTGTTTGTCTTGAAACACCTAATTCACTAGCAATTTCATCTAATGATGATTTCTCTTTTAATAGAGCTTCAATTTGACTTCTTTGAATTAAATTGAGTTGAGTAAACTTCTTCATAAACTAAACCTCCTTACAAATTGAAGAAGCTCAATTTCATTATACTAAATGTGATTAAAGAATAAATGCAACGAAACGGATGAACTCCCTGTTCTTATTGTTGCATTTTGTTATTTAATTAACGATAAATTATATTTTTTATAAATATTTTGTAATGAGGTGAAATTTGCTGTTATAATAAAAATATAAAGAGGGGGAAAACAAAGTGAGCGCATTGCAAAGAAAGAAGAACAGAATTATTAGTTTTGTTTGCATTGGATTTTTTGCTATGTCTTTTGTTATATCGGGGGTTATTGTTTCAAAATTAGTAAATACAATTGTTAATTACAACACTCTTCAGAAAATAAAAAATCAATTGATTGAAGAAAAAGAAAAACTTGAAGATGGTGAAGAAAAGGATTGTTTTACAGTATATGTAAAAGACGAATATACCTTAGATAATGGGGAAATATATATTTTTAATAAATAATATCAATTTTCGACTAAAAATGAATAGCGCAAAGTTCATACTTATTCTCGGGGGAGGTAAGTATGAACTTTTTCTTAACAAATTTGAAGAAACGCAATATCAGTATTACTCTCATTTTAAGAATATGCTTAGTGATTATGACTCTTTTCGTTATTCTTCAAAACCATGCTTTTATATTTAACCCCTTAATAATCGCACTTTGTAATACCTCATACTTATTTCCCTTTCCTCTTATTGTTATTGCTTATTCTTTGTATGTTATAACAGGACTAATAGTCAATGTAAATTATGGTTTAGAATTATTATTTATATGTATTCTTCATGGTATATTAACGCTTTTATCGAGTAATAAATCAAATAATAAAAGACTTAAAATAATGAGTTTTTCATTTCCTTTTATTATTGCGTTAATATATTGTTTTTTAGTGAAAAGTCCATCGGATTATATAAATCTTGGTATATCATTTATCGTATCTTTGCTTATGTCATATATCATGAATAAATCCTTAGATGATTATATTAATAATGAGAAAATGAATGATACTTTTCTAGTAATCATCCTTATATTAATCCCAGTTACATTTCTTGGGCTAAGAAGTATTTCTTTTTTTATTACCGCTTTTTTGTATGCATCAATGATTAAAAGAAATCACCAAAAGGAAGTATTGATTTCTCTTTTTCCTTTACTTGCAATTGAGATGTATTATTATAATCTTCCGCCTTATCTATTAATCGCAGTATCGTCATCTTTTTTTGTGGGTTCGTTATTAAAAATAAGAAAATACAATGAATTAATTATGGTTTTAATTTTCAGTATCTTTGCTGCGATATATGATCAAAAGTTCTATCTATTACAAGAGTATTATCAGGTTACAGGTGGCATTCTTATAACCTATTTCATTTCATATAAAGAAATAAAGAAAGAAAAAGAAAGCGATAGTAATAGATTAGATACGATTAAGGAGTTTTGTACTTTACTTGAAGATAATAGATTCTCTCGATATACCGATTTAGAGAAAGTATTACTAAATGAAATAAAAGAAAGCATATGCTTAAAATGTACTAATAAAGAGAATTGTCATCTTTTACATAATAAAATCGTGTCTTCATATATTGATGATAAAACTAAAAAGGATATTGTTTCTGAATGTTTGTATTCATATCAAGTAATGAAAAAAATCTCAATGCATAATCAATTGTTTTTTGACTTTAATACGAATGAATGTGCGATAAGTGAGAATAGAGTGAATCTTATTAAACCGTATTCTTTTATTAGGAAAATGGTGGAAAAGAAGGATGAAAATGAAGAATTTACAATCAATTTCAACTTGGAGATAGAATATATTTCACAGGGCTTTTCCGCGAAAAACGGGGATTCTTATGAACTTGTTGAAATGAAGAATTACAAATATTTACTACTTAGTGATGGGATGGGACATACTAAAGAAAGCAATGATGTTTCTTCCTATCTTATATCTTTATGTAAGATTCTTCTTCCCTTTGAAAGTAACATTCATTTATTGCTTAAAGATGTAAATAAAATTATGTTATCTAAAACTTGTGAAGAGGTTTATGCTACTTTAGATATTGGAAAATTTGATCTTGAAAATGGAAAAGTAGAACTTTATAAGTTAGGTTCTTTTTCCACTTACTTCATTCATAATAAGGTGGTTAAGGAATATACTCCTTCCTTGCCTCCAATTGGAATTGTGAATAATTTTAAGGATAAAGCAGATACTATTTCTTTTCAAAAAGGCGATATCTTTATATTTATGACCGATGGCTTTGGAGATAATGTTAGTGATATTATATGTAATACTATTCAAAAATCCTCTTTTTTAAATATTCATAATTATACACGTTTTTTATTTAACAAGTTAAAACTCAATAAATGCGATGATGATAAAACGATTATTGGAATTAAAATTAGATGAAAAAATCTATATTCTAATATAAAATATATCTAGAAGAAATGTTAGAGGATTTATGATTAAGATTAACGAAGAAGAATTTCCAATTAATGGTAAATATATTGTTGGAGTTTCTGGTGGACCAGATTCAATGTGTCTTTTATCTACTTTGATTAATCAAAAATATGATATTGTCGTTTGTAATGTTAACTATAATACAAGAGATGTTTCCTCTATGGAACAAGAAATGGTAGGAGAGTATTGTAAGAAATATTCTATTCCTTTTGAAACTATATCTGTATCTCACTCAAAGAAGAATAAAAATTTTGAAGGATGGGCTAGAGAAGTTAGATACAATTTTTTTAGTGAAGTATATAAGAAATATCATGCAGATGGATTATTTATCGCCCATCATAAAAATGATGATTTAGAAACATATATTCTACAAAAAAATAGAAATAATATTGTTAGAAGATGGGGATTGTCATTGAAAACAAGAATCCTTGGAATGAATGTTTATCGTCCTTTTCTTGCTTATTCTAAAGTAGAATTAGTAAATGAATGCGATATTAATTCGATTCCATATTCGATTGACATTACGAATCTAAAACCAGTATGTGAAAGAAATAAAGTTAGAATAGATTTAATCGATAAATATTCTAAAGAACAAATTGATGAATTGTTTTTGCAAAAAGATAGAGATAATGAGAAGCTATTAAAACAAATGGAAAAAATCATTCCTCTTAGAAAGAAAAACGAATGGGAAGTAAAAGAAATTGAGAATCTATCTGAAATAGAAAGAATACGTTTTATCTATGAGATAATAGTTGCAAAGATTCCTTATTTAGCAAATAAATTATCTCGAAAAAGGATAGAGGAATATTTAAAGCTTCTATTTTCTAATAAAGTGAATGTTTGTATTAAGATTATCGATAATTATGAAATTTGGAAATCATTCGGATATATCAAGTTTGTTATAGTAGATGATAATAAAGAATATTTATATACTTTAGAGAAACCGGGAAAACTAGATACAAAGTATTTCTCATTTGAAATGCCTGAAGACGCTTTATTCTTAAAGATAACGAATGAATCATACCCTTTAATCATTAGGAATGTGAGAATGAATGATGTTGTATCTTTTGGGAATGTTAAAAAGAAGATGAATCGAATCATGATAGATGAGAAGATACCTCTATTTAAGAGAAAAAATTATCCAATTATCTTAGATAAAAATCAAAACGTCAAATATTTTCCACTATATAAATCAGATAAACAAAAAAATATAGCAAATAAACTAAAGTTTGTGATAAAATAATATAACTTGTTAATAATTTAAATTATTAATAGGTATTAAGGAGGGGATTATGAATAATAAAAAAAGAGGTTCATGGATTAGCTATGTTGCACCATACTTAATTATTATTGCAATAATTGTTTCTATAACGATGATTTTCCAAGGACAAGGAAATGGTATTAGAAACTATACATATCAAGATATTATCTCGACAGTATATGATTCTAGTACAGGTGAAGTCGATGTTGCAGAATCGGCAAAAAAATCTGTTCTTTGGAAAGATGATATTACTGGATTAAGCATCAAATATGGTAATGGAAATTATATTGATGTAATGGGTAATGTAAAAGTAACGGAAAATGAGAAAACTAAAGTATACTCATTTAGCGTAAGATTATTACAAAACGAAACAGAAAGAGAAATCTTATCATATATAGTTGCAAATAGACTTAGTGATACAGATCCATCTAAGGCATATTATAATTCAAGTAATTTTGCAATTACTGATCCAAATGCAACAAATTTCTGGAGAGATTATTTTCCAACAATTTGTTTCTTTATTATCGGATTAGGTTTAGTGATTTTCCTAATCACACGTATGAGTGGTTCTATTTCAAAATCTAATAATCAAGCTATGGATTTCAATAAATCTAGAGCAAGAAGAGAAGATACTTCAAATATTAAATTTGATGATGTCGCAGGCTGTGATGAAGAAAAAGAGGAGATGAAAGAATTAGTCGATTACTTGAAGAATCCTCAAAAATATGCAGCTTGTGGAGCTAAACTTCCTAAAGGTGTCTTGTTAGTAGGTTATCCAGGTACTGGTAAAACATTATTAGCAAAAGCAGTTGCTGGTGAAGCAAAAGTTCCATTCTATTCTATTTCTGGTTCTGACTTCGTTGAAATGTTCGTCGGTGTTGGTGCTGGTAGAGTACGTGACATGTTTAAAAAAGCAAAACAAACTGCTCCTTGTTTAATCTTTATCGATGAAATCGATGCAGTTGGTAGACAAAGAGGTGCAGGACTTGGTGGAGGTAATGATGAACGTGAGCAAACACTTAACCAATTACTAGTTGAAATGGATGGTTTTGCGGATAATGCAGGTATCATTGTTATTGCTGCGACAAACCGTGCGGATGTTCTTGACCCAGCATTATTAAGAGCAGGTCGTTTCGATCGCCAAATCACAGTTGATTTACCAGATAAAGTAGGACGTGAACAAATTTTACAAGTTCATGCAAGAAATAAAAAGGTTGATTCAAGCGTTGATTGGAAACAAGTTGCAAAAAGAACAGTTGGATTCTCTGGTGCAGATTTAGCAAATGTTGTTAATGAAGCAGCAATTCTTACTGTAAGAAATAAGAAAGAAAAGATTTCAATTAAGGAAGTTGATGAAGCAATTGATAGAAGAATTGCTGGACCAGCTAAAAAATCAAAACATATTACTGAAGCTGAAAGAAAAACTATTGCTTATCATGAAGCAGGTCATGCGATTATCGGTTTATTAGTAAAAGAAAGTGATAAAGTACAAAAAATAACTATCGTTCCACGTGGTATGGCAGGAGGATATGTCTTATCTGCTCCTGAAGATGATAGATTCAATATGAGAAAATCCGAAATGATTGCTCGCATTACTGGTCTATTAGGTGGTAGAGCTAGTGAAGAAGTATTCTTTGAGGATGTTTCTACCGGTGCAAGCAATGATATTGAAAAAGCAACTCGTATTGCTCGTTCAATGGTTGTTGAATATGGTATGTCTTCACTAGGACCTATTCAATATGAATCAAATAATAATTCTGTTTTCTTAGGAAGAGATTATACTTCTTCTCAAAAGAATTTCTCTGGCCAAGTTGCAAATGAAATCGATAAAGAGATTAGAAACATTATCGAAACAGCGCATGAAGAAGCAATTAGAATCATTAAAGAACATCGTGATGATGTAATATTAATCGCAGAAACATTATTGGATAAAGAAACAATTAATGCTGAAGAAATTAATTATCTAATGGAACATCGTTCACTTGATGGATTTGATAAAACTGATGACGATAAAACTATCGAAGAAAAACCAGTTGAACAAGAAGAAACATTAAAAGTAACATATGATGATAAGAAAGAGGATTAGTCCTCTTTCTTTGACGTTTATAGGCATTTATGAAAATAGGAAATATTGAGTTAGAGAATAATATTATTCTTGCCCCTATGGCAGGAATAACTAATCTTGGATATCGCCTCTTTATGAAGAAGTTTGGGTGCGGATTAGTGGTTTCAGAAATGGTTTCAGATTACGCCTTAATCTATAATAATAAAGAGACTTTTGAGATGCTTAAAACATGTAAAGAAGAAAGACCTTTAGCTATTCAATTATTTGGTGGAAGCAAGGAATCATTATTAAAAGCAGAGAAGATTTTACTTGAAAACGCGGACTTTGATATATTGGATATCAATCTTGGTTGCCCTGTTCCAAAAGTTGTTAAGGGGAATGCAGGATCAAGTTGGCTTAAAAAAGAAAGAGAAGAAGAATTGTACGAAATGATGAAAGCAATCGTTGAAAATTCTACTAAACCGGTGACTTGTAAAATCAGGTTAGGATGGGATGATTCAACAATTAATGTTGTAGATACATGCAAGATATTAGAAAAAGCAGGCGTTAGTTTAATTGCAATACATGGAAGAACAAGAGCCCAATTCTATGAAGGAAAAGCAAATTATGAATATATCAAAAAAGCTAAGGAAGCAATTTCAATTCCTCTTATTGCAAATGGCGACATTGATTCAGTTGAAAAGGCAAATGAAGTTTTAGAATATACAAAAGCGGATGGTATTATGATAGGAAGATATGCCCTTGGGAATCCAAATCTTATAAAAGAACTTGCATATAATTATTTGAATAAAGAAATCAATATTACTCGTTCAATAAATGAACAATTGAATTTCATTATGGAGCATTATAATAAACTAAAAGAGATAAAAGGTGAATATCGTTCTATCTCTGAAATGAGAGGATTGGCGCCTCATTATTTGAAGGGGTATCCAGATTGTAAAGCTTATAAAGCAAGACTATCACAAATGCGTAGCGAAGAAGAATTATATCAAATTATTGATGATATTATGAAACAAAGTAAAGATATATAGTTGTTAATACTATATATTTCAAGTAAAATATAGAAGTGTTAGAAAAGAAATGGAGTATGAGTTATGGAAGAAAAATTATCAGATCAAGAGTTAGTTAGAAGAGAAAAAGTACAAAAATTATTAGATTTAGGAATTGATCCTTTTGGACACGCATATGAAAGAACATCCTATTCTCTTGATATTCAAAAGACTGTTTCTGATTTCTTATTAGAAGAAGGTATCACATCAATTGATCCTAATGATAAATCAGAAGAACATAAGGCTTTAATGAATGAGTTACATGAAAAACTCGATGCAAAGAATCTTATCGTTTCTCTTGCAGGAAGAATAATGTTTATTCGTAAAATGGGTAAAGCAAGTTTCTTTTCTTTACAAGATGTAAAAGGAAAACAACAAATTTATATCTCTATCAATGATGTAGGAGAAGAGGTATATAATCTTTTCAAGATGGCAGATATTGGTGATATTGTTGGAGTTAAAGGCAAGATTATGTTAACTCAAACTGGCGCCGCAACAGTTAAATGTCTTGAATATACTCATTTAACAAAAGCATTAAGACCTTTACCTGAAAAATTCCATGGATTGACAGATAAAGAAGAACGTTATAGAAGAAGATATGTCGATTTAATAATGAACGAAGAAGCAAAGAAAGTTGCGCTTGCTCGTCCTAAAATCATTCGTGCAGTTCAAGAATATTGTGATAATTTAGGATTTGTTGAAGTAGAAACTCCAGTTTTATCTCCAGTTCAAGGTGGAGCAACTGCAAGACCATTTATTACTCATCATAATACTTTAGATAAAGATTTCTATTTACGTATTGCAACTGAATTACCATTAAAAAGATTAATTGTTGGTGGACTCGAAAAAGTATATGAAATAGGTAGATTATTCCGTAATGAAGGAATGGATTTATCTCATAACCCAGAATTTACAACAATAGAATTATATGAAGCATATGGTGATTTATCTTCAATGATGACAATCACAGAAGGTATTATTAGACATGCTGCTTCAAAAGTTACAGGTAAAACTGAATTTATGAATATTTTTAATCCTGAAGGAGAAAAGATTGATATTTCTAAACCATTTAGAAAAGTAACGATGTGCGACATGATTAAAGAAGTAGTCGGAGTTGATTTTAAGAATAATAATTATTCTTTGGAAGAAGCAACTGAGATTGCAACAAAGCATGGAATTAAAGTAGAACCACATTTTACAGTTGGACATATCATTGATGCTTTCTTTGAAGAATTCTGTGAAGAGAAATTAATTCAACCAACATTCTTATGTGGACATCCAGTTGAGATTTCTCCATTAACAAAAAAAGATCCTTCAGATCCTAGATTTGTTGAAAGATTTGAATTATATATCGGGGGTCATGAATTTGCAAATGCATATACTGAATTAAATGATCCAATCGATCAAAAAGAAAGATTCTTAAATCAATTGAAGGAAAGAGATGCAGGTAACGATGAAGCAAGTGAAATGGATGTTGACTTCGTTGAAGCACTTGAATACGGTATGCCTCCTTGTGGTGGAGTTGGTATGGGTATTGATAGATTAGTTATGTTCTTAACAGAACAAGTATCAATTAGAGAAGTATTATTATTCCCTCATATGAAAGATAGAGGATAATAAATAACAATTTAAGTTTTAAAAAAAGGTACTATATAAATAGTGCCTTTTTTACATAAAAACGAGGTATATGGAATCAATATATTCGATAACATTTATCTAATCTAATCTTTTTATAATGCATTCGCGAGGTCATATACATCATTCTTTTTTAATGAATGATCTTTACATACTTTTTTTATTGCATCTTTTTTTGATAGTCCATTTCGTATTTCTTTTTTTAATAAAGAGATTATTTCTTCGTTAGATAAAAGAGGTTTTTCTTCTTTATTTCCTTCAACGATAATTACCATCTCTCCTTTAAGTGTATCTTCGTTGATATCTTGAAATTCTTCTAGATAACCACGAATATATTCTTCATGTAATTTCGTTATTTCTCTAGCTATTGAAATATAACGATTGCCTAAGATTTCATACATATCTTTTAATGTATCTCCTATTCTATGAGGAGCTTCGTAGAAGATAATTGTTTCTTTTCTATTTTTAAGTTCTTCAAGTTCTTTGATTCTAGATGAATGCTTGCTTGATAAGAATCCATTGAAATAAAAATGGCGAGTGTCTATTCCAGATGCGATTAGTGCAGGAAGAAAAGCGTTCGAACCATTGATTACTGTAACGATTATGTCTTCTTCTATGCAATGCTTTATTAAAATAGAACCTGGATCGGATATGCCTGGATATCCTGCATCCGAAGTTAATGCAATCTTCTTTCCTTCTTTTAATAAGGAGATGATTTTTTGACTTGCTTCTTGCTCATTATGTTCATGACATGAAATCGATGGCTTACGAATGGAAAAATGCGCGAGTAAAGAGGCAGTGGTCCTCGTATCTTCACTTGCGATATAATCCACACTACTCAATACTTCTTTTGCTCTTGGAGATAATTCTTGTAAATTGCCAATCGGAGTAGAAACTACGTATAGAATTGGGGCATCACTATTTTCAAAACTTTTAATTCTTTTCATCGTTATTCTTTCCTTGACTATTTTGTTTATTTTTATTGAATGGACGATGATGATTATTATGTCCGTGATTGTTATAATGGTTATTCTTATTATTAGAGTGATTCTTATTTACATTATTATTTTTTGATTGAACATTAGTATCACTTTCTATCTTTTGTTCTTTTACTTCTTCTATTTGTTCTTCTTTTGTCACATTTTTTGGCTCTTCCATTTTAGGACGAGAAGATTCAGGAACATTCATAGGATAATCTTTTGGAAGTAAATCATCTTTTATTTGTTCATATGGAACTGTTGCAATATTATCTTTGTTTTCGATACGTATCATCTTTGTTATAACATTCATTGATGTGATCTTATAGATATCATTTTCATATCTTACTCTTGTCCCTATGCGAGGTAATTCTTTTTGGAGTTCAAGATATGTATCATTTTCATATTTTAAGCAACAGATTAATTTTCCACAATGACCTGAGAGTTTAGGAATATTAAGCGCGAGCATTTGATTTTTTGCCATAGTGATTGATATCCCATCAAATTCATTTAAGAAACTTGAACAACATAATTTCAATCCACAAATTCCAATTCCACCAATCATTTTTGCTTTATCTCTTGCGCCGATTTGACGTAATTCAATACGACATTTATATAATGAAGCAAGAACTTTTAGTAATTCGCGGAAATCAACTCTTGTTTCTGATAAATATGAGATGATGATTTTTGTAATATCTAAAGTATATTCTGCAGCAAAAATCTTCATATCTAATCCGAGCTTATTCGCTTCTTCTTGCGATTTTGCAATTGCTTCTTTTGCTCTTTCAATATTGCTTAAATATACTTCATAATCCTCGTTGTAACCTTTCCTAATAACGCGAGGATATTCCGCTAAATCTATGATTTCTTTTTCAATTGCTTCTGCGACTACTTTACCTAATTCAATACCTCTAGTTGTTTCAACGACTATAAAATCGTTAACTTTGAAATCTTTTGAATTGGTGGTAAAATAGAATGCTTTGTTCATTGCAAGAACTAGTACTTTAATTAATAAGCATTTATTTTCTTCCATTTTGCACCTCCAGTATATAAATAAATATGTGTTCGAGTAATAATTTTGTTGATACGTTAATCTCTATTTTGCTTCTTGTTAACATTATTTCCAGGTAGATTTTATCAATATCATTAATTTTAGATGAGAGTGATTTTAATAATTCTTTTTTTGATTTTAATAATATGTCATCATCTAATTTTATTTTTAGCATATCTTTAAATGATAAAGAGAGAAAATCAATAAAAATTCTAGCATCTTCTTTTGTTTTAATTATTGGTAGAACAGATTTTTGAATATAGTACAAAGAAGATTCGATACTTTTATTCATCTCTTCTAAAACGGTAAATAATGATTCTTTCATCTTTATGTATTCTGATGAATTTGCAACTTCTTTTATCGAATCATTATTCGAATAAATGGACGAAAGTAATTCTGCATCTTCAATATCAATTCCTTCATCAATTGCATTCTTTTGAACTACTTCCTTACTTGTAGGAAGGAGTGTAAGAACTTGACATCTTGAAATAATTGTAGGTAATATCTTTGTTTCGTTTTGAGTGGTAATAAAAGCAAAAACATTCTCATTTGGTTCTTCTAATGTTTTTAAAAGAGCGTTAACGGATTCTTTATTTGAATTTTCTAATAGATTGATGATATAAATCTTCTTTCCTTTTTTTTCTAAGGATACTGAGGAAAGAAAGGCTTGTAAGGCTTCAATATCTGGTACTTTGATATTTGCTTTACTTCCATCAATCATCATAAAATCGGCATAGTTTCCTTCATCAAAGCGAATGCAATCCATACATTCATCACACGCAAATCCATCTCTTTCGTTACAAATAAGAGACTTCGCAAGATATTTTGCACAATCTAAAGTAGGTGCACCATCGTTTCCTTTAATAAGATATGCTTGAGATACTTTATTGTTAGATACTGCGTTTTTGAATATTTGATATATGAATGGTTGATTTTCTTTTAAGAAACTATATAAGTCCATAAGTTATTTTTTTAAGCGTTCCTTAATCACATTTAATGCATCTTCTGCAACTTTTGCTTGTGGCTGAGATGCATCGATAATAACGTAACGATCTGGGTATTTCTTTGCTAGTTCAAGATATCCTTGTCTAACTTTTTTATGGAAAGAAATCTTTTCTAGATCAAGACGATTAACTTCACGTTTTGAATTAGCACTAATCCTAGCTAAACCGACTTCAGGAGTTACGTCAAATAACAATGTTAATGAAGGAAAGGTTCCTTCGGTTGCATATTCATTGATTCCTAATATCTTTTCCACACCGATTTCTCTAGCATATCCTTGATAAGCAAGGGAGGAATCTAAATAACGGTCGCATATTACTAGTTTTCCTTCTTTTATGCTTGGCCAAATCTTTTCAACAAGATGTTGTCTTCTACTTGCAGCATATAATAGAGCTTCAGTAATTGGGTCCATTTTTGTGTTTGAACGATTTAAGATTACATTTCTAATTTGTTCGGAGATATCAGTTCCTCCTGGTTCACGCGTCATGACAATTTCGTAACCGAGCTTTTCTAACTCTGTTTTGACGCTTTTAATTGCTGAAGTTTTTCCTGATCCTTCAGGACCTTCTAATGTAATAAATAAACTCATGTCTATTAATCCTTTCCGACTTTATTTCTTCCTTCTAAAGCCCTTATTAATGTTAGTTCATCTGCGTAATCTAATTGCGCTCCCATCGGTAAACCATATGCAAGACGCGTTACAGTAACGTTATATTTTTCTAATAATTTGTTGAGATATAATGCAGTAGTCTCACCTTCTACATTTGGATCTGTTGCAAGTATTATTTCTTTAAAATGACCTTCTTCAATTCTTTTTAGGAGAGAAGGTATATTGATATCTGCGATTCCAATTCCTTTGGAAGGGGATAATGAACCATTTAATACATGGTATAAACCATAATATTTTTTTATTTTTTCAAATGCTAATGCATCTTTGAAATATGAAACGACAACTAGAGAAGATGAATCTCTTTCCATATCATTACAAAACGGACACAAATCATCTTCCATATAAGAACCACAAATTGGGCACTTCTTAATTCTTGATTTAACGTTATTCATTGCAAGAACGAAATCATTGATATGTTCTTCTTTCATTTCAAGAATTTGATAAGCCATTCTTTCTGCAGTTTTTATTCCAACTCCAGGAAGCTTTCGAAGTGACTCAATTAATTTTGTAATTGTTTCTAATTCAATCATATTAGAATGGCATTCTCATTCCGCTTGTCATTTTAGCTTGGATTTTTGCTTGTTCGTTGTCGATTTTTTCCATAGCTTCATTGATTGCGATTTTTAACATATCTTCGAGCATTTCCTTATCTTCTGGATCAATTGCATCTTTATCGATATCAATTTTCTCTATTTTTCTTGATCCGTAAATAGATATCTTAATCGCACCACCTGCGGATTCTACCTCAAATAAAGTAGATTCTAATTGCTTTTGTGCTTTTTCCATATCTTTTTGCATCTTTTGAGCTTGTTGCATTAATGCGTTAATATTCATAAATATCTTTTCCTTTCTATTTGATTTCTATATTTATTGGATAAGTTTCTGGTAATTTACCAATTTGTCTTAAATTTGAGAATTTTTGAAATAAAGCAACATATGCCATATGATATAAAACGATGACTTTAAACTTTACTCCAGATATTACTTCAATTGTTTTTGATACACCTTCTTGATTTTCAATTAATCCTAATTTATTCGAAACATTTTGAAATTCCGTTTCTAATACAAGAACATCTTTTGCAATAATTCTTGGTGAACATTGAGCAAGTAATGAGGCGTATCTTCCAATTGAAGAATCTGTAAAATAGGATTTTAGTTTTGGCCAACAATCAATAACTCTTTGTTTTTCCATCTTATTACCTTGAAGCATGAAATTGATAATATCATTATCTTTTACTTCATATAGTGTGCCAGATTCTATAATATTGCTTACTTTAACTATAGGCTCAACTTTCTCTTCTACTTTAGGCTTTTCTACTTCTTTTTCAATCTGTCTTATGGATGATTGAATTTGAGGAGAAGGCTTTTCTTCAATGATATCTTCACCGATAGAACAAATCTTTATGAATGCGACTTCCAATAATGAATTGATATTATTTACTAGTCTATATTGCGAGTAAGCGTTCATTAGGATGTCTAACATTTCATTCAATTTTTTACGTGAAATATCGACTCTTCTTGCATCGTTAGGAGTAATCATTTTTAGTATTGAAGCATCGCTTGTGGTCTTATAGATTATTAGATCTTTAATTATTTCAATTAATTCGGAAGTAAGTCTTTTGATATCAACGCCGCTTGAAATAAAGGAATCCAATTTATCGATTACATATTTAATATTACTCTTATCAAGTTTTTCAATTAACGATACTTTTTCTTCAACGCTTAGTAAACCATATAATTCTTGAACGTGATGTAATTCTAACTTTCTACCTGAATATGCAATAGCTTGGTCAAGAAGCGATAATGAATCACGGGCCCCTCCATCTGCAAGAGTAACGATTAATTCTAATGCTTTTATATCGTATTCTACTTCTTCTTTTTCACAAACGTTTACTAGATTTTTAAGCAAATCTTTGTTTCCAATTCTTGTGAAATCATACCTTTGTACTCTCGATAGGATTGTTGGCATCAATTTGTATGGCTCGGTAGTACAAAGAATGAAGATGACATTTGAAGGAGGTTCTTCTAATGTTTTTAATAAAGCATTGAATGCTTCGACTGTTAGCATATGTACTTCATCTACTATATATATCTTATATTTTCCAAGAGTAGGAGAATATCTCACTTTACTAATCAAATCACGGATATCATCAATTCCACGATTACTTGCAGCATCCATTTCAATCACATCAGGATGGTTACCATTTAAAATTGCTAAGCAGTTTGCACATTCATTGCATTGATGACCAAATCCTTCTTCACAATTCAATGCTTTTGCAAAAAGACGAGCCATTGATGTTTTACCAGTGCCTCTAGGCCCACAAAATAAATAAGCATGTGCTATTCTATTTTCTTTTAACGCATTTTGAAGCGTTGTGACGATATGTTGTTGTCCTGCAACGGAAGAAAAAGTTGAAGGACGATATTTTCTATATGAAGCTATATATGCCATAAATAAAAACCACCTATAAAAGTATTATACACTTTTATAAGGCGGTATGCGAACAATAATTTTATATATTGAGAAGTGAAACATCAATTAATGATTCTTCTTCTAAGGAGCCTGCATGATTTGCAACAAGAGGGAAGTCTTCATAAGTGAATCCATAATCGCTTATTGAAGTTGCAAGGTAGTCTCCTAGGAAGTCTTCAAAAAGAGGATGAGGAGTTCCTTCACCAAACCATTTTTCTTCAATAACTTCCTTTTTTGTTTTCAATACAAAATAGTCTTTATAGTATTTATTGAATACTTCTGCAAATGATTCTAAATATTCTTCTTTAACATTGAAAAAACATGATCTTGCATCTAAGGTATTAATGGTTTTCAACATTTTACTAAAATCATCATGTTCATAGATATTGAAATATTTTGTATCAACCATCGAATGATCAGATAAAACAATAATTAAATTATCTTTATTGTCTCTTGCAAGTTTTACAAGTTTTTTGTTTATTTCTTTGCATAATCGACAAACTGATGGATCGTTTATTCCTTTTATATGCATTGTTGAATCTGGCTCTGGATAATACATATAGTAGAAATGAGAATTATCTTTTTTAAGTAACCTATCAGCTTCATTAAAAAACTCATTTAATGATTTTGAGCCAAGGGGATCAATCGGATATGGATACAAACTTGTAGAATATACATTATGTTTTGAAATGATTTCCCAGATGGGGGTATAAGAACAATATAGTTCAGATAGAATTGGTCCAGGTATTTTTTCGTGTGTGACGGAGTTTGCATTTGTAAACATATCAACAACAAGATTATGATTTTTAAAATATTGACGCCATCCTAGCCAACCTGTTTCAATAGGATATTTGCCCGAACATACTGCGCTAGTGGCAGCAACGGTAGTTGGTGGAAAAACTGAACTTATTGTAAATGCCTTTTTTCTTCTTAAATAATCTTTTTCATTTAGATGCAATTCCCTAATTGATTTTCCAAATCCGTCAAAGAGCATTAATGCGACCTTAGTATATTGTTTTTTAGCAAAAACCTCATCCAATTCTTTTGATGTATCATGGAAACAATTTCCTGTAAAATGTTTTAAAATCGAGTTAGAAATCTGCACTAACGAATTATTTTTATTAAAGAAATAATAGTTCATAGAAAATCTCCTCTCTATCTATCGCTCATTGCGTTAATATTTTATCATGATATATAAAAAAATACCATTAAGCGAATAGAGTTCTAGTTCTCTAATTATCCATAATATAAGGAAACCTTAATCTATTACTGCTTAAGAATACTTTTATCGAAATAAATAAGGTGTGTCAATAAAGTTTACTTTATTTTTAAATGATTATTTGATATTATAGTTAAGGCAAAGAGAAAGGAGCTTGTAATTTATGGCTGTTGATAAAATGTTAGATAGATTAGAAGCAATGGAAAAGAGATGCGATGAAATCGATCAATTGTTGTGCGATGAAAAGGTTGTATCAAATGTTGAAAAATTAACTGCGCTTAATAAGGAAAGAGCAAATGCTACGGAAGTAGTTGAGGCTTATAAACAATATAAGAAAATGCTTTCCGATTTAGAGGATGCACAAATTATGGCTGGCGATTCGGATCCAGAGATTGCAGAATTTGCAAAAGAATCAATTAAAGAATTATCTTCAAAATCTGAAGAATTATATGGACAAATGAAAATTATGCTTTTGCCTAAAGATCCTAATGATGATAAGAATATCGTCTGTGAAATTAGAGGAGCAGCTGGTGGAGATGAAGCTAATATTTTTGCTGGGGATCTTTTTAGAATGTATTATCATTACGCTGAAGAACAAGGTTGGAAACTTCAAGTATTAGATTCAAGCCCATGTGAAGCAGGTGGCTTTTCTCAAATCGTTTTTTCAGTAAAAGGAAAAGATGTTTATTCTAAATTGAAGTTCGAAAGTGGTGCACATCGTGTTCAAAGAGTTCCAACAACTGAAAGTGCAGGTAGAATTCATACATCTACTGCAACTGTATTAGTTATGCCTGAAGTTCAATCTATCGATATAGAAATTAGACAAGAAGATTTGAAGATTGATACGTATCGTTCACAAGGTGCAGGCGGACAAAACGTTAATAAAACAGAATCTGCAGTAAGAATTACTCACCTTCCAACTAATACTGTTGTTTCTTGCCAAATTGAAAGAAGCCAAATTCAAAATAGAGAGATTGCAATGCAAATGTTGAAGGCAAAATTGTATGCTTTAAAACAAGCTGAACAAGATGAAAAAATTGGTAATGAAAGAAGACTAAAAGTTGGTACTGGTGAAAGAAGCGAAAAGATTAGAACATATAACTATCCACAAAATCGTGTTACAGATCATCGTATCGGATATACGGTACAAAAATTAGACCGTATTATAGAAGGCGATTTAGAAGATCTCGTTATCGCACTTATTAATGCTGACCAACAAGATAAAATGGAACAAGAGGCTAAAAAGTACGATGAATAGAAATACGCTTGATACAATCTATCAAGATGCATTAAAACTAGTCGACAATAAGAATATTTTTGAAAGAGACATTCTTTTTCTTATGGAAGATGAGTTTAATATAACTAGAAATGATATCTTAATTAATTCAAACAAAGAATATTTTATAGGGGATTTCCGCAAAAAACTCGATAGATTAGTTAAAGGAGAACCTATTGAATATATATTGAATAAAGCTTATTTTTATAAACGCTTCTATTATGTGAACGAGAATACTTTGATTCCAAGAAATGAAACTGAGGAATTGGTAGAGAAAACTATTTTCTACTTGAATAAGTATAATATTGTATCGCCTCGTATTGCAGATATTGGTTCTGGTAGTGGATGTATTGCAATTACTTTAGGATTGGAAGTTAAAGAATGTAAAATCGATTCTTTTGATATATCTCCTATGGCATTAGATGTTGCGAAAGTAAATAACGAAAGGCTAAGTGCTAATGTATCATTTTATGAAAGCGATTGTTTAAAAGAAGCGATTGCAATGAATAAAAAATATGATCTAATTATTTCTAATCCTCCATATATTGATAGAGACACTTACGTTCAAGAATCAGTTAAGAAATATGAGCCGGAACTCGCTTTGTACGCTGATAATCATGGACTTGCGATATATGAGAAGATTTTTAAAGAAATCCCTTCTTGCACAAAAGAAAAGTGTCTTATCGCCTTAGAAATCTCACCTGATTTAGTGGAAAGACTAAGTGATGTAGCAACAATATACCTTAAAGAATATAAATTTTGGTTTGAGAAAGATATTAATGATTTAATAAGATTTATGTTTCTTTTAAAAGAATAAGATATAAGATTTCCTCCATACTTATAGTAGGAGGTTTTTTTATGAACAACAAAATAATAAGTGGAATATTAACTTCGATTTTTCTTTCATCGAGTATTCCATATAGCGCAACTTCATTTAATTATAAATATCGAATCAAAGGGAACTCTTATAGCCCTATGGATTGTGCAACTGTATACTACTATAAAGAAGAAATGCTTAATAAATATAATGATTATCTTCTAACTATGGATGAGAATTCAAAGAAGGTATATATCATTAAGAATATTGATTTTTTTAAGTTGTACGATAATGTTAGTGTTAATAATATTGCAGGTACTATATGCGTTACAATTGGTGAAGGAAGGGGAATGTTACTAGAAGGACAATTTAGAAAAAATGAATGTGATAGTGAAGTGATAAATGAAAAATACTTTATTTTAGAATTATTTAAATAACGTGAGTTTTTGCATAAAAAAAGGACATATGTCCCTTTTTATTTACTATATAATTCGCTTTGTTGTAACTGAATCAAATAGATGTATTTTATCAAAGTCAAATGAGATTTCAATATCTTGTTGTGCATTCATTTCACTGCCAGCATATACTTTTGCAACGATTTGAGTTGCTCCAAAATCAGAATGAATATAATATTCGTTACCTAATAATTCTGCAACTTTAATCTTTGTCTTATATCCGTCTGTTTGAACATTCGCATGATTGAAAGCACCTTTTTGACAAACATCTTCTGGTCTTATTCCAAAGATGATAGGATGTAATTCGCTTTCATATACTTTTTTAAGTTGTTCTAGAACCTTCGATAATTCTTCTTGTTTAATTTTATTTGCACGAATTTCATCTTCTGATTTATTTTCTACGTCGTTTAGATTATTAATCATGTCTTCATAATTCTTAATGTTATTAGAATAGAAGTTATCATGTTCTTTTATTTGCTTTGCATTAAGTTTAATCTTATAACCATTTTCGAATTCAATGATTCCTTTTTTATTATAATTAGCCTTTATGATGTTCATTGCAGGGCTACCAATAAATGTTGCGACAAAGACATTTGAAGGATTTGAATATATTTCTTTAGGTGTTCCAATTTGTTGGATAACTCCTTTTTTCATAACGACGATTCTAGTTGCCATTGTCATAGCTTCTGTTTGATCGTGTGTAACATAGATTGTAGTTGCACCTAATTCATTATGAAGATTGACAATTTCCGAGCGCATTTGAACTCTTAATTTAGCATCTAAGTTACTTAGTGGTTCATCCATCAAGAATACTTTTGAATTTCTGACAATTGCTCTACCTAAAGCAACTCTTTGACATTGACCACCAGATAAAGCTTTAGGTTTACGATCTAGGAATTCTTCGATTTCAAGAATTTTTGCTGCTTTGTGAACTCTTGCATCGATTTCTTCTTTTGCAATATGCTTAACTTGTAATCCAAATGCCATATTATCATAAACAGTCATATGAGGATAAAGTGCATAACTTTGGAATACCATTGCAACATCACGGTCTTTAGGCTCTAAATCATTTGCCCAAGTTCCATCAATATATAGGTCACCACCAGTAATTGATTCTAATCCAGCAATCATACGAAGAGTTGTTGATTTGCCACATCCTGATGGTCCAACAAATACGATAAATTCTTTTTCTTTAATCTCTAGATTGAAATCAAAAACAGCTTGTACACGGTTAGAGTATATTTTATTGATATTTTGCATAGAAATAAAACTATCTTTAGGAGCAATCTTTTCTTCTAAAGCATGTTTCTTTTGATTTTCAGTCATTCTTTTATAAATGAGTTCTCTTTCTTTTGCTAAAATTTTTTCTTTTTCTAATTCTTCTTTTGTCTTAACATTTCTTGATTTCATATGATTTACCTCTATTTATTTTTTTGAAATACTCTAACATAATCAATTTCCATGATGCTTGTTTTATCAAATCCAATATTGTTTACATTGTATTCATTGACGAATTGTCCACCAATAGCTAAATTGATTAATACATAGAAATCATCATGGAAACAATCCATTTGACTTCCTCTAATATCTTTCTCAAAGAATACAACATCATCACATAATATTTTAATTGATTCTGCTGTCCAATCCAATGCATATGTGTGGAATTCTGTTTTATTTGTAATGTAAGTTGTTAATCCTTCCATCGCATGAACATAGGAACTTGAAGGATTCTTTCCATTAGCATTCCAGTGCAATGTACCAAATAGTTTTGAAGAGGAATTTGCATATTCCATAATATCGATTTCACCACAGAATGGCCAAGGTTGTCCTGAATAGATATCTTTCCCAAGCAACCAGAATGCAGGCCATGCACCTTGGTACGAAGGTACTTTAATTCGTGCTTCAACATATCCATATGTAAATTCTTTTTTATCTCTAGTAACCATTCTTGTTGAAGTGAATTGTCTTCCGTTACATGCTTCTCTTCTTGCGACTATTTTGCATGTTCCATCACTTAATACAATGTTATTTCCGTTTGTATAATATTGGAGCTCTGAGTTTCCCCATCCATCTCCTCCAACATCGAATCCCCATATTGAAGTATCTAGTGAGTTACCTTCAAATTCATCATTCCATAATAGGGAATAACCATCTTTAAATACTTCTTCATATGTAACAGTAACGACGCATTCTGCTTTATGTAATCCATCTAAAGAAGAGACGCTAACTTTTGTTGTGCCTTCTTTTAAGCCAGTAATTACGCCATTATTTATCGAAACGATAGTATCATCTTCAATATCCCAAATAACTAATTTCTCAGTTGTATTACTTGGAGATAATGTATAACTTAACTCTAATGTTTCATCAACATTAATAGTACAGGAAGTTTTATTTAATGTAATTCCAGTAACTGGAATTGTTGTAGAATCTTTTTTTACATTTACTGTACATACCACTTTAATATCATCAACTGAATATGTGATACGACATGTTCCTTCTCCTACTGCAGTAACAACTCCATCAATAACTGTTGCTACTTTGCGTGAAGAAGTCATCCAACTTCCATATACTTCACTTGCATTTGAAGGGGATAATACAGGCACTAACGTAAAACTTTCACCAATAATTAATGTTTTATTTGTTTCTGATAAAGTGATGCTTTCATAATGGATGTATTCACTTGTAGAAGGAAGAATGCTACTAGTTTCTTCACTACTAGATACTTCGTTTATTTCTTCACTTGTGTCTTTACTTGAAGTTGTAATATTAGAAGATGATGAAACGGAAGAAGTTATAGAAGAACTACTATTTAACGTTTCGAAAAATGAGCAAGAAGTTAATAGAAGACTTGTTACTAATATCAATAAATTTTTTTTCATTTTCCGCCTCCTATTTTTTGTAAATTCTTACGTATTCTACTTTCATTTCGCATTCAGTAAAATCATCACCTGGTTCTCTAAAACCATCAAAATGTCCACCGACTGCAAGATTTAGGATAATATGGAAATCTACATCGAATGGAGCATTTTCATTATCCATATCAAGTTTTGAAAACCATACACCCTTTTTAACTTTCATGAATTCATCATCATCAACATAGAATCTAAATTCATCTTCTTCCCATTCTACTGCGTATACGTGATAGGAAGAAATAGATTCTTCTTTATCGCGAAGTACATGTGACGAGCTTTTATATACGTCTTGATTGACTCCTCCATAATGAAGTGCTGCGCTAGTCATATCCGTTACTCTACCGCGAGCTTCCATAATATCAATTTCACCACTAGAAGCCCATCCACCATATGGGGTGGTTGATTCAGGTAACATCCAAAATGCTGGCCACATCCCTTCGACTTCTGGAAGAGAAATCATCGCTTCGATTCGCCCGTATGTTGTCGAAATTTTTCCTGCAGTAGTAATTCTTGAAGAAGTGTAGTTCTTACCTCCGCAAGATTCTTTTTTTGCAGTAATAATTAGTTTTCCATCTCGAATAACTGCGTTATTCTCTTTATAGTATTCAGCTTCTTGGTTACCCCAACCATCAAGCCCATATTGAGAGCCGGTTCCTAGTTGATGTGACCAGTATTCATCGTTTAATTCTGCATCATTAAATTCATCACTCCAAATGAGAGTTTCATATCCATGGCGATCAATGTTATCTTCAACTATTGATTGAGTACCACTTTCTTTCGCACAGGATGAGAATAGACAAGATATTAATAATGTAAATGCAACTAACGCAGTTTTTTTCATGCTATGCCTTTCTGATTTCAACTAAAATGTCTTTTATTAAGCCATTTCTTAAATCTAATGCCATTTGGCCTTCGATGGAGTTATATCTTTTTCCATCAACAATATATTCGAGTTTGTTTTTTTCAAATAAATCAATTCTATCAATATTCAAGTATGTAATATGTGTCTTATTGAATAATGTAAATTGAACCTTTCCTTCTTCATCAAAGAATTCTTTTGATAATTTAGGTGATAAAGTGAGTTTTAATCTGCCATTATTTTCTTCAAATAAATGTTCACCGATAAACATAATGCTGTACATATTTAACATTTCTGCATTTGCACCAGTTAAGCGTGCGAAGAATCCTTGTCCATGTAGTGTTGAATCAGGATTGCAGGTAGGTACGATGAACGAAGAATTTTCAATTGGGCTTCTACCATATACTAATGGGTCCATATTATATACGAAGTTATCTTTAATTTCGTTGTAGAACTCTTTATATAAACCGCATTTTAATAGACCTAATAAGTATTTATAAGTCATATGAAGGAAGTTACATTCTCTTTCTAACCATCCTTTTGTAAATGCATGAACTCTTCCAATTTCAAATGGCGCATCATCGATGTCTGCACACGTTTTATAGATGTGAAGCTTTTTATCATATAGATCACTTTGTTTAATCAATTCGTAATCTTTGACTGAAGCTATTTCATTTCCTAATTTAAAATATCTTGCACTAGCTTCTAAGAATGGTGGGATAGTTACTAATTTAAAGTGTTTAGGAGTTACAGTTTGATATCCTAAGTGATTGATATATGGAGTTATTTCATATTCATCTAATTCATAAACGATATATGAAGGAATGATACCATTTCCAATCTCTTTTGCTTTTTGAATACCTTCTTTAAGAACTTTTTCAAAAGAAGATAGTAAGGAGAGAATATCACTGACTTTAATATTTCTTGTTTTTCCATCGCATCCATAATGGAGTTTTTCACGCATTAATTCTCTACCACTAGTAACTGTGTCCCAATAAGTAAATGAATCGATATCACCATTTAAGAATGACTTTAAAGAAGATGATACAGTTTCATACAATGAAAATTGTTCGTTTAGTATATCGATTGTTCTATCTTTAAAATTAATAAAATTCCTTTGCCCAAAGTTTATAAGGCGAAGCAATTCAATTGTTTCACTCATTCCTGAAGCAAATAATCCTGGAAGACCGTTCATTGCATCATTCCAACCAGGTTTTTCACATTCCATTTCAATACCTAATTGATTTGAGTCAAGAGTAGAGAACTTAACAAGAATTAAATTGAAGATTTTGCTTAAAAGAGTAGTTTTTACTTCATTGCCTTCTTTATCTTTTAACCAATCTGTTTTAGATAAATCTTTATTTAATCTAATTGAATCATCTTTTACTTTCTTTAAATCAATTGCTCCATATTGTCTTACTTTATTCTTTTCAACAAGGCTATATTTTTCTTTTCTAGGATTTACATAAACTGTTGAATAGAAATATTTATATGAATTATCAAATAGTAATTCTTCCATTTTATCTGGATATACTGATTCATAGTTTTCTAATAAATCAACATTGTATGTCCAGTGATCAACCCAATATCCTTCAGCAAAGTTTGCTTCGATACTTTGAGTAGAACCTCCGATAATTTTTGTGAATATATCGTTAGGATCTTCATTTAATAAAGAACTATTGTCTTTTAATAATGTATATACTTCACTTGGTTCAAAAGAGTTATCTATTAATTTCTTTACTTGACTCTTTATTGGTTCACTTATACTATCATAAACCGATTCATCAAATTCTTTTGATCTAACAAATTTTAATGGTTTAACATTTAATGGATTTTGTCCATCTGCTTGAATTAATGAGAAGAAGATTTTAATATTATAATCCTTGACGAAAGGATAAAAATAGAGATCGCTTCTTCTATTTTGATTGACATCACGGAAATTACCACATCCTGAAGAATAATACTTGGATGGAATTTGGAATGAATTATAATCTCTTTCCATATCTCCATGTTTTCTTGAATAGACGTAATATACTTCGCCATCTTTTCCATTATCAAGTAAAACTGGGAATCCACCTCTTAGATTATTATCTAGGAATGATTGCCCCATATACATATCGAATAGTTTGTTGCTTGTATGACAACTACATGGATTCAATAATTCTTTAATTAGTTTTTCAGAATCGATAATCATCTTTTCAATCTTTTCATCATTTAATGAATTAATAGTGTTTTGGAAGATATCGAACGAATCAAACATTCCAAAGATTCCATAGAATCTATAACTGTCATTTTCTTTCATTTCTCTTTTGAAATGTGTGAAAGCACAAGGTAATTTATTTTCTAATTGGTTTGGAAATTTCTTGAGTTCTTCATTAGACAATTCGATGAAGTTTTCCGGTAAAAGTAGTGATTTATCATCTTTGAAAACTTTATATGTATCAACGATATTATCTAGAAGTTTATTGCTTTCGTCAAGATAGAAAAAACCATTTCCAGTTGTCATTTGTGAAACGATAGAGTTATCTCCAGTTGATGTCTTAAATTTAACAAAAGGAGCTTTATTCTCAAAGTTTGTAATTTCACAATAAGCTGCCATTAAAGAGACTAACTCTTTATAACAAATATTAGATAGTCCATTTGGAAAGAAGATAGGTAATCCATCACAAATAGTGATAGTATGTTCACCTTTCATTTTACTGACTAAATTTACTTTTCTTATTAAAGCAGCATAATTTTCGTGTGGAACACTTGAATAAGTGATGTTAATTATATAAGAATCTGTTTCTTCACTAATTGAGACGTTTGACTTATTAATTTTCATTACTTGATGTGCTTTTTTATTAGTTCTTGAAAAAGCTTCAATGTATTCACCATCGATTTTAATAAATGTACGAAATGATTTTAATGGGATATTTTGATAAGCTAAATTTGCGCTATCGAATGGGGTAATTGGTGTATCTTTTGAATTAACTCCAAATCCACCCATAGCTTGTCCAACGTTAGCATAAAACGCCCATAGAGGCTTCCCATCTACACCTGCAACTGCAGGGAGAAAAGAAGCGAACGTTTTTGCATGAAGATAATCTTCAATTACAAATGCGTCACCATCATAATAATATTTAACCATAATCCTCACTTTCTATAGTTATTCAGAGATTACTGAATAGCTAATTTGAGGTGCAATTAATTTAGGGTATACACCTTGTTCTAAACTCCAAACATTTTTATCGTAACCTGAGTATAAATCTGGATTTTTTAAATCTTCTGCAGGGAGAGCACTGCATGATGTGAGTGTTCCCATGTTTTCACTTCCAGATCCAGGTTTATTTGCGCCAACATGCGTTTGTGAGAAATAAACATTTCTAGCACTTCCTTCGTATGGTGTTTGCTTCCATGAAATACTATAGCAATTTGTTATAGAACCCCATGTTTTACCTGCAAAAGAGTAAATACCATTTGTGAATGAATTATTGCTGTCTTTTGCTTTTGATCCAGTATCATTGACACTACCATCATCTGCATAATTCATAAGAGGTTTATCAACGTTAGCGTATTTCCATGTATAATCTGTATTTCCTGGCTCATTTGTGTGATCCCAACCATTACCGATTTTACCAACGTATGTGTCATCGTTATCGATAAATACCTCAGGGAAACTTACTTTAGCAGTTAGTGAAACTGTATTTATGACATTTCCAGAACCTGCAACGATACCAAATGCACCGCCGATATTACAGTCATCATCATAGAAATGAGTTCCACCTTCGACTATACAATTTTCTCTAATTAAACAGTTTTCAACAGTTCCCATTACATTACCAGCGATAACACCACAAATTGTTCTACCTCTGACTGAAATGTTATCAAAAGTAACGTTACGAACAATTCCTGATGATCCGATAACTTGGAATAATCCAATATTGTCGCCATTGCTATGAGCAGGGTTTTGGAATAAACCTGCACCATTATATACTAAAGAGTTGTTTTCAGCTGTTGAGTTGTACCATACTTTAGCGTTTTTGATTGAATAACCATTACCTTCTAATATTCCATGGAAATAAGAGTTTGAAGTATCAGTTTCTGAATAATACCATCCTAAAGGTTCAAAATTACTAATTGAAGATAAATCAATATCATTTCCTAAAACATAAATGCCGGTTAAATTATCGTTGATTGCTTGGAATTCAGCAGCAGTTTTAATGACTTTAGTTGCAATTATTGATGGAACTTTTACAGTTTTATCATTGCTTAAAGAAACGACAAAATTTTTTTCTTGAGTTGATAGCTTTGAAAGAAATTCACCTCCAAGAATTAAGACGCCATCTTTATAATTGAATTGCTCTTTTTCTGCTTCTATTCTACCGAGTTTAACTCCTGTAACCTTAACTCCGTCATCAAGTGAAAGTTTTACACCAACATTGTATGGTGTTTCAGTAGATCTATCGTAAATAATCTTGTTATTAAAGATTGTTTCGCCTGCTTGTAATGCTAATTTATTTTCATCGTTTTTGCATCCTGTAATACTTAATAGGGTAGTGATTAAGCCAAGAGCAACAAGTAATGTACCTTTTTTCATAATATTATTCTCCTAGAAACTATGCCTCAATTTAGAGGCATAGTGATATATTTTTTTTATTCAGCAACGTATGCTGTGCCATTGAAGTGAGCAGTACATGTGTATGCTTTACCATCAAGAACAATTGTTAAATTGATTGTTGTTGCCCAACCATCTACTGGAGCACCTGAACATATAACGTATGCGCAGAATACTGTTTCAGTAGCTTGTTGTAATACGACATTATTTGCTTGAAGACCAGTTTTAACACCGCCTGCATCATAGATTTCTGCTACTGCGCTTGCTTCCATTGTTGCGAATTTTGAGACACTATAACCTTCGATAGAACTTGCATCGATCCATACGAATGCACCAGCACCTTCAAATCTAGTTTTGTTTGCATCTGTACAAATGATTGTAGCTTCTCCTCCAACTTCTGGAGCTGCTTCTTCTTCGATTACTGTTTCTTCAATGTTTCTTGAAATAACTGTGAATACTTTATCTTCAGTTGATGCTTCACCAGTGAATACTTCTGTTAATTTGTAGTATTTATCACCTGATTTAATAATGATTTCAAAAGTATGATTTTGTGCTGCGACAAATTCTGCACTTGCAAATCCAATACCAACTTTGATGCTTGTTGCAGATATTGCTTCAACACCAACTTTACCAGTTGATTTTAGTTCGTTGCCACTTGCTAGAGTGATTTTTGCACTCTTGATATTGACATCATCCATTGTTAATGCTGCTTTTCCATTGAAATCAATTTTTGCGTTGAGCCATGCTCCACCAACACCTGAAGATAATGTAACTGAGTAATCAGTGAGTTGTTCACCTGGATTTTCTTCGCCTTCTCCAGGGTTTTCTTCTTCGTCTGAATCATCAACTGGAGCAGCAACTGTAAGTGTTACAGCAGTTGAACCTTCAGAAACTGTTCCATCTTCAGCAACAGCAAATACTTTTAAATAGTATGTACCTGCTTCTAAAGCTGATGTATCAAGAACACCACCATTTGTAATTGCAACATCTTTAAATGATGTTTCAGTTGCACAAGCACTATCACTGTAGACTGTAACTTTGTATGAAACTGCGTTTGTTACTGCTGCGAAAGCTACTGTTTTAGCTTCAGCATTATATACGACACCTACTGGTGCAGCAATTTCTGTTTTAAGTTCCTTAAGTAAGTCAGGTTCTTCACATGCTTGACCGACATCTGTATCAGCAACACCATCGATTACTTCTGTCCAACGAATATTAGACATTTTGAGTGTTGCAGCTGAAATTTCATTGTTTTTAAATGTGATTGCACTTGCAATTTTGTTACCATTTTGATCTGCATTTGCAGAAGTGAATTCAACTGATACGATGTTATCACCGACCTTTAAATCAACATCTTGTCCGTTGATAGTAACTTTACCTGCTACATCTGACCAAATGTTCATCTTTAATTTGTATTTACTTCCAACGATAACATTGTTGTTTGTTAAGAATAATTGGAATCCAAAATCAATTGTTGCTCCTTCGAATCTAAATTGAATTTGATCTTCTTTTGCCATTGCGAATTTAACTGCCGTATTTGAACCACACCAATTTTGATCGTTCCAATATATTGGAGTTGTTCCAGCATCTACTGCTGCGCCAAATGATAAATCGATTACTTCAGTTCCAAAATCAGCATGATATGTTTGAGCTACTCTTTCAGCTGGCTTTGTGTGATTGATAGATACTGCTTCTGATGGTGCAGAATCTAAATATTCTAATTTGTCACCGACTGCTTGGACTACAACTTTATATGTTGCTGTATCTAAGCTTCTTAAATCGATGACTGTTCCATTTTCACAAGCTACATATTCATAACCACTGAGAGCTGTTCCTTGTGAATTTTGAAGTGAATACATATATCCTGCAGCATGATCAACTGCATCAAAGCCTAATGTATACATACCTTCAGTTTCATTTGCAGTAACTGTAACGTTTGTTGGAGCACTTAATGCTACCTTATCGTTTGTAATATCTGTCCATCCAAGAACTTCGATAGTTGTGTTCATTGCAAGTACTGCACCATCTGCTTCTGTACCAAATTGAATAGATAATGATGCTTTGTTGCTTGCTTCAAGGTATTTTACTTCAACGTTATTTTCACCAGCAACAATGTCTATTGCTTTACCATTAACTGTAATTTTTGCAGCAACATCAGAAGTGATTTTTAATGATAATTTGTATGCTGTTGAAGCAGTTAATGATGAATTCTTATAGAATAATTGAGTACCAAACCATGCACTTCCTTCAGTTTGAGAATATTCGAATGTAATTGTATTAGCTTCTGTTTCTGCTTTTGTAATTGTAGAAGTTCCACCAACCCAATTTCCTTGGTCGTGCCATTCTATCATTGTATTAACACTAGAGAGAGCAACTCCTTCTTCGCCATTAGCGATGTTTGCTTTTTCACCAAATAATGTTAAATCTTCGCTTTTTAATACTTTAATTGTTACTGATTGAGATTTTGAACTATCTTTCTTTGAAGTAGCAGTAATAGTAACATCAGTATCGCTTGTTACAGATAAAGCAGTAACTTTACCAGTTGCATCAACTGTTGCAACATTTTCATTTGATGAAGACCAAATGACACCTAATGTATCTTCTCCACCAGTAGCTTTAACAGTTGCAGTTAAGACTAATTCTTCGCCTGCTTCCATTGTTTCACTTGCACCTGAGATAACTACGCCAGTAATTGTAAGGACTGGTGCTTGAGAAGTAGATGATGTTTCTGAATTAGAAGATGTTTCAACGCTAGTTGTTTCTGATGAAATAGGTAAGCTTGTACTTGGGTTTTCTCCATTAGCACATCCTGCAAATAATCCGAGGGCTAATAAGGATGATAATACTAATAATTTTTTGCTTTTCATTTTTTTCTCCTTTTTATGAAAATATTTTTGTGGCGCTAGCCTTTTAATCCACCGACTGATGTGTTCTCCATAATAGTTTTTGAGAATGCACAGAAGATAGTGATGATAGGTATTAAAGCGATGATAATTGTTGCAAATAGCATCGTATAATTTGATTTGAGAATCATTGAGTCAGATAAGTATTTTAATCCAACTGCGATTGTAGGTTTTTTTGGAAGATAGATTGACGGAGTTAAATAGTCATTCCATAATCCGATTAATTGAATGATGGTTACTGCGATTAATGGACCCTTCGCTAAAGGGAGAATGATTCTAAAGAAAATTTTAAAATCGCTTGCCCCATCAATTTTGGCTGCCTCTACATATGTCCAACTTAATCCTTTGAATGATGAATAAAGAAGTAAGAAGTTACTACCAAATCCTCCAGAATAGAGGAAGATACAGCCGATTACTGTATTTGATAAATGAAGGTTATTCATTAATTGAATCTGTGAAGGTAAGGCACCTACTATAGGAACGATTAATGAGAAGATAACAACACCATATATCAAATTACGTCCAGGAAATTTGTATTTTGCAACAACGAATGCTGCACAACTACTAGTGAAGACTGTAACGATTGTTCCAAGGCCTGCGATTATACAACTCATTCCAATCATTTGGAAGATTGTGAAATTTTTTGTCGAAGCAGATTTATAGGTAAATGCTTCTATAAAGTTTGTAAAAACCCATTTTGTAGGTAATCCAAGGAAATCACTAGAGAAGTTGCTTTTTGTTTTAAATGCGTTCATCAAAATCCATAGAAATGGGAAGATAAAGCTGATTGCAAATAGTACAAATACAATGAACATTACAATGAATAATACTTTTTCGCCTTTATGCCTTTTATAAAGAATATCGTTCTTTCTTTCGTATTGAGCTTGGAGACGATCCATTTTCTTTTTGTGAAATATGTTTTTAAAATAATTAATTATCGCCATACTAGTAATTTACATCTCCATATATCTTATTTAATCCCCATCTTGTAGTTAAGATGATAGGTGTTGCAACTAGGGAACAGAATAAACCGAGTGTTGCAGGAGTGTTTAATGCACTTCCTCCTGAATCTTGGTAAATTTTTAATCCAATAGTCATAGTGTCATACATACCACTGGTTAAGAACATTGGTTGTAAGTAAACGTTGAATACACTCATCATACCGAAGATAAATAAAGTAGTAATTGTAGGCCATGTTAATGGAATTATTATTTTGAAGAATTCCTTCATTGGAGGGACTCCATCCATTTTACATGATTCTAAAACATCTCTAGGAATTCTACTCATTCCGGATGTAAGAAGAATTACATCGTATCCAATGCCTGCCCATATACAGAAGAACCAAACCATCCATTTTGCACTATCTCCAATGAAGAGGTCTGCCTTTTGCCCAAATAATTGAAGAATAGGAGCCATCAATCCATTAGGAGAGAATGATAATGAGAATACTAATGTTAATATGATTAGAGGAAGAATGCTAGGTAAGAAAAATATAACTTTAAAGAATGAATTACCGACAATCTTCTTAAAAATAAAGTATGAAAAGAATAATGATATTGGTAAAGTGATTAGACATGAAATGATGAAGTATACGCCACTTGCTTTTAACATAGATTGGACAGTCGAAGTTTTAAATGATAGGAATAATGTTTCATAGTTATAAAACAATTCTTTAAATTCGACCCAAACTAGTTTTCCTTTAACTGGAGTTTGAAAAGTTAACAATATTGAGTTGATGTTAACTCCAAACCACATTAGAAGAAAATGAGCAACTGGATAAAATAACATTACGAATATAAAAATCGATGTGCCTTTTATTTTGAAACGTCTTCTCTTTCTTTTTGGTGGATTGCTTTCTATTACTTTTTCCATAATCTACACCTTATTTGACGTTAGCGGATCTGCACCAAACTACCCAGTTTTCTTTTGCGATATTGTAGATGTTAGTACCAACTATTGAAGATGTATATTTGCTAGGTTCTTTGCATGCACTTGCATAGTAATATTCGTTAGTTACCCAAGGCATAACAGAATTGCTTGTCCAAACTGCTAAAGGACTCTTAGAAGCTAATGTAAAATCAGTTGATGTTGTTAATTTGTCGTAAATTGATTTTGTATAGGTATCTTCTTGGAGTTCTTCAAGATCAACATCAGAATAATCGAATGCTAAGAAAGCTCCTTGTGATTCTTTAACGAAAGTTTTACATGCTTTTGCAGAAGCTAAATATAATAAGAAATCTTTTGCACCATCCACATTGAGTGCGTTTTCAGGAATAATCATTGAATCACCAAAACCAACCATATAGTTGACGCTATTAGAAGATGCGTTTGCTTTAGGTGTTTTCATCATTGCGATATTGAAATCTAATGAATTATTGTCTGTGACTTGTTGTAATTCATATTTACCCCATTGTGCATAAGGAATCATTGCAACTTCGCCATTTACAAATGCACTTTTTGCAGAAGCTAAATTAGTGGAATAAGCATCTTTAATTGAATATTCAGGATGAGCAACGATTAAGTTGTACCACATTTCATATGCTTGAATGAATTCTTTGTAATGTGTAGAAGGATTATATACTTCATATCCTGTTGAATATTTACCAGTTGAAGGATCCTTGAAGTCACGGAAGGCATTGATTTTATCTTGACCAGCAAGTTCTGCCCACCATTCGAATACTAAATAATCCCAATAGTATTGACGATCGATACCAGACCATGCAAGAGGAACGATTGATTTCTCATCTCTACCAGATGCTTTTCCTTCTTGATAAATTTGTTCGCATAATGTTACTAGCTCACTATATGTTGTTGGAACAGTCCATTTGTGTTCTTTAAACATATCAACGTTATAGATTAATCCACCAGCACCTTGTGTGTAGCATACTTTATAAAAGTGTTCTTCATCTTCACCTTCGCCTTCACATTTAGACATTTCTAATGCTCCAGAAACTAAACTATCTTTAAATTTTTTGTTTCTACCTTCAACATTTCTTTCGTACAAATCATCTAAAGAAGCGAGAAGTCCTTGAGAAGCAAAATTTTGCCAGTTAATATCGTGAGACATGATAATATCGTAATCACAACCATTCTTTAATTGATCTTCGATTCTATCAAGGATACTATCATCTGCAGTCCATTCAACTTTAATGCCTGTATCTTCTTCGTATTCTTTTGCGATTTTTTCAATCCAAGAAGTACCATATCCTCCGTCATAAACACATACTGCAACGGATTGTGACTTACTTCCAGAATCGCCATCACCTCCAGAACATCCTACGAGGGTTAATAAAGATGCGCTAAGGAGAAAAATGCATAAATGTTTCTTTTTCATATTTGAGTCCTCCAAAAAATCTATGAAACCGATTTCCTAATTTATACACTAATTATAGATGTAGCCATTTTAGATGTCAATACCTAATGAAAGCGCTTCAATAAAAAAGTTTATTACAATTTCGAAAAAAACGGATGAATAGGAAAAATGGTTGGTTATTTTATCTTTATATATAAAAATTGTGTTTAAAGTACAAAATTTGGCAAAACTAACATTTATACTTCAAATACATTCAAGTTATAAAATATATTCGTTACAAGTGTAAGTGTAGAAAACTTTCTATTGCTTTTTCTTTCTTTCTATGATAATTTTAAGACAGCGAAACCGATTTCCAAAGGAGAGTAGAAATCATGAATAAAAAAACTAATTTACTATTTATATTAACATTATCTTTATTAGGTATGGTGGGATGTTCCAATGGTTCATCATCAACAAGTAGTACTGGTTCTAATGGCGCATTAGATCCAAATGATCCTGATTATTATAGTAAGATTTCTGAAAGAGCAATATTTGATTTAGAAAGTGATAAAAGCTTTGTTGAAGAGTTTGATAATGGCATGGATGATGATACATGGTATGCACTTGACGGAGCATGGCATACCGATTCTCAAGGATGGGAACATGGCGGAATGAAATCACGAAATCTCTTCTATACTAGGGATAATTCAGGTAAATCATATTTAGCGATAAAAGCAAGAGGATGGTATAACACGGAAGACGAGAATACTAAACATAAACCTGAAGGTGGATGTCTTATTTCTAAAAATCATTTAGGACCAGGAAGATATGAAATTACGATGGCTCCAATGCCTAGAGAAGGTGCGGTATCTACAATGTGGACATACTGTACTACTACAGGAAGCGAATATACATCACAAAATGAAATTGATATAGAATTAGGTGGTTCATCGAATTCTGGTACACATTTTGAAGAATATTGGGCTACTTCTTGGACTAAAAAAACAAATAAAGAAACAGATAAAGTTCCAGTTTCTTCTAATGATAAATTAGGATTCTATATGAATGATGGAAAAATGCATACATATACATTTGACTGGTATACAGAATATCCAAATGCAGAAGATCCAAGAGTTGATTGGTTTGTAGATGGTGTATTTGTAAACTCTATTACAGGATCTATGGTTCCAGATACTGAAATGCCATTATGGGTTGGAGTATGGTTCCCACCTGCATGGTGTGGAAATCCAACATTTATTGAGGATTATATGATCGTCGATAAAGTATCATATCAAGCATTTAGTGAAGCAGATCAATATGTTAATTCATGTCGTGCGGAAGCAGGATATACAAAAACTGTTCCAAGTGAACTAAACATTCAAACTATTGCATATGATAAAGTAACTCGTGTTAATAAACTATCAAATGGGGATTTTACTTATATAGAGAAATGTCCTAAAGATAATTCATATTATGGATGGCTAGTTGACGAAGATTATAGTAAAGGTACAGTTCAATTCGGAAATCAAAATGATCCATCAATTACCTTAGTTGCAGGAGAAGATGATGGAAGTACTACTCATGGTGAATACATTATGCAAAAGATTACTGATGCATATTCAGGATTTAAGTATTCATTTAAAATTAAAGCTAAATTAAATAGCGAAACGTCGGTAGGAAATATCGAAATCGCTTCAATTAATAAGTCAAACAAGAAGACAAAGATGAAAGTAATTAAAGTAGAAAGCACTGTTGAAAAAGAATATACATTCGATATCGTAATGCCAGAAAAAGCAATCGCATTACAAATTGATCTAACAAGTGAAAATGGATCAGTAACTTATTCAAATTCTAGTCTTGTGTTCGAGAAATAAATAACCCCCTTTTAAAGACTATTAGAAAAGTCGTGTTTAGAATCTTCTAAATCACGACTCACATCTAATAGTTTTTAATTTATTCTTTTTGTGGATTCACCATATATTATTGATCCTGGGACAACAATATGGGAGTTTCCTTTTTTCTTTGTTTGCATTGTTTTAATTAATTGTTTTGCAAGAGTAATTCCAATATTAACTGTATCTTGTTTAACCGTTGTTAATCTTGGGGATATCATTTGACTGATTGCTAAACCATCAAATCCAGTTATTGAAATATCGTTTGGACAATTAAATCCGAGTTTTTTTAGTGTTTGAATACCAGAAATTGCACTGTAATCATCAGGATACATAATTGCAGTAGGACGATTCTTTCTTTGAAGTAATTGACATGTAATTTCTTCGACACTATTTGTATCGATGTATTTTGAACTGACGAGCATATCTTCTTTAAATTCGATATCGTGTTCTTCTAATGCTGCTTTAAAGCCATTGATTCTATCTGTTGTTACAAAGGTGGAATGTTCTCCACAAATATAGACAATATTCCTATGACCAAGAGAAATTAGATGGTTCGTTAAAAGTTTAGTTTTTTCAAAGTTATCAGTAGATACACCGTCAGAATTTTCTCCAAAATAGTCAAAACCAATGGAAGGAATATTGGACTTTAATACTTCACTCATTTCTTCACAATTGAGATCTCCAAATAATAATACGCCGTCAACGTTTCTACTGACACAGTTTTTATAGAATGATTCATCTTTTCCACCTGCTATTCTACTAATGAAGAGAAGATCGTATTTGTTTTTATTCATTTCATTTTGGAATGAATCGAGAATTTCAGTGAAAAGTGTATGTTTAAAAGGAGAAATGTCCATTCCAAAATATGCGAGTATTCCTACGTTATTTGAGCTTCCTTTTGAAAGAAATTTTGCTTGCGAGTTAGGAATGTAATTCATTTCATTCATTGTTTTTAATACTTTTTTTCTTGTATCATCTGGAATTGAATGATAATTATTAATGACTTTTGAAACTGTAGATGGCGATACTCCACATCTTTTTGCAATATCATAAATTGTAACCATATATTTTCCTCCTATAAAGTTGATATATCAATTTCAACTTTTTCTTCTTTATGCAATCCTTTTTTGATTATTTCTGGGTATTGTTTCTTGTTAATTGTTTCATCAAATATTGAGATTGAATATTCTAAAAATAAGAATTTATTGAAACCAAAGTAGAATAATCCACTTATCGCAATTGCGATAATTTCAATAATATTGATTAAATCAATATTTCCAGATAATTGAATTAAATCAAATAATAAGAATGGGATTAAGTAAATGAGATTAATCAATATGTTTGTAAGTATTTTTCCGAAAGAGAATCTAATCGAATTTAATAAAAAACCATTGAACGTTGAATTATAGAAAACTGCTTGAGTTTCCATAAAGTTTATTATCATAACTAAAAAGAAGAATGATAGATAAAGAAGACCTTCAAAAATACTAATCAGTGTAATTGATATATTCGAATTGACTATTATTGCAATGGATATATGAAGCAAAGCGTAAAGTAACCCTTTGAAAAAATATATTTTAGCAAAATCTTTATATGTTTTTTTAATTCCATAGAATAAGTCGCGGTGTATGTTTGCTCCTTCTGAATAACAAATCCTTTTAAACGAATATAATACTCCGCCTACCCCTAACCCGTAAATTACAATTAAAGGGATTGAAATAAGATAAATCAATGAGATATTCAATAAATTATTTTCACTAAAAGATACAGAACTTATAAATAAAAAATAGAGTAAAGTTGGTACGATAAAAATGAAAAGATAGATGCTAGAAAACACTATTTCTGTCCATCTTGTTTTTAATAAATATTTAAATTGTTCTTTTCTAGTTCTTACTAATACCTTTTTCTCTTCCATGTTTATTCTCCAAATAAATAAGACCAAGTTAATAAAGCGTTATTTGTTTTTGATTCTAGTGAATAATTACCTAAATTGACACTACTATTGTTTATTAACGCATAATAGGTGTATTGTTGCTCTCCTTCTTTACAATAAGTGATTTTATCGTTTAGATATGAATAAGATTTGTCTTTATCATATAGCTTAAGCGCATATCTTTTTGATTCGAATTCATAGTAATCATAATCATTTATTTTATTTTTGATTGTTTCAGATAAAAGAGAGTCGGACAATTCAAGGAAATTATCTGCGATATACTCATTCATATCGATTAAGTCTTCTTCAATTAGAATGACGATGTCGGCACTTTTCCCAAATGAATCGTAATATGAAGTGAGTTTTTCATCTTTTGGTGAGAATTGATAGACATTTACTTCATAAATTGAATTTGATGAATCTTTTTCTTTAAGTTCATCATATAGATTTAATTCAAATGAATTGGATATTCCATACGATTCGATAAAGATGTTGATTTTTTCATAAGCCTGAACTTCATTTATCGCATTTAGTATATAAGACCAACCTACACATATTAGAAGAGAAACAATAAGAGAAAACACGCCATAATACGTGAAATAAGTGGAAAACTTCTTTTTTGTAAAAACTTTATCCATTAGTTTCCACCTCACTTATTGAAATGACAACGTTATGATGAGTTGTAATCTTATATTTTTTAGTATTACTAAGTTCTATATCTTCAGATAAAAAGTATTTTGCTTTTTTATTGTTTTCTAATGAAGCATATAAAACTAATAGATCGACTCCTAGATAATTTTCAATGGAATGATCAAAGGTTATTATCTCTATCTCTTCTTCATTAATCTTACTTCCTAAACATTTAGAAAAGAGAACTTTCTTTTTATGAAGAGGGATTATTACTTGAGTTAAAAAATATAATTCAAATAAGAATACTATGATTGAGATAATTGAATTGACTAGTATGAAAACTTTCATTGTTTCGCGAGATTGCAAGAAACATGATGTGATAGCATATGAGATAAAGAGAACTAAAACTATTAAGGAAATAAGTATACTGTTTCTTTCCTTAACCTTTAAAAATACTAGTTTTTGTTCATCTATCAATGCTTTTTTCATAGGAAATCGGTGTAATACATTTACATTATAGACCTACACATATTAAAAAACTAGAGAAAAAATGAAAATGTTTCTTGCAGTTTCCTAAACTATAACTCGATGTTTCCTTGAACTAATTCATCATTTGAATCAAAACCTAAAGAAATAAGATATTTGCCTTTATTCATTTGATATTCTTTTTTAATAATATCGTAATAGAAGAAATTTTCTTTATCTATTGATAGTGTGACAACTTCTTTAGAATGAGCTTTTAAAAATACTTTCTTAAATCCACATAATTCTTTCATAGGACGCTCAATGGTTTTGTTAAGATCACTATAATAGACTTGAATGACTTCTTTTCCATCGTATTCACCAGTATTTTCTATTGCTACTTTGATTGTTACATCATTTTCGTTAACTTTTATTTCGAGATTATCTAATTTGAAAGAAGTATAACTTAATCCATATCCGAATGGATATAGAACTTTATCTGGATGTGAGACAAAATAACGATATCCAACATTAAGTTTTTCATCGTAATGGATTGATGTAACATCTGAATATGAATTCATCGATGGACAGTATTCTTCTTTTAAAGGGAATGTTTCACTCAAATGACCACTAAAGTTTTCATTTCCTAAAAGTAAATCTGCAAGTGCTCTATTTCCACCTTGCCCGTTATAACCTGCATATACGATGCCATCTACTATATCTTTAAAACTAGACATGTCGATACTAGAACCAGCGTATACTATAACAATTAGTTTCTTGGATACTTTTCTTAATTCATGAATGATGTATTCTTCCTCTTTTGTAAGCTTGATATCGTATCTATTTCTTTCTTCACTTTCAATGGTGTAATTATCTCCGACACATACGATAACCTTATCAAAAGATGGAGCCTTGTTTACACAACTTATAAAATCGCCAATCAATGCTTCTTTTCCAAAAGTATATATAACGGAATCAAGATATGTTACATCTGCACCTTTTTCTTTTAATGCATCATGTAAAGAAACAAATGCTTTACTTGGAACAACCATACTGGATCCAGCACCTTGATAATATGAGTTATTCGCAGGACCAGTGACGAGTATTCTATCGCGTTTTAAAGGTAAAACCCCATTATTTTTTAATAGAACACTTCCTTCTAACGCAATGTCATATACGATTTTTTCTCTTTCTTTTTCGCTTAAAGTGATCTTTCTTAATTCTTTTTCTTTACTAATACGATTTGCAAGTGAAATGATATTTGAAGAAGTTTTATTTAATTTATCTAAATCTATATTTCCTTTTTTTAGTTCCTCTAACATTGTTTTTAGATGCTCGTCATTTCGTGGCATTTCTAGATCGAGTTCAGCAATTAGTGATGCTTTGCTATCTTTTACAGCATCCCAGTCGGACATAATAACACCATCAAAACCATGATTACGTAATTCGGTATTGAGTTCTAGATTTGCACTCATTCTTACTCCATTAACTAGATTGTATGAAGTCATAACACACCATGGTTTAGCTTTTAATGCAATGAAGAATGGGCGTAAATAAATCTCATGTAATGTTCTTTCATCGATAATCATATTTGCATAAATTCTTTGCCATTCGCTATTGTTTCCTGCATAGTGTTTTAATGTTGCGCCAATATGTTCTTTTTGTAAACCTTCGATATATGCTTTTCCCATTAACCCAGATAAAAGAGGATCTTCACTAAAATATTCAAAATTTCTACCATTAATTGGAATTCGCTTAATATTTACTCCAGGGCCTAGAAGAACGTCTACTTCTTTTTCAATACAATCGTTTCCTAAGGCTCTACCCATATTAAATGATAGAGTAGGGTCCCAAGTGTGAGAAACCATTTGAAGAGATGGATATGAAATGGAAGGAAGAGTGTTTTCTCCCCAAGTTTTCATGTTTTTAGGACGTCTAACTCCAACTGGTCCATCACTCATGGATATTGAAGGAACTTTCCCGTTTAAAGAATCTGTAGTCCAAATGTCATGTCCACAAATTAAATGTATTTTTTCTTCATTAGTCAATTTCATAAAAAATAATTCTCCTTATTAATTCTAATCTAACATAATACTTTTATAAAAACCAATACACAAATAATATTATTGTGATTAATTATTGTTTTCTATGTCTATTAAAGTGATATAATTGTTTAGGAGGATACGAAATGAAAACTGAGCATATACTATTTGATAACGAAAAACTGATAAGTGCTATTTTATGCGGAAAAGTCGTTTCTTTTCCTACTGAAACCGTATATGGATTAGGTGTTGTTTACGATTCGATGGAAGCTTTTGAAAAACTTGTTGAAGTTAAAAAAAGACGACCAGATAAACCATTCACTTTAATGCTTGGAAGAATAGAAGATATTGAAAGATACGCATATGTGAATGATAAGATCAATAGAGTTATATCTCACTTTATGCCGGGAGAAATCACTATTTTAATTAAACCAAGAGAAAATTTATATGAATGGGTGACACTAAATAGTAAATACATTGGTATTAGAGTACCAGATTACAAGGAAGTATGTTCTTTAATTAATGAGGTTGGGAAACCATTATTAGTAACTAGTGCAAATATGTCAGGAGAACCTGTTTTAAAAAACTACGAAGAAGTATGCAGAGTGTTTGATGATAAGATAAGTTATATTGTTAAAGGAGAAACTCGATCGAGTAAACCTTCAACGATTGTAATATGCGATGAAGATTTATCGTTAGTTAGAGAAGGAAATATTTCGTTTGAAGAAATAAAGAAAGTATGGGAGGAAGAATAATGAAGATTTCTATTGGTTGTGATCATGGAGGATTAGAATTAAAAAATTCTATCGTCGAACACTTAAAAGAATTAGGACATGATGTTTTAGATGTAGGAACATATACTAATGATTCTTGCGATTATCCTGATTTTGCACATAAAGCAGCAGAATTAGTTGAAAATGGAACGTGCGAAAGAGGAATTGTTGTATGTACTTCTGGTGAAGGAGTATCTATTGCTGCAAATAAGCATAAAGGTGTTAGATGTGGACTTGTTTATAATGAAGAAGTAGCAAGATTAACACGTCAACATAATAATGTAAACATGGTTGCCTATGGAGCAAAATTCATAACAGAAGAACAAGGACTAAAATGGGTCGATATTTTCTTGAATACAGAATTTGAAGGTGGAAGACATATTAACCGTGTAAATAAAATCGAAAAATAATTATTCGATGTATAAAATTTTGATTTATGGCAAAACTTAAATTGAGGTGAAAACATGGATCAAAATAAGCAAATAAAACCTTGGCCTCTTGAAGCTAAAACCGGTCTTGCACTTTCTTTAGCAGCCACAGTCGTTATTGGTGGAGTTCTCATATTTGGGAGAAATAAAGATTATGTAAGTACTGATAGTAATGGGACAAGTGTCACAAACTATTCAAGCAATGTAAACGAGAATAATAATAGTGAAAAAGTAGTTGATGAGAAAATCGAATTACTTCAAAAACCATATCAAGTTAATGCGAAGATTGCTCGACATTTCTTTGATATTAATGATGATATTGAAACTAGAACTCATGCGGTTGTTCAAATTCCAAATAAGCAATCAACTTTCATTAAAAGCGTTGGAGTTGATTATCATTTAGATGGTTCATCGTTTGATGTTCTTGCGGCTTGTTCTGGAATTGTAAAAGAAAGAATAAATGATGCAACTTATGGGAATTTATTACTAATCGAACATGATAGTGGATTGCAAACCGTATATTCCTCTTTAGAATCATTTAATGTAGTTAAGGGAAATGAAGTTAAGCAAGGACAAGTGATTGGAAGAGCAGGAAACTCTTTATATACTAGTGAAATAGGTGTCTGTTTACATTTTGAGATTATGAAAAATGGAAAGCATATCAATCCAGAAAAATCGTATACTCTTGAAGTGAAAGCGATATAATAACCAAAACTGTGTAGAAAAGCTGATATGATACCTCCAAGATTATTGCAAGTCTACTTTGGAGGTATTTTTTTATGGGAAGAAAAGCAAAATACAGTAAAGAATTCAAATTAGAAATTGTTAAGAGATATTTATAAAAGTTTAAAATGTTCTCTAAAAGGTAATAAAACTTACCTTGCAGAGTATAATTTTAACCTTTTTAATTGATTTTCAATTATAATTTGATATACTATTATTGGTGGTAAAGATGAAATATTTAAATGAATTAACAAAACTAAAAATTTTTAGTCGAAATGATTTTTCAACTATTCTAAACGATGATAATTTGGCGAAAATACTTATTCAAAATTATTTAGAAAAAGGATATATAAAACGTATTAAACATAATTTATATGGTGTTGTAAGCTTAGAAACAAATGAGTGTATAGCAGATAAATTTTTAATCGCATCGAATATTACAGAATCATCTTTTGTTTCACATCATTCAGCATTTGAGTTTTATGGTTATTATAATCAGGTTTATAATGATGTAAATGTATCTTCTATTTCTAAATTTAACCAATTTGAATTTGAAGAAAATAGTTATTCTTTAATCAAAGTAACTTCTACTAATTTTGTAGAAGAAATTCGAGGCGTAAGAGTTAGTTCTATTGAAAGAACAATCGTTGATTGTATTAAAGATTCTGGTAAACATTGTGAATTAGAAGAAACGCTGAATTGTATAAATTCAATCCCATACATTTCAACTAAAGATATTTTAAAATATTTAGAACAAATTAATTCTAAAATGCTTTATAAAAAAGTGGGCGTTATTTTATCTTTATTCAAAGATAAATTGAATATACCTGAGTCATTTTTTAAAAAATGTCATGAAGTATCTGATTCTATAAAAGGATACTTTGATAAAAATAAAATTGCTCATGTATATAATTCCGAATGGAAAATATTTATTTATAAAGATCTAAACAATTACATTAATAAGGAGTGATATGATATCTCCAAAGTAGACAAATAAAATAATTAAAAGGAAAAAGGATAACAATCCCCGTGGGGATTCGTGCTACCTCCAAGATTATTGTAAGTCAACTTTGAAGTTATTTTTTTTAGTGTTTTTCCGTTTTTTATCGATATAAATATATAGAGGTGTATTATGTTTGTTTGTGAAAAATGTGGATGTAATGATGAACGTTATTTTGGAATAAAAAAAGATAAGATATATTGCAGAAGATGTATCTCGTTTTCAAGTGAAAAAGCCATTAAAATACCTATTAATCTGAATGATGAATTGAAAGAGAATCTAACATATTCTCTATCGCTTGAGCAAGAGGATATCTCAACAAAAACTAAAGAAGCAATTGCAAATAAAAGAAATGTATTGATATATGCTGTTTGTGGCGCAGGAAAAACGGAAATTGTATACGCTTCAATTGCCGATTGTTTAAGAAACGGTAGACAAGTAGGATTTGCTATTCCTAGAAAGGATGTTGTTATTGAACTTGAAGAACGAATTAAAAATGCTTTTCCTGATTCTAAGGTAGTATCGGTATATGGAGGACATACAAATGAAAAAGAAGGAGACATTATTATTTTAACTACCCATCAATTATATAGATATAAGGATTATTTTGATTTATTGAT
The DNA here is from genome assembly GCA_945873815.1 of uncultured Caryophanales bacterium. Taxonomy (GTDB): domain Bacteria; phylum Bacillota_I; class Bacilli_A; order RFN20; family CAG-449; genus UBA3210. The sequence goes on from CAMCEE010000001.1 coordinate 54,521, forward strand.
TATTGATGAAACGGATGCTTTTCCTTTTTCAAGTAATGAAATGCTTATGTATATGTTTAAAGAATCGATTAGAGGAAATTATATTATGATGAGCGCTACTCCGTTAAAGTGGATGATTGATACTATTAAAAAAGAAAATGGTGTTTATCTAAAACTAATGAAAAGATATCATGGTCATCCTCTTATTGTTCCTAAAATAAAAATTATTCCATTTTTTAAAACATTATATGTGATAAAAAAACTTCAAGAATGGCTAAAAAAAGGTTTTCCTGTTTTCATCTTTTGTCCGACGATTGATGAATGTGAGGGATTGTATAATAGAATAAGACTATTCATCAAAGAAAAAGGTGATTATGTTCATTCTAAAAGAGAGGATAGAAATGATGTTATAACATCGTTTAAATGCGGAAAACTCAAGTATTTAGTTACTACTTCAGTGTTGGAAAGAGGGGTAACTGTAAAGAATATTCAAGTAATGGTTATTTCCACCGATAGTAGCATTTATTCTAGTGGAGTATTAATTCAAATCTCAGGGAGAGTAGGAAGGAAAATCGATGCATATGATGGAGAAGTGATCTTTGTTGCAGATAAGGAAACTAGCGAAATGAAAGAAGCAATAGACAAAATAAAGGAAGCTAATGAATATGTCGATGTGTAAAGTATGTTTTTCTGAAATAAAAAAGTATGGGTTATATGCATTAAGAAAAGATGCATGCATATGCCAAAAATGCTTTAATGAACTAAATCCTATATTAAATAAATATATAATCGATGGAATAGAAGTTTTTGTAATATATCGATATGACGATGCATTAAGAAATAAATTATATGAATTAAAGGGATGTTATGATATTGAATTAAGTCAAATCTTCTTATCTCGTTTTATCTATGAATTACGCCTATTATATAAAGGATATACAATTGTTCCACTTCCTTCTAGTAAAGAGGATGATGAAATAAGAGGATTTAATCACGTATATGAGATTTTTAAATATTTAAATCTACCAATCGTTAATGCGATTAAGAAAAAATATAATTTCAAACAATCGGAATTATCGAAAAAAGAAAGAGAAAACATATTAAGTAAATTGGAAATATGTGATGAAAGTGAATTATATGGAAAGAAGATTCTTATTGTTGATGATGTATTAACAACTGGATCAAGTGTTAAAGCTGCGATAAAAATGATCAAGAAATGTCATCCAAAGAAGATTAAAGTACTTATATTGTCGAGAAAGATAGAAATAGTGAAGAAAAAGGCGACCTTTTTTACTTTCAAATCTTTCTTTAAAAAGCGATACTGAAAATGTAGTAAAGGAGGATTAGTAATTATGTTTGGAAAAGTAAAATGGTTTAATGCAGAAAAAGGATTTGGCTTCATCAATTGTGAAGAATATGAGAATGATGACATATTTGTTCATTATACTCAGATTATGGAAGAAGGGTATAGAAATCTTGATGAAGGACAAGAAGTGCAATTTGATCTTGCGAAAACTGAACGCGGTTTACAAGCAAAAAATGTTGTTAAGATTGCAATTAAAAATGTTTAATGCATATAAAATATACCACTTACATCACAAAATTGACCGAATACCATTTCGGTCTTTTTTTAGTATTGATAAATAATATAATAATCTCGTAACAAGGAGAAAAAGTGTTATGGAAATGATTAAAGTTAAAAATATAGTTAAAAAATATAAAGATGTTAATGCTTTAAATGATGTTAGCTTAACTATTAATGAAGGCGAATTATATGGTCTTTTAGGAGTTAATGGCGCAGGAAAAACAACGCTTATTAAAATCCTATCTGGATTAAGTAAATGTGATTCAGGTGAAGCATATATCAATCGTTTATCCTTAAATGAGATTGATAAGATTAAGGAGATAATTGATGTATCTCCTCAAGAAACGTCAGTTGCGATGAATCTTACTGTTAAAGAAAATTTGTTATTCTTCCAAAAATTATATGATAAGGAAGATGAGGATTATTTGAATCACATCATATCATCATTTGGATTACAAGAAGTTCTATCAAGAAGAGCAAAAACTCTTTCTGGAGGATGGCAAAGAAGATTATCAATTGCAGTTAGTTTAGTTTCAAAACCAAAAATCTTATTCCTTGATGAACCTACATTAGGATTAGATGTATTATCTCGTAGAGAATTATGGAATATTATAAAGGAATTAAAAGGGAAGATGACAATTGTCCTTACATCGCATTATCTAGAAGAAATAGAAGCATTGTGCGATCGTGTAGCAATTATGTCAAAAGGAAAGATCTTAGAAGAAGGTACGATCTTAGAAATCAAAAATAAAACAAATGAATCTTCGTTCGAGGAAGCATTCGTTAAAGTGGTTGGAGGTAAGTAAAATGAAAAGAACATTATTATTCATTAAAAGAAATTTTCTAGAAATGGTAAGAGATCCATTAGTTTATATCTTTTGTGCAGGCTTCCCAATTGCTATGTGCCTTTTATTTCAACTTATAGTTCGTAATACTAGTGAAGTACTTCCAACCTTTAGTATTAAGAGTCTTGTTCCAGGAATTTCTATCTTTTCATATAGTTTATTGATGTTGATGGGTGGATTATTGATCTCCAAAGATAGAACATCTGCTTTCTTAAGAAGATTATTTACGTCACCTTTAAAATCATATCAATTCATTATCGGTTATTTTGTTCCATTCTTTCTTATAGGAATTGTTCAAACACTCATTTCCTTAAGCATGGGTTATATCTTTAGTGCAATTGACGGAGTCTTATTCGCAAGTTTTCCTCAAGCATTACTATTCATTGTTTCAATGTTTCCTATCATGATTATCAATATTGCATTAGGAATGATATTTGGTACATTGATGAATGATAAATCCGCACCTGCAATCTCGTCAATATTCGTTTCTGCTTCTGGAATTCTTGGAGGAGCATGGATGCCACTTGAAACAATGGGAGGCTTTGAAACTTTTGCAAAATTCCTTCCATTCTATCCTTCAACATCATTAGGTAGAATGATTTTAGGTGCTCCTTATTTATCTTACGATGCAAATGGAGTAGCAAGTGTAATTAGTTATACGTTTAATAATGATGGAATTTTATATATTGTTAATGCATTAGTTTATATGGTTGTAATTGTTTCTTTATCTCTTGTACTCTTTAAGAAAAAAATGTCCTCAGATAGACTTTAATAACTAAGTTTTATATAATGTATTTCGAGGTGGTAATCTTGAAATGCACTACAATAATAGGCGATGAACACGAAGAAGAAGTGTATATATATTCGAAGGAAAGATCGTCTTTAGTAATAGAAATTGAACGTTTAGTAGAAAGCAATAATCATACAATAAGAGGAGTTAACGATGAAGAAAGAATCATAGTTAATCCTCTTGATGTATGTTGTTTTGTTTCTGATAATAATAAGGTGTTTGCTTTAATTGATGATAATAAGTATCAAGTTAAGGATAAATTGTATCAACTTGTGGAAAGTTTGAATGATAACTTTATTAAGATTAACCAATCATGCATTGCGAATATCAAGAAAATGGATAGGTTTAAAACCTCAATCGGAGGAGCAGTCTTAGTAGTGTTTGAGAATGGATATGAAGATTACATTTCACGTAGAGAATTAAAAAAGGTTAAAGAAAGGTTGGGATTATAATATGAATAAATACTTTAAAACTTTTCTTCATCGCGGTCTATTGTTCGCTTGGGGAGGCCCTGTAGTATTAGGAATAGTATATCTTTTTATTGAATTAAGTGGTGAACATCTTTCACTTAATGGGATAGAATTATTCATTGCGATTCTTTCAACTTGCATCATTGCTTTTGTTCATGCAGGAAGTTCAGTTTTCCCAATTATCGAACATTGGAGTAAAGTGAAATCGATGTTCTTTCAATTCCTATGTATCTATTCAGTATATACGATAGCTTATCTAATTAATTCGTGGCTTCCATTTGATTGGAAGATACTATTGATTTACACTTCAGCATTTGTTGGAACATTCCTTCTTATTTGGATAATAGTCCTTCTAACGGTCAATCAATTATCAAAACGAATGAATCAACAACTAAAGAAAATAAAGAAATAGAAAGATTAATAAAATATTTCTAGCATAAAAGGGTGTTCATAATGCATGATCACCCTTTTTTAGATTTCATAAAACAACTTATAAAATTTAATTATCTTCTTCTATTTGAGAGGAAGTTTTTTTCTTATATGTTCTTTTCTTTTTTGGTTTATTGTTTTCTTCTTTTTTATCAGTCTCTTCTTCGCTTATAGGAGATTCTTTTTTATCTTCATCATTATTTTCTTCATCTTGTATTGAAGTAGAATCTTCGTTAACAACATCTATTTCATTATTGTCTATTAGAGTTTCTTGAGAAAGTGGTGTTTCTACATTTTCTTCAATTTCTTTTTCGTCACTTTCTTCTACAACTAAGTCTTCCTTGTCATCTTCAATCGTTTCTTCTTTAGATTCTTCTTGCTCTACAACATATTTTTTAGGTAAAGGTAGAACTTTAAATGTATATAACGAATAGAAGATACTTGCGCCTAGAAGAATACATACACTGATGATATTGATAATAAGGCCGAATACGCCATTACTAAAGAAGACTGTAATCAATGTTGAAATACCAAATATAGATAAACACATGATGCTCCATTTACTGAAATATCTATGTTTTAGAATGATTGAATAGATTAGGAAGAATGCGATGAATCCACCTAAGACTAATGTTTGAATGTATTGAATAAATGATGTTTCTTGGACTTGAACTTGTAATTCTTCAATGAAGAGGAAATGCGATAATTTATTTATTTTTGTAACGAGATATCCATCTTCGATTGTATAAGCACCAATCGCAGGAGCACTCCCTTTTCTAATATAATGAATTTCACTAGCATTATGAATATGCGATACAATGAAATCCATGTCCTCATTAATCGTTGAAGGAAGTTTGATTCTCAAAGTATATGTTTTATTTGGATCGAGAATATATTCGCTTCCATCAGTATTTAATACTTTGATATCGTATACTCCTATTAATTTTTCATTATTTTTAACATATGCGGAGTAACTTTCTTCTCTAAAATCAATAACATTACTTGATAGGGAAACAGTAGTTATAAACCCTTCCTCGGTTGATATCGATGTACCATTATTATTCAATTCTTCTATTGCTGGAGAAATCGTTAATGTTGCAGTTTTAGATTCAATGTTATTGTGATTGGAATCTACATGGAATATTAAGGTTACCTCATATGTTCCAGGCTTTGTTTGAGAATTGTTTTCGTATGAAACAGTTACTCCAGAAGGAAGAGTACCTTCGTATTCTAACGAATGGATTTCACCATTGTATTCAAATGTTTTATTAGAGAAAGAAATACCAGAAACATCATATGTTGCTTTTTGAATAATAAATGGATATTCTAATATCTCTTTAACAGTGTTATCCCAACAATAATTATTATTTATTAACTTAATTTGTACAACGTAGGTTCCTGCTTCCGTTTTTTCATTACTGTGATTTAATACCCTGTAATATTCACTTTCTGGAATTGTATATGTTTGAACATTACCGTTATATAGGAAAACAGTTGTATCTTTTAAAGGTCTATTAATTACGAATGGATTAATTGTTAATGTAGCATGCATATCTTTAATGGATTCATAGTTTCCATTTTCGATTTCATCACTTGTGAAAGAGACACTAATACTATACGTTCCTACATTTGTTCCATGTCCATTATAAGATACTTTGACTCCATCAGGTAATGTGCCTTTTATATCGATTCTATGAGATGAGCCATCATAAGTGACTTCTTCGTTTTCAAAAGAAATACCACTCATATCATATTTTGCTTTACTTATAGTGAAAGTGTAGATTAATGGATGAGAGTCTTCATTATCTCCTTTCCATGAATAGTGTTCTTCATCTTTTAATGTGATTTCGACATTGTATTTGCTTGCGTTCACCTGAACGTTGTTAGTTATTGTATATAATTCGGAAGAAGCGATAGTATATGTTTGTTCTTGTCCGTTATAGACGAATTCTGTATTATCCTGTGCAGGTTTATCAACTCCAATCTTAGTGATAGTAAGCGTTCCTACCATATCATTAATTATTTCATAGTTAGGATCGCTACTAGTGAATCGGATATGTATATCGTAAGTTCCTATTTCAGTATGGAATCCTTCAACTGACTCACACGTTAAGCCTTCTGGAAGCTCACCTGTGATTTCAAGTGTATGAGGCTTTCCATCATATTCTACTTTTTTATCATTTAATGAAATAGACGATAAATCATATATAGCCTTATGAATGGTGAATGGAAAAATAATGTCTTCGGTTGTTTCATTTTCCCAATAAGTATTCACTTTATCTTTTAACACATATTTGACTTCATATGATCCTGCATTTGTTTGAATATAATTAGAAACGGTATAATAATCGCTTAGTGTTACATTATATGTTTGTTCTTGTTTATTATAAGTGAATGTACGATTATCTATTTGAGGTTTAGCAACAATATGTGGAGTGATAGTTAATTCAACTGTCTTAGGTTGTATTTCGTTATAGTTTTCAAAATCACCATCGTATGTAGCAGTGATTTCATATTTTCCTACAACTGTTCCTTTTCCTTCATATGAAACTGTTAATCCTTGAGGTAAGGTTCCATTATGAACGATTGTATGTTCGTTTCCATCATATTCGATTGATGTGTTTTCAAATGGAGCATTGGATAAATCATAGGTTCCTTTGATAATGATAAAATCGTATTCTAAAGTTTTATCATTTCTTCCATCATCCCAGTACGTGTTATTTGTATCAAATAATGAGACTGTAACAGTATGTATTCCTGCGATTGTTTGTTTATTACCTTCTATTTTGTAATATTCTGATTCACTTAATTCGAAAGTTTGAAGGGATCCATCATAAATATAGACTTTTCCTTCATTAATGATTTCTGGGAAAGGAATGTGTCTTTTTGTGATTTTAAGAATCGCTGACTTTGATGAAACATCGTTATAATTATTAGTATCATAAACGAAAGATGCAGTCGCGTGATATTCGCCTACTATCGTACCTTCATTATTCGTATATGTAACAGATAAGCCTTTAGGCAATGTTCCAGTTATTTCTATTTTTTGAATTTCTTTATTGTATTCAACGGTCTTATTGACAAAATCAAATGTAGAAGTATCAAAAGTTGCTTTATTAATTGTAAAATCAATCGTATGATCGTCGAATGATCCATCGGCCCAGACGTGATTCTCTTTATCTTTTAATGATATTGTTATTGAATAATTTCCTGCGTTAGTTTGTGTATTTCCTGTAATAGTATATAATGGGCTTTCTTTGATATGAATTGTTTGAGGTGAACCATTATATGTAAGGATTTTTTCTTCTGCATCTATTAAAGGATATTCTATTCGATTTAAAACCTTATATGTGAAGGAACTTACTTCACTATCAGTCCATAATTTTCTTGTTTTGATAGCATTAATAGTGACTTCTTTACTTGTATTATTCTCAGAATCAATGTGAATTTTTTCTCCTGGAGTATATTTTATGCCCGTATATTGGTTTGGAATAGAACCATCTAGAGTATAGTAGATTACCGCAGGATCTTTAGCTTCAATTTTGAATTTAACATCAATTGCATTAGTGGAAACTGAAGGAATCTCCCCATCAACTTCTGGTCTTTCCATCATTGTTTCAATGATTTCCCATCCATTTGTACCTATAGTAAAATTATTAAGTAACGGTTCATATATACTAGTACTATTTGGGACAATATAGAATGCTTGAGGTGTAGAAGTTATTGGGAAAGCATTATCGCTTATTGTTGCAATGGATGTCCCTAAAAAATACACTGTAGATAAACTATTGCATTCTAAAAATGCTTGTTCATTAATCGTTGTAATATTTTTAGATAGAATGACTGTTTCTAGATCGGTACAACTTGTAAAAGAGTTCGTATTGATTGTCGTTACATTTTCACCTAATATTAGACTTTTAATCTTTGAGCATTCGTAGAAGGCATAACTACCAATTTTAGTTATATGTTGTCCAATATGTATTGTTTCGATTTGATTTGAATAATCGTTATACCATGGTGAGCGCGTAGATGGTATATAATCATAATCATCCATATCTCCATTTCCATCGATATGAAGAGATTTTCTTGATGGACTATATACCCACCAGGCTTTTTCGTTGTTTGTAAATGGAGTTTTTTCAATTATATTCCATGAGGAAAGAGAAGAGACTTTTATGCATTCGTAGTTAGACGAAGAATCTTTTGGAACACAAATGTCTCCAGTAGAATCTATTCCTTCAAATGCGTTAGATGAAATATTTAGTTCATTAGGAAATTCGGTTGAAAAAGCGATGAAGTTTAAATTCGAACAATTTGCAAAAGCGTAATTTTTAATAGTTTTTGTTGCTTCTGGAAAAGTTACATTGGTAAGGTTAACGAAATCTTTAAATGCATTTTCACCGATTGATGTAATTTCAGAACCAAACTCGATTTGCGTGATTGTTTGAGAATATGAATCCCAAGGTCTAGTAGAAAGGTCGCTAAAATCATCGATTTCTCCACTTCCTTTTATAGTTAAGAATTCGTTATTATTAGATAGTTCAAAAGTGATGCTTGTATTTTTGAGGTTATGAATGGGATTATCTATTTGATTATATTTAGTGTTATCTTTTTCAATATTTGATGTATTAATTGATGAACTTAAATATAGAATACCAAATAATGCAAATAATGATAGACTAGTTAAAAATAGAGCATTTCTTCTAAACTTTTCCATACATAACTCCTTGTTATTTTTTCTTGTTTTCTAATAAACAATATATTTATATTGTATTAGAAAGATAAAATAATTGCAAATGAGTATAGAAAAATATGCCATTTTTTGTAGAATTATAGATTGTTTTAGTGTAATTTCTAATATTAGTCGATTTTGTGATAGAATATTAATGAGGATTAGAGAATAAAAATGAACGAAAAAGAAATAAAAGTAAAAACGAATAATGATAAAATTAATGATAAGAAGGATCTTTCATTAAGCGAAAGAGAACGCCTTATTAGAGCATACGAAAAAAAGATGAAAATAGGATCTTCTTACAAAGTGAAAAAAGAAAAGAAAAATAGTGATTCTAATATTAATTTATGCGATACGCATTGGGACGGAGCATAAATATGAAATATGTTTTATTTACCTATTTAGGATTAGTTTTCATTATGTCTATCATAACTTTTTTTCTATTCGGAATAGATAAAAGTAGAGCGATTCATTATAAGGATAGAATAAGAGAAAGGACGCTCCTATTCTTTATTATTATGGGTGGAGCTATTGGAGGAATACTAGGTAGTGCGATTTTTCATCATAAAACAAGAAAAAATAGATTTAGAATCGCATTTGCGTTTTCACTTATTCTTGAAGTTCTTATTTTTGTAGGAATTATGGTTCTTTATAGCAATGTAAAATAGTAAAATAATAAATATTTATAGGATTTATAGCATATTTATTGCTTTTTTATGGATTTTAATTCATATCTTTGTTGTAAGTTGGTCTTAAAATCTAGTAATATATGAATGAATTAATGAATGAAGGAGAATTTTATCTTTAGTTCTTGTTTATTATTGATTTATGTAAAAGTTGCTGATTGATCCCGTGATTCGTTTTATTTTATACCCCTAGATAACGAATTATGAGAACTAGACATCTAGAGCATTTGAGGAGAAGTTATGAATATTTTAGCTGCAGATGATGAAAAATTGGCATTGAGCGCGCTTGTAGACACGCTTAAAGAAGCAATGCCAGATGCAACAATTTACCCTTTCCAATATGCAAATGATTTGTTGGAGTTTGCAAAGAAAACACCTTGTGATATCGCATTTTTAGATATTGAGATGAATGGTGAGAGTGGAATTGAAGTTGCGAAGAAATTAAAAGAAAAACAAAAGGAAATTGGAATTATTTTTGTTACTGGTCATTCAAATTATGCACTTGAAGCATTTCAAATGCATGCGAATGGATATTTAATGAAACCAATTACTCCAGAAGATGTTAAAAAAGAAGTTGAACATCTTAGAAAACCAGTAACAAAGGAAAAAGATAAAAAATTACACGTCCAATGCTTTGGTAATTTCGAAGTATTTTTTGAAGGAAAAGCGGTTGAATTTAATAGAAGTAAATCTAAAGAAGTATTTGCTTATCTTATTCATCGTAATGGCGCGGTAGTTACAACACCTGATATTGCAGGAATTATATGGGAAGATGGTATCTTTGGTCTATCTAGACAAAAACAATTACAAACTATCATTTCCGATTTAAGAAAATCGCTAGGAGCATTAGGATTTGAGGATGTGATTGTTAAAAGTAAATTAGGACTTTCCATTGATAAATCAAAGATTGATTGTGACTTATATAATTTCATTAAAGGGGATGTTGATGCAATTAATTCCTATCTTGGTGAATATATGATTAACTATTATTGGGCGGAGTTTACAACTGACTATTTAGATACGGTAAAATTTAAACGATAAGAGAAGGAAAATCCTTCTTTTTTATTTAAAAATATGCGACCTTTCAATGAAAAACTAGATATTTCTATAGTATTAATTATCTAATAAAAATTAATATAATGTGATTAATATGGAACTTAAAAGAATAGGGATGTATAATTGTTTTCAAAGGAGAGAAATATGTTAAAAGCAGTTTTATTTGATTTAGATGGAACATTACTTCCTTTTGATGAAAAGGAGTTTATAAAAATATATTTCAAATTACTTTATGATAAAGTACGTCTGTATGGTTATACTGATTTTGAGGCTTTAGTGAATGCTTTGAATTTAGGGACTCTTGCAATGTATAAAAACGATGGGAATAAGACTAATGAAGCTGTATTCTTTGAGACATTTGAAAATCTTTTAGGACCTGTTTCTAAGGAAGCTAGAGAAGCATTTGACGATTTCTATTGTCATGAATTTAACGAAACTAGAAGTTGTTTCAAAAAGAATGCATATGCAAAAGATATCGTTCGTTTTGTTAAGGATAATGTTGGAATAATAGTACTTGCAACTAATCCGATATTTCCTTATCAAGGAACTAGGTCTAGGCTTAATTTTTTAGGTTTGGATATGGATGATTTTGATTTAGTTTCAACTTATGAAAATTTCTCATATTCGAAACCTAATCCGATGTATTTCATTGATATCTTAAATAGATTGAACCTTAAACCAGAAGAAGTAATTATGTTTGGAAATAATGATTATGAAGATTATTTATGTGCTTCTAAAGTGGGCATTAAAACATATTTGGTAGATGGATATCTCATTAAACATGAGGAAATGAATGTTGAATGTGAAATTATAAAGATGGAAGAAATAATTGATACAATAAAAAAAGAAATATGCATGCGCAAATAGAAAGATCATTGATTACTACTTATAGAAAAAATATTTATGCTCGTTTTATCGAGGCGATAAAGGAGTATAAATTAATAGATGAAAACGATTATCTTTTACTTATATTAGATGGTGGAAAGAGATCATTTTTATGTGCAAAATTACTTCAAGAACTCAATAATCATTCATCGTTATCGTTTGATATTGATTACATTTATTTTGATAAAGGATTAGAAGAAAAGATAAAGGAAGTTGGAATTGAAGCAAAAGAAATTACTCATCCCATCGATTGTTCAAAATACAATAAAGTTGTGAGTGGTGAATGCTATGATGATGTGATAATTAAAACTCTTGAATCAATTTTATTAGAAGGTAGATTTGCAACGTTTCTTCCTAAGGAAATGAAGAATAATATTATCATTAGACCTCTATATTTAATTAGAGAAATTGATATTAATAGATGGAGAAATTATAATGCCTTATCATTTAACGACGATGATATAAATGATAATAAAAAAACAAAGGAATTACTAAAGCATTTAAGAAAGGAATATAATGCACAGGTGGAAGATAATATCTTTATTGCCGCGAATAATGTGAATCTTGATAAGTTGATGGGTTATGTGAAGAACGGTGAATCTACCTTTTATCTAAAAAACTATGATAAAAAATAATTGATATAGTTTATTGTAAATTCAAAAAAATCGGATATTTGAATAATAAATATTAGATAAAATGGTTAAAACTATATAATGTAGATATTTATAGAAAAATATTATCAAAAAGCCTTTAAATATAATAAAAAAATGTATTTAATGACTAAATATTTTCAACAAAAAGAAAATGATTTGGATTAATATATTCATTCATTTAGCTATAAAATGATGTATAATTATTAGTGGTGATAAGATGAAAAGGAATAAATCATTGCTTTTAATTTTAATTTCATTATTGATTACTGGATGTGGGGGACACAAAATAACATCCATCCCTTTTAGTATTGATTCAAAAATGATTGATGGAGTTAGTCAAACTCCGTTTAACGAGAAAATCGAGGGAACATTATATCTTTCAAATGATGAAGTCATAGTAAAAGACGATATTGAAGATAAAATGTGGGAATTACATAAACTATTTGACAATAAACATGAATATGAAGGAATTGTTAATTTGTGTTCTTTAAATAATCGATTTGAAGAAGAAATTGTTGTATCCGATACTCTTTTTTATGCAATAAAGGATGCAATAAAGATTTCTAAGCTTTCGCAAGGAATATTTAATTTTACAATGGGTGGAGTATATGATATGTGGAATCAAGTACTTGAAAGCTGTGGAGACGAAAGTAGTTTATTATATAAGGAAGATCAATTCACTGATTCGGATATTGATAATGTTTTATTATATTCTCCTTTTTATCTAGATTTAGATGATTTTATCTTGATGAATGAAAATGATAAGACTATTCAGTTAGTTAAGAATCATAATGGTAAATATAAGTTGGATTTTGAACAAATAAAAAGAGGTTTAGCACTTGATTTATTGACTGATTATTCATCCTCTTTTAAGAACAATACAAGAATCAATGTTGGTTATACATCACAAGAAGTATATGGCGATTCTAATAATGAAAAATGGGAATATGTGCTTGAAAATCCTTCTTTTGAACAGTTTAAGGATAGAAGATTATTTAGTTTAGAGTTCGATGAGAATATGAGAATGTCAGTTAGTACGGATGCTTATAAACATTATGTGGTTAGAAAGAACGATTCACTTATGGTTAGATCTGATGTTCTTGATGGAAAGATTGGAAAAGCAAATAATTATTATCGACAAGTTGCTTTATTTTCAAAAGATTGTCCTAATAGCGTGCTAGATGCTTTGTCATCTATAATATTTAATATTGGAACGAATACTGAAGTTAAAAAGATGATTAAGACATTTGAATTAGAATACAAATGCAGTATTGATTTTGTATTATCTCGACCATATACATCGAATGATATTAATTCTTTTGACATTTCTATTTCGAAAAATTTGAACCAATATGTAAGGGAATCATCAAAGATAGATAAGATAAAATCGTGGAATGTTATTGATATGAATGAATAAATTATTCATCGCTTATTTGATTATGAATAGTAATAAGAATTATAAGAGGCAATCATTTTTCTACTTGTATTAGGAAAATCGATTCGTACGATTATAATTCTTTTTTTTACATTACTTCCTAAGAAGTCCATTACCTTTTGTATGTAGAGGATGAATTAGGAGAAAAAGAAGTATTCATAATATCAATCCCATTATTATCTCAATTTAGTCTCAAGTTTGTCTCAATTATTACATCTCATTATATGATAATAATGATTATATAAGTTAAGATAGTTTCTCTATCTATTTAAGACATTATCACTTGGAAATCATATGGGAATCATGGTTTTTATAAAAATATTGAATATAGGGAAAAACGGGCATATAATTCCTTGTAGAATAGTAAGAAATGAAAGAGGAAATAATATGGCATTATATAAATCAATATGTGATTTAGTTGGTAATACACCATTAGTTCAAATTAATAATATAAATGATACTTCAGCAAATATTTATGCTAAAATCGAGCATTTTAATCCAACTGGTTCAGCTAAGGATCGTATTGCAAAAGCGATGATAATTGATGCTGAAGAAAAGGGGTTGTTGAATAAGGATTCGATCATTGTCGAACCTACTAGCGGCAATACTGGAATAGGCTTAGCTGCAATGGCGACAGCTCGTGGATATAAAACTATCATTGTTATGCCAGATACGATGTCGGTAGAAAGAAGAAATTTAATAAAAGCATATGGTGCAACAGTAGTTTTATCAAAAGGTTCAGAGGGAATGAAGGGGGCAATTGAGAAAGCTAATGAAATTAAAGCTACAAACCCTAATGTTTTTATTCCTGGACAATTTGATAACCCAAGTAACCCGCAAGCTCATTATCTTACAACAGGACCAGAGATATATCGCGATTTAGATGGGAAGGTTGATATTTTAGTTGGTGGTATTGGAACAGGTGGAACTATAACAGGAACTGGTAAGTATTTAAAAGAGAAAAATCCGAATATCAAGATAATTGGTGTTGAACCTTCTTCATCTCCATTTTTATCAAAAGGTTATTCTGGCCCTCATAAAATTCAAGGAATTGGTGCTGGCTTTGTACCAAATACCTTAGATCTTAATATTTTAGATGAAGTTATTACGATTGAAAATGACGATGCTTTTGAAACTGGTCGTCTTTTATCAAAAAAAGAAGGTATCTTAGTTGGTATTTCATCTGGAGCTGCGATGAAAGCAGCACTTATTGTTGCAAGTAGAAAAGAAAATAAAGGGAAAAATATTGTTGTGATTCTTCCAGATGGTGGAGATAGATATATGTCAACTCCATTATTTAATTAAGCACCTTCAAGGAGCTCGCTAGAACTCCTTTTTTGCTTCTTTATCTAAACTCGTTGATATCATATGATACCAAGAATTTTAAACTTCTATATAACATTTGGTATATAAAACATTTGAACTTCTATATAACATTTGGTATAATAAAGTTAGAAAGAGAGGGCAATGGTATGAATATTGCTAATGAAATAAAGATGATTCGAGAATTATTAGGTTTGTCACAACAAGAATTAGCAGATGAACTTGAGGTATCATTTCAAACTGTTAATCGTTGGGAAACATCTAGTAATGAAATAGAACAACGTAATATCGATAAGCTTTACGAATATGCTTATAATAAGGGAATTCAAATAAATAAAATAAAAGAAATGTTCTTAATAGATGAAAATAATTATGATGATAATGTTTTACTATTTCACGGAGCTAAGAAGAAGTTTTCTTTGCCTGTGGATTTAAGCCACTCTAAGGATCAAAATGATTTTGGTCGAGGATTTTATTTGGGAGAAAACCTTGAACAAGCTTCAACGTATATTTCTAATAGTGATTATCCATATGTTTACTCTTTTTGTATCGATTGTAAGGGATTGAAGATTGAAAGATTCTCTGTATCAAAAGACTGGATGATTGCTATAGCTTATTTTAGAGGTTGGCTTAATGAATATAGCGAAAGTACACTAATAAAAGAAATAATAACTAGAGTAAATAATGCTGATTTAGTGATTGCCCCAATTGCTGATAACAGAATGTTCGATATTTTATCTGAATTTGTTGAGGGTTCTATTACTGATTTACAATGCCAACACGCACTTGCAGCAACAAATCTAGGCTTTCAATACGTTTTGAAAAGTGAAAAGGCAATTTCAAAGCTTGTCTATATTAGTGATCTATATTTATGTAAAAGTGAAAAAAAAGATATTTTAAATAAAAGGTTAGAAATGCATAATTTAACTGCTGGAAAAGTTAGAATGGCAAGAATTGAATATAAAGGAAAAGGAAACTATATTGAGGAGATTTTAAAATGAAGTTAGAAACAGTTGATTTAAAATTATGTCAAATTCAAGGTAAAATATTTGAAGAATCAATTGATTCTTTAAATTGTAGTTCTCAAGTATTTATACGAAGATTTATGAATTCTAAAGTTGCTAAGTCTTTTGATGATAAAAGTTACCTTGCTCAAACTAGTAGTATAAGAGATGTATATGATGAACTAGAAGAAGAATATGGTGCTTTTTCTTATGGGAAAGAAAAATTCTCAATGAATGAAATGCATTGGATTGGATATGTTTTTAGATGTATGAGTATTGCTTATGGGTTATCAAGTAAGCAAATATATAAAATGTTTCCATCTAATGATGTTAGATCATATTATTTCATTTATCATACATTTGATATAGTTGAAGCAGCAGAGAGAATGCTTGAAACAAAAGGATATGATTTTTCAAGTGTTACGGATAAAGGTAAAAAAATATATAGAAGATTATTATATAACCAAAAAATTCGACTAGAAAAGATGACAACTGAATTAGCACATAAATTATTTATTGATTTTAAAAATGATGAAATGCTTTTTGAGGATAAAAAAGATTTTAAAGAATTTATATATGATGAAAATCAAGTAAACAATTATGTACAAAATAAAGAAAAAGATGGATACATTTTATTAGCTATTTTATATGAAGATGATGTGATTGGTGAAATTAGGTTCAAAGGAATTGAAGATTCTTGTTCTGAAATTGGTATTGTTTTAAAAAATGATAGATATAAAAACAAAGGAATGGGAACTATTGCTCTTTCAAAGGCATTAGATTATGCTAAAGACATTTTAAAATTAAATAAAGTTATTGCTAGTATATTAAAAACTAATAAAAGAAGCCAGCATATATTTGAGAAAATTGGATTCATATTTTATGATGAAGATGATCATTTTGATAAATTTTATAAAAAACTTTAGTTAATTAGCTATTGGAGGTGCCTTAAAAAGTACGGATAGTTGTGCTGATTTGTGCATACTCCACTATATATTTATCGAATGACTAGTATAAAATGGTATATAAATGGTTATGGAGGTGCACCAGTTATACTACGCTACTCCATTATTTGCGGAATAAAGAGATTATAATTAATAACATATTTCATCTTTTGCTGGAAATACTATATCAGATGAATCTATTACTAACACAGCATTCATTTTCTTCTTATATTTTTCTAGTACAAGAAATTTTTTTGACCTATTGATTGGATTAATGGTTTGGTTTTTATATGAATAAAATATTTTCTAAAACAGATAGGATTTTAGGGAAAAATCCATAATGAATTATGATAACGAAATAATACAACCAACTTTGTTTGTACGATTGGAATTTGCTAGTTTGATATTATAAATACAGTTAATCTTTATGAATATCAGGAAGGAAGAAAATATGTTTGAAAGAAATCAAGATAGCAGAATAGTTTTTATTTATGGAAGAACAGGTTCGGGAAAAAGCGAATTACTAGAAGAAGTATTAGAAAAAGTGTTAAGCCATGAAAACGAGAAAATCTTAATTTTTGACACTAAAAGAGTGGATTTATTTGGTTACTCTACTAAAGAGAATGTTACATATGCTTATGATAATTATTTAGAAAACTTATCTCTTTTTAGAGGAAAATATATTTTTATTGATGAGATTTTTGGAATTGAAGAAAAAGGGTTTAAGAAAAAATTGATTGAGAAGATTGAAAAGGAAAAAATGATGGCATTTATTACTTCACAAACAAAATGTTTTTCAACCAATGATTACAGAAATATTATTTTAGTCAATTTAGGAAATAAATATTAATTGATTTCAATGATCAGATTCAAAGCATCAAAAAAGAGTGCAATAGAATCACATAATTTTCCTTCTATTGCACTGATATAATTTATTTTTCGTTTTCTATTTTATTTTGAAGATGCTTTGATAATACCGCTAAAGATGAAGCCATATTCTCATTTTGAATTAGGATTTCTTCTGGTACAGTGATTCTTGTTGGAGCAAAATTCCATATTGCTTTAACACCTGCATCAATAAGAGTATCCGCAACTTCTTGAGCATATTGTGCTGGAACTGTGATAATTCCTATTCTTACGTTGTTTTCTTTTATTGTATCTTTAATAGAAGATAATTCACTTATCTCAATTCCTTTAATTTTATTCCCAATGATTGATTCATTTTTATCAAAAGCTTTGATGATTTCTAGACCATAATCCTTGAAACCTTTATATCCTAATAATGCTGTGCCTAAAGAGCCAACACCAACTAATACTGCTTTATCGATTCTGTGGCAACCTAAAAATAATTTAATGTCACTAATAAGTTCTTGAATCTCATATCCTACTTTTGGCTTTCCACCTGATCTACTTGCTGAAGCTAAATCTTTTCTTACTTGTACTTCGTTTAAGTTTAATTCTTTTGCAAGTTGTGAAGAAGAAGCGTATTTCTCTCCTCTTGCGAGTTTTGTTTGTAAAGCATCTAAATAGAATGGAAGTCTTTGCAATGTTGATTTTGAAACGTATTCGCTCATATGTTCTCCTCCTATTTTATTAGTATCAATATAATTTTATCTTTTGATTTTTCTTTTTTCAATAGCATTTATTGAAATAAGCTATGTATCGAATTTTGTATTGAAAAATCATTTGATATTAATGATTATTTTCAATTATCTATTTAATAATGCTACGAATTAATATAGAATATTATTCAAGAGATTTTCAGTTTTAGGAGGTATAATTTCATGAAACAATATTTAGACTTATGCCGTCGTGTTTTAGAAGAGGGTAGCGTAAAAAAAGATCGTACTGGAACAGGAACGATTTCTATATTTGGGCATCAATTCAGATGCAATTTGAATGAAGGATTCCCACTTCTTACTACTAAAAAGGTGTTTTATAGAGGAATTTTAGAAGAATTACTATGGATTATTTCTGGCAGTACGAATATTAGACCATTAGTACTTAAGAATGTTCGCATTTGGAATGAATGGCCATATAAAGCTTATAGCGAATCTAATGAATTTAAAGGCGAAACAATTGAAGAATTCATTGAGAAGATTAAAGAAGATGAAGAATTTGCTGCAAAATGGGGTGAACTAGGTCCTGTATATGGTAAACAATGGAGGGATTTCTTTGGAAAAGATCAACTTTTAGAATTAGAAAAGGGGTTAAAAACAAATCCATTCTCAAGAAGACATATTATATGTGCATGGAATCCTGCAGAAGTTGATAAGATGGCTTTACCTCCATGCCATGCTTTTGTTCAATTCTATGTTTCAGGTGATGGAAAGAAATTATCCTGCCAATTATATCAAAGAAGTGCAGATATCTTCTTAGGAGTGCCATTTAATATTGCTTCTTACGCAACACTTCTTGCGATTATGGCGGATACTTGCGGATACGAAGTAGGAGATTTCGTTCACACATTTGGCGATGCGCATATCTATCTTGATCACGTTGATTTGATTAAAACTCAACTTGAAAGAGAACCTCGTAAACTCCCAAGATTGATTATTAAGAATCATCATGAATCAGTTGTTGATTATAAATTTGAAGATTTTGAAATTGTTGATTATGATCCATATCCAGCAATTAAAGGAAAGGTTAGTGTTTAATTATGTTTAAGGCAATAGTAGCACACGATCCAAATCGCGTAATTGGTAATGGAATTCATATCCCTTGGCATATATCTGAGGATTTTAAGCATTTTAAAGCGACGACTTTAAATCATATTATCGTTTATGGAAGCACGACATTTTCTTCAATTGGTCATGCTTTGCCAAATAGGAAGAATATTGTATTAAATTTTGATAAAAATTATGATGCACCTGGATGCGAAGTTGTGACTTCAATTGAAGAAATAGTTGAGCGTTATAAGGATAGTGATGAAGAAGTATTCATTTGTGGAGGAGCATCTATATATCGTCAATTTCTTCCATATGTTGATGAATTGATAATCTCTGAAGTTAAAAAAGAATATGAGGGAAATGTATTTTTCCCAGAATATAAAGATGAATTTGATTTATATAAAGAAGATGAAAGGGACGAATTCATCATCAAATATTATAGACGAAAAAAATAAGATTATTAGTCAAGTGTTTAGGCATTTGACTATTTTATCTTTTGTATATGAAAGATTATGATTTGGCTTATATTTGCGTTACTCGCAGCATTACTAACATCGTTGAATACTATATTTGCAAAGATTGGATTACGAAGTATTAACTCGAATTTTGCAACTTTTTTTCGAACTGGAATTGTTATTATCTGTGCTTTTGTAATGTGTTTGATTACAGAAAGTTTATATGAATTCCCATCATTGACATTAAATAATTGGATTTTTTTAATTCTATCTGGACTTGCGACTGGTTGTTCATGGATTTGTTATTTTAAGGCTCTAAAAATGGGGGATGTTAATAAGGTTGCACCTATTGATAAATCTAGTTTTATATTAACTAGCATTCTCTTTCTTATTTTCTTTTTTGATGATACGACTAAGGGTGGAAATATCCTTACTATCATCATTCTAATTGCTTCTCTTGTTCTAATGTTTATAGGAACATTATTAATGATTGATAAGAAGGAGAAGACTGTTAATACGGAAAGTAGAAAATGGTTGTTCTTTGCAATATTATCTGCAGTTTTTGCAAGTCTAGTATCATTTTTTGTTAAACTAGGATTACAAGGGATATCATCTAATCTTGGGACGTTAATAAGATCTATCATCGTATTTTTCTTTTCTTTCTTGATTGTAATTACAAAGAAGGATTATAAAGATACGACAAAGATTGAAAGTAAAGGATGGCTCTTTTTAAGTTTATCCGGTCTTACAACAGGGGGAGCATGGCTATTTGAATATTACGCATTAAACATCGAGAATTCATCTCCTCTTGCAGTTAATGCGATTGGGAAACTTGCAATATTATTAACTATGCTATTCTCTTTTGTTTTTTTGAAAGAGCGTTTTACAAAAAAGTCGTTATTAGGTTTATTGCTATTAACTAGTGGTATTATTTTGATCATCATTTTCAGTTTGTAACCACTTTTATTAGCTGCTTTTTTAAGTAATGTTCATATTCTAGATATAATAATATCCTACTTTTACACTTTGCTATATCAATTCATGGGATAAAAATATCAAGCCCGTTAGGGATTATATTCCCGTATAAAAAAGCGTAGTTACAAACATATGATTTACATTTTCAAGTAAATTTACAATAAGTAGAATAGTTCTTTGAGTGACTGCCGATAATGTCAATTATTTTAATTAAGTATGAGAACTATTAGGAATAAAATATTTAATAGACTTCATTGAATAAATTTTACGTAAACGGAAAAAATATTCAGTGATAAATTGAATTATTGCATTAGTGATTGTATAATATAATTGAAAAAAACTTACGTAAACGGAAAAAATATTCAACGGAGGTTATTTATGTTAAGAATTAATAGAGAAATCTATTTAAATCAACTAGTAAACAAGCAAAATAATGGACTAGTAAAAATTATTACTGGAATGAGAAGATGTGGCAAATCGTTCCTTCTCGATCCTATATATAAAGAATATTTAATGAGTAAAGGAATAAGTGAAAACCATATCATTAAAATAGATTTTGATGAACGAAGAAATACTAAATATCAAGACCCGGATGTTTTAGACGAATATATTAGGAGTTTAATTGTTGATGATGCCCAATATTATTTGTTATTAGACGAGATTCAAAAAGTAAACGATTTTGAATCGGTACTAAATGGTTTTTTGCATATTAATAATTTAGATATATATGTTACCGGAAGTAATTCTAAATTTTTATCGTCTGATATCATTACTGAATTTAGAGGGCGTGGTGATGAGATTAGAGTTTTTCCTCTTACTTTTTCAGAATACTATTCTGTATTTGAAGGCGATAAAGAAGATGCTTGGGAAGAATATATAATTTATGGTGGATTACCAAAAGTAATTTCTTTTAAAAGTGAAAGTGAAAAATCTAAATATCTTAAACAATTATTTGAAAAAACCTACTTATGCGATATTGTCGAGAGAAATAACATTCAAAGAATAGATATTTTAAATTCATTAATAAATATATTAGCTTCATCAATCGGTTCATTGACCAATCCAAACAAATTATTAAATACATTCCAAAGTAATGGAGTTAAAGATTTATCGATAAATACTCTATCTTCTTATTTGAAGCATTTGGAAGATTCATTCATAATTGAAAAATCCGAAAGATACGATATAAAAGGCAAAAAGTATATTCAATCACCTTTTAAATTCTATTTTTCGGATATTGGACTAAGAAACGCTAGACTAAACTTCAGACAACAAGAAGAAACTCATATTATGGAAAATATTATTTATAATGAGTTGTTAGCTCGTGGTTATAATGTGGATGTGGGAGTTGTAACCATTCGAGAAGGAGATGCAAAAAAACAAACTGAAGTTGATTTTATATGTAATCAATTCAATAAGAAGTATTACATTCAATCAGCACTTTCTCTTTCAACTCATGAAAAAACAATTCAGGAAGAAAGGCCATTATTAAATATACCTGATAACTTTAAGAAAATAATAATAGTAAAAGGAAACAAAAAAGCGTGGATTACCGAAGAAGGCATTTTAGTTATCGGAATTTTTGAATTCTTACTTAATAAGAACAGCTTGGATCTATAATAAAATGTACTGTTAAAAATTCTATATTTACTAAAGAACGAAAAGTGAAAAGCAAATACAATCTATTATTAATTAAAATCCTTAATAGGTTTCATCTAAATAATAAACCCGTTAGGGATTTTATTCTTCCTAATAACCATTATCTCAAGTAGAATAATTTACGTTTTTCATTTTAAACTATAAACAATAGATTTATTGCTTGCCCATTTGAAATTTGTTTTAGGTCAATTTTTCCGTTTATTGGCTATTGCGCATATATTAATTAATCTTTATCAGTGAAGAAAAATGCAAGAATTGCAAAAATATTCATTGGAACTTCATGTAAAAGAAAATCATATAATGGAAAACATTATTTAGAAAATCTGCGATACCAATGATAACAAATCCATTACTATCTAAAAACTCCTCAAGTGGTCTATTTATTACGATAATTTTTTGAAAAGAATCATTTAGTACAATAAATAGGATTTGTCGAATCATGCGGCACCCAGATTTTTTTGTGTTGTGTTTTTCTTAAAAACGTATTAAGTCGCATAAAATGTGAATAATAAGAAAAATAAGTCCAAAAAAATGTGAATATCGATTGATAAAACACACTAGATGTGACATAATGGTATAAACTGAAGGAGGTATGAGTATGGAACGTAAGATATATAAAGACTTGGTCGCTTGGAAAAACAGCTCTGACAGAAAGCCTTTGATACTGCAAGGCGCGAGACAAGTAGGTAAGACCTACATTGTCAACTACTTTGCGGGAGAAGAATATTCCAACAGTGTTTATTGCAATTTTGAAAAGGATAAGGGGCTTCACGACTTTTTCAAAGATCTAACTCCCGCGACGATTATCAAGAAACTTGCACTGTATAAGAGGAAGGAGATTTTTCCCGAGAACACCTTGATTATCTTCGACGAGATCCAAGCGTGTCCCGAAGCCATCACCTCGCTTAAATATTTTAATGAAGAAGCAAATAACTATCACATCATCGCGCTCGGCTCTTTGCTTGGCGTTTCGGTGAATAGAGGTAACTTTTCTTTCCCTGTGGGTAAGATTCAGTTAATGACTCTTTATCCGCTTGACTTTGAAGAATATCTGATGGCAAAAGGAGAGCAGGGACTTATTGATCTGATTCGTGAGTGTTATGAAAGGGATGCTCCTCTTGACAGTGCTTTCCATGAAAGAGCACTTGATTACTACAAGGAATATTTGTTTGTCGGAGGTATGCCCGAAGCGGTCGAGGAATACGAAAAGAATCACAACCCCGAGCTTGTTCGTATTATTCAGCAGACCATTCTTGAATCCTATCATAACGATATGGGTAAGTATAATAAGCAGAGCGAGATTCCTAAAACACGTATTGTATATAAGAATATCAGTACGCAGCTTGCAAAGGAGAATAAAAAATTCCAATATAAGAATATCAAGCATGGCGGTAGAGCTTCTGAATTTGAGGGGGCTATCGAATGGCTTTGTCTTGCAGGTATTGCAAGTCAGAACTACCGTATTGAACAAATTATGCTACCGCTGAACGCCTACCGTTCTTTGTCCGATTTCAAGTTTTATATGAACGACGTCGGACTTTGCGGAGCAAGCCAAGATATTCATTATGAGGACATCTTGGGTGAAAATCCCTTGTTCGATAACTTTAAGGGCGGACTTACAGAGAATTACGTTTTTAATCAGTTGACTATCAACAGACTAAGCCTTTACTATTGGACGAGTGGAAGTCAAGCTGAGGTGGACTTTATTACACGTATCGGTGATGATATTATTCCGATTGAAGCCAAAGCTAAAATAAACACCCGTTCAAGAAGTCTCGGCGTATATGTTGACCGATACAAACCCGCATATTCTATTCGTGTTTCTCAAAAGAACTTTGGATTTGAGAACAACATCAAATCCGTTCCGCTTTATGCGACTTTCTGTATTGTTTGAAAGATGGATATATGGGAAAAAAATAGCCTAAATGTGTAGTGGAATATAAACCTGCGGCATCGGGAGTTATTTATCCGAAATGGCTAAATATCATTTGAGTTCAATGGTGCCGTATGGTCGGCTAACAAGAGATAAAGATATACTCGCAAAGCTGTTTGGCGTTTCGTGGGTTATCTTTGAACGCGATTATGCTCAAATGATGCAGCTTCTATGGGATGATGCCACTATGCAATCTTGGAATCGTCATCGAATCGTTTCCGACGGGGCAATGTCTATCCATTTATGGAGGAGCAACTGATGTCAGAGGGGTGTTGATAAAGAATATATCATCTCCCTACAATTAGATGACAGAATGAACATTCGTTATCGTGATCCTGACTTTTTATGTGAATATGTACATAGTAAAATTGTTGACGAAAAGAACTATTTCATTTTGTTAGATGAAGTTCAGTATGTAAATGAGTTTGAAGATGTATTGAATTCATTTTTGCATATAAAAAATGCAGATGTATATGTAACAGGAAGTAATGCAAAATTTCTATCTTCTGATATTATTACGGAATTTAGGGGAAGAGGAAATCAAATTCATTTATCTCCCTTGTCTTTTAAGGAATATTATGACTATTGCAAGTTAGATTTCGAGGAAGATTGGAATGAATATTCAATGTATGGCGGTATGCCATATCTTTCATTGTGCAAAACAAGCGAGAAAAAATTAAGTACTTAGACAATTTATTCAAAGAAACTTATATAAAAAACATTGTTAATAGAAACGCTATAAAAAATACAGAAGTATTGGAGGATGTGCTAAACATTATTTCCTCAAGTGTGGGCTCATTAACAAACCCTAACAAATTATCAAATTCATTTAAATCTATTAAGAATTTAAATGTTGCACCAAACACAATTAAACAATACTTGGAATACTGTGTAGATTCCTTTTTGATTCAAAAAGCAAATAGATATGATGTAAAAGGAAAGAAATACATAGATACGCCACTAAAATATTATTTTACTGATATAGGTCTTAGAAATGTCAGGTTAGGATTTAGGCAGCAAGAGGAAAGAACACTGATAAGAATAGATGATAGTTTTAGAAAAGTTATTGTTGGTAGTAATAATATTAGAAAATAGAAAGATGAAAATTGAATCTTGATTCTCGTCTTAAAAGAATTTTTAACTTGCCCCGATGAGATAAAATCATAATCTGATAGATTCAACATACATTTTAATAAAAATCCCTAATAGGTTTGATACAAGTATCAAGCCCGTTAGGGATTAAAAAAACAGTGAACAAATGATGAATAAAATGTCACTGTTTTTTATTTTATAAGCAAAATGTCATATATGCTGGAATGCAAATAATTCCATCATCTCTAATTGATAGATTTTTTGGGTGAATAATATACGAATTAGAAATTCTCTTTTTGAATGTTAAATTGAATTTTTCAAGAGAAGTAGTTGTATATTTTTTTGACGATTTCACTTCAATAGGAGATATCTTTACATTTGTTTTGTCACCACTAATAATTATGAAGTCAATCTCGATATCATTTCTATGTTTATCTTCGCTATAATGATTGTAAAAATACAATTTATGTCCTGATGCTACAAGCATTTGTGCGATTATATTTTCATAAAGCATTCCTTTATTTACAGATAGTTTATCTTGAAGAATAGATGAATAGATATTTTTTGCCACTTCTGGATATTCATCAAAAGCATGAGAGAATAAAAGACCAGTATCGCTCATATAGCATTTTATATATGTTCTATCTTCTGTCAATGATAATCCAACATTAGGATCATTGCTAGAAAAGCACTCATTGCAAATCATTGAATCTGCTAACCAAAAGAACGTTTCTTCATAGGCAATAGCTCTATTTGTAGTATCTAAAGAATTTATTTTTACTCTTTTCTCGTGACTAGATAAGAATCCTGGAATTCTATCGTAAATCGATAAAACTTTTGATTGGTAGTTTTGATCAATTTTCATTATGTCGTTTCTATAAGTTTTAAGGATTTCTCTTTTTTCCTCATCGACATTTTCAAATTGCTTATTATCTTCAATATAAGCACTTACTACTTTAGGCATTCCTCCTACTAAAAGATATTGTTTAAATAAAAACATTGCTTTTTTATGTAATGGCTCTAAAAGTGGTTTTTTATCATTAAAACATTGTTTTATGTAATCAATTATTCTATCTTCTCCAAGTGCCCATGAAAATTCTTCAAAATCCATAGGATACATCTGGATAGATTTTTCTTCTGAAGGTATTAAAATATCTTTTGTGTTTTCTTTGATAGAAATTAAAGAACCAGTTTCAATATAATCATATCTTCCATCTTTGACCAAGTGCTTAATTGCTTCACGCGCCCTTGGAAAACTTTGTACTTCATCAAAAATCAGTAAAGACTCTCTCTTGTATAAAGTTACTCCATACTCAAGTGAAATCATTAAGAATAATGAATCTAAATCGTTTAAAAAACTATTAAAGCCTTCTTTTATAGAAGGAGATGCTTTTGAAAAGTCAATCAAAACATAGCTTTTATAATTGTTTTTTCCAAATTCTTCTGCGATTGTTGATTTACCAATACGACGTGCACCTTCAATTAATATTGCCTTTGTTCCATTTGATTTGGTTTTCCAATCTAACAATTTATTGTATATTTTTCTTTTAAAAATCATAAAAGCAACCTCCCATACATAATATTTTGCAAATACGCACTATAATTATAGGTGAAAAATTGCAATTACGCAAGTATATTTCATTGGGAAAATTGCAATTACGCATAATACATTAAAAAATCCCTAATAGGTTTCACTTAAGTATCAAGCCTGCTAGGAATAAAATTTCCGAATAAAATAGCGTAGTTACAACGAGGTTAATTCCTGAATGTGCTACGCTTTTTCATTTGGCAAGTCGACTATGCCGATTTCGTTATAGAAGATATCGATTCTCATTTGTCTTTTTTAGGAATGTATAAAGTCGTTATTAGGTTTGTTTCTATTAACAAGTGGGATAATTTTGATCATCGTTTTTAGCATGTAACCACTTTTATTAGGTGTTTTTTTAAGTAATGTTCATATTCTACATATATTAATATATAATTAAGAAAAAATAACTATATGGGAGGTAATCCAATGAATGATTTTATTTCTAAAAATACTTATTTTACTCGTTCAAGCGGTGATTTGATTATGCAAATAAATGCAGAAGCAAATAAACAAAAAAGCGAAGGGAAAAAGGTTATTAATGGTTCGATAGGAATGCTCTTTGATGATGATTCAAGCCTTGCCTCTTTTAGTGTAGTTGATGAATATTTAAAGAAGAATATTAAGGAAGATAGTAAGAAATACGATTCAATAATCGGTAATAATAGATTTCAAGAAGCTATAATTTCATGGTTATTTCATAATAATGATTTAAAGGATAGATATTGTGATGTTATAGGAACAATGGGCGCAACTGGCGCACTTGCAGTAATTAATAAATGTTTCATTAATAATGATGAAGCGATTATTCTTCCTTCTATTAGGTGGGGGAACTACGATTCTATCGCTTACGAAAATAACAATAAAGTGATGATATATAATCTTTTTAAGGATGGTGTGTTTGATATAGATTCATTAAAGGAACAAGTTAATGAATCGTGTTTAATCTATAAGCGAGCAGTTGTTTTAATTAACGATCCTTGTCAAAATCCAAGTGGGTACTCACTTAGTAATGAGGAATGGGATGAAATCTTATCATTTTTAAAGATGAAGAGTAAGGAATATCCAATTGTATTAGTAGATGATATTGCGTATTTGAATTTTTATAGAAATAGTTATCGCGATGTATTTCAAAAACTCATTGATGCTTCAAGTGATAGATTATTAGTTGCAATTTGCTTTTCTTCATCGAAAACTCTTCAAATCTATGGTTTAAGAGGAGGAGCACTAATTGTCCTTACTTCAAGTAAGGAGGTTCATGAAGATATATTAGGAGTAACAAGGATTTATTGTAGATCAACTTGGTCTAGCCCTAATCATCTCGCGACAAATGTGATGGGAGAATTGTTCTTAAATGAAAGTACAAGAAATGCAATTTTAAAAGAATTAGCATATTATCGTGATTTATTATATAAACGCGCAGAGATATTTATTCAAGAAGCAAAAGAAATAGATTTGAATACATGTCCTTATAAAGGAGGATTCTTCGTCTTCATTGAGGTAGATAATAATATTATAGTTGCAGAAAGATTAATGAAAAAAGGTTTATTTATTGTTCCTATGAGTGGAGGATTAAGAATATCAATAGCCTCCATTCCTACTAATGAGATAAGTGGAATAGCTAAATTGATTAAAGAAGCAATCTATTAATGAGATATAGCAATATGAACCAATTTATGTTGGACTTCATATTGTTTTTCTTTTAGTAAAATTTATTGAAAAAAGCAGGTAGAAATAAAATTGATGAGATTGAAAAAATGACGGATGAAGTACATGATGCATTTTTTAAGGAGTTTTCAAAAGAAGAGATTGAAACGTATTACAAATTGTCGATTAAAGTGATGAAAGGAATCGAAAATCTTGATCATTATTTTATGATGAAAAAGAAATAGTTAGTTTATTATTCTTATTACAGCTTGACGTATTAATTGCTTATAGTATAAGTTTGTGCGCCAAGCATTCTTTTTTATATAGATAAAAAAACGTTAATGTTGTAACATAATAGAGTAGGTTTTAGGGAGAATAATAATTTATAGATTCAGGAGACTAATATTATGGGTAACAAGTATGATGTAATTATCGTTGGCGCAGGCCCAACAGGTATCTATGGAGCATATGAATTGATGATAAAAGCTCCACATTTAAAAGTATTATTAATCGATAAGGGAAGAGATATTTATAATCGTAGATGCCCAATTCTTTTAAATCAATTAAAGCAATGCCCAGTTAATAAGAATGGAGAATCTGGATGTTCTCCAGCTTGTTCAATGACCGCAGGGTTTGGAGGTTCAGGAGCTTATTCTGATGGAAAATTTAATATTACTTCTGAATTTGGTGGTTGGATGACAGATTATTTATCAACTGATACAGTTTTAGATTTAATTAAATATGTTGATAAGATTAATTTAGAACATGGTGCGCCTAATGAACTAACAAATCCTTATACTAAGGAAGTTAGAGAGATTGAAAAAAAAGGTATTGCCGTAGGATTAAAATTATTAAGAAGCCAAGTTAGACATTTAGGGACAGAAATCAATTTAAAGGTCCTTCAATCTATCTATGAGAAGATGAAATCGCATATTGATTATATGTTTGCAACGGACGTTAAGGATGTTTTAGTTGAAAATGATGTTGTTAAAGGAGTCGTATTAAAGGATGATTCCATCATTGAATCTAAATATGTCTTATTAGGTGTTGGTAGAAATGGCTCTGAATGGTTGACTAGCGTTTTACTAAATAAGGGTGTTTCTTTCCATAGTAATAGGGTTGATATTGGTGTTAGAGTCGAAACAAATGACATTATTATGTCAGAAATAAATGAATATTTATATGAAGGTAAATTCATTTTTAATACTTCTGTAGGTACAACTGTAAGAACTTTCTGTTCTAATCCTTCAGGTCATGTTGTTATTGAAAACCATAATGGCACAATGTTATGTAATGGACATTCATTCCATGATCCTAAACTAGGATCGAAGAATACTAACTTCGCATTATTAGTTTCACAAGAATTCGATGAACCATTTAAGGATGCAAATGAATATGCGAAAAGAATATCTAGAACGGCAAATAAATTATCTAATGGATCAGTTTTAGTTCAAAAATATGGGGATATTAAAAAGGGTAGAAGAAGTACAGCAAAACGTATTGCAGAAGGATTTGTCGAACCAACCTTGAAAGAAGCTGTTCCAGGAGATTTAGGTTTAGTTCTTCCATATAATACGATGAAATCATTGATTGAAATGGTAGAAGCTTTAGATACGGTTACTCCTGGTATTGCAAACGACCATACGTTATTCTATGGAGTAGAAGCAAAGTTCTATTCTGATCGTCCAGAAGTTAATACTAAGTTTGAAACTAAAATCAAGAATCTCTATGTAGGAGGAGATGGCGCGGGTATTACTCGTGGACTTGCTCAAGCGGGTGCAAATGGTGTTTGGGTTGCACGTGATATTATTGAAAAAGAGAATTCAAAATAGATTAATAGAAATAATAGGTGAGAAATCACCTTTTTATTTTGTGCTTATACAACAAATCGTTATTTTATAAATAATGCTATTATTGTTATATTAAGAGGTGCTTTATGAAGAAATCTATCACAAAATTATTAATTCTCTCATCTTTTGTTTCATTATTATCATCTTGTAATTCTATTTTTACTACTTCTTCAAATGAAGTTGTTTCAAGTAGTTCAAATAGTTTTGTTTCTTCTATACATGAAGATTCTCTTTCATCGATTAGTAGTAGTTCTCATTCTTCGATAAAAGAATCTAGTGAAAGTTCATCTTTTATTTCTAGTGTATCTAGTTCGAGTGTTAGTAGTATTCCTTCTAGCAGCGTATCTTCTACTAATTCTAGTTCATCAATAAGTGATAATATTCTTCCATTTGAAGTTAAAGAGATTAAGTCTCGTTATGTTAGATTTAAACTTAATAGGAATTGTTCATCCTTAGAAGCTGGGTATTATATTGATGGAAATCCTTCTTTAATTAAACTTGATGATCAATTGATTTCGATTAATAAAGAAGATAATTCTTGTAGAGTAGATTTAGTGTCTATTAGAAAAGGTGAACGTATTAAAGTAGTTTTATGTGAAAAAGGTACTTCTAATTCTCTTGAAACACCATATTTTACATACGATTATTTTGATCAATCAGGATATGCTTCTTTCAATAATACTAATGGAGTTGGAGCATATAAGAATGATGGGACATTGAAAGATAATGCGCTTGTATTATATGTAAATAATGAGAATAAGAATACTATTCAAGCTACATTAGGAGGAAAATCCTACACTGGCCTAACTGATATTCTAAAAAACCAATCTAAATCTTCAAAACCTTTAAATATTAGGATTACAGATAAGATATTGACTAATCAATGGAAGGTAAAGGATGATGAACCTAGACTTACAAGTTCGGTTAATTATGATGATTCAACATTCTTTTCTAATGAACTAGAAACAGTTTATGGAGATAACCTTAAAGGGTTAACAGTTAAGATTTACGATAAGAAGAATGGTAAATCATATACTTGGTTAACTACAAAAGATGGTCTAGGTACTAAAAAGGAAGGAACTTGTAGTAAAGCAACTACGAAATATAAAGGTGAAAAATATTCTTCGTTGTTTGAAAAAGAAGTATATGATGATGATTCGTATAATAATATGTTAGATGTATCGGAAGCAAGTAATGTAACTATTGAAGGAATAGGAGATAATTCGGGTTTCTTCCAATTCGGATTTACTTTCTCTAAGTGTAATTCGATTGAAGTAAGGAATTTATCGTTTAAAGATTATCCTGAAGATGCTTGTTCATTTTCGGGAGATGTTTCTAAACATGGAACAATTTGGGTTCATAATAATTCTTTCTATGCTGGAAAGAACAATTGGGATTTGACTGGCGAAAGAGATAAACCAAAAGGGGATGGTGCTTTCGATCTTGCTTCTGTTAATAATGTTACTTTATCGTATAATCATTTTAATGGCTGTAAGAAGACAGGATTAGTTGGTGGAAGTGATTCTGTGAAGAATAAGAATATCTCTTTCCATCATAATTTCTATGATTCGGTTAATTCTCGTTTACCTCTTGGAAGACAAGCAAATATGCATATTTATAATAATTATTATTTGAATTGTTCTACTTGTTTAGATATTCGTGCGAATGCTTTTGTTTTTAGTGAAAATAATTATTTTAAAAATTGTAAGTATCCTCAAAAGGTGACAACAAGTAGTACATATAAGAATACAGTTATTAAATCTTATAATGATTATTTTGTTTCTTCTGGAGCATCTCAAGCAACGATAGTTGATTCTAGAGATCAAAAGGTAGATGGAGGATGCTTCCCTGATGGAACGAATGATTATACGAACTTTGATACAAATAAGAATCTCTTCTATTATGATGAAGTAAAGAAGGAATCTATTGTTGAAGTACTAAATAAGGTGGAAGATGTTCCTTCTTATGTGATTTCTAGTGCGGGGAAATTTTAGTTTTTATTTGCTTTATAAATATTTGATTATATAATGTTTCTAGAAATGGAGAAAAATTAATGAATTATTTTTTTATAGATTATGAAAATGCAAAATCTGCAGGTCTTCTTGGCGCGGATAGATTAACTAAGAATGATAAAGTTATTTTGTTTTATACAATTCAAACTAATAATGTTCCAGTAGAATTCTATGTTTCTAGTACGAATTTTAATGTGGAGTTTATTAAGGTTCCAACTGGTTCTGAATCATTAGATAAACATCTTATCTCTCATTTATCTTATGTAGTTGCAACGGGAGAAGCGGAAGATAAATACGTCATTATAGGTAAAGATAAGGGATATGATCCTATTTGTGATTATATAAATAATAATTTAGTTAAAGAAAAGAATAAGGTGGTTAAATCATCTTCAATTGAGGAATACTTAAATGGAGTAATAGATGAAGGTGAATTAGATAATGAAATAGAAACTAAGAATGATGATAATTTAGTAGTGGATGATTTAAATGAGTTAAAGAAGGAATTATCTAAATTTGATAAGCGTACTGCAAGAGGAGCATATACTGCATATACAAAATATTCTTCACTTTCATCACATGATTTTGCATTAAAGATTCGTAAGATTATTAAGAATCGAAAAAACATTGATAATAAGTATTATGATGAAATTGTTAATATCTTAATTACATATAGAAATAAGAACAAATAAATGTTCTTTTTTTCTAGAAAAAACTCGATATTCTCAACGTTTGTTTGACATTTGAATTAATGGTATTTTTTTTATAATGTTTTTATATTTTACGTGTTGCATTATAGTTTGATATTATATAGAATAGTGATTAGTGAGGGAGAATTGTACGATGAAACGTGTAAATTATAATTCAAAACATAGTATCGTTTCTTTTGAGGGAAACTGTGCCTTTTTAATGACCTCTAGAATGATTACGCGTCGTATATATTTTCTTAATGCTACAACTAATTAAAGGAAAGGTTAGTGTGGCATTTTTACTTGCAAAAAAATTGGAGGAAAAGAAAAAATGAAAAAATGTAAAATGTTACTTTCATTTGCAATTGCACTTTGTTCCGTCGGTGTTCTAAGTAGTGGTGGAATGGAAGTAAAAAAGGTAGAGGCTGAGGAGACTGCAACTTCTGCAAAAGGTAGATATAATTTGGTCACTGATGTTTCTGAATTGAATGTAGATTCAAAGATTATTATTGTTGCATCCGCTTCAGAATTTGCTATGAGTACTACACAAAATTCTAAAAACCGATCACCCGTATCTATTACAAAAAGTGATGGTTATATTGAAATCGATAATGAACCATCTAATGTTCAACAATTGACACTTAAAGAAGGAAATAAACAAGATACTTTCGCATTATATACTGGAAATGGTTATCTATATGCAGCTCATAGTAAGGAAAATTATCTTAAAACTCAATCTACAATAGATGATAATGCATCGTGGACTATTACTATTGATAATGATGCTAAAGCAACAATTAAAGCTAATGGAGCAAATACTAGAAATATTTTGAAGTATAATTCAAGTAGTAGCCTATTCTCTTGCTACAGTTCTGGACAAGCAGCTGTTTCTATTTATCAATTATATTCTGCTGAAGGAAAATCATTTCAAGAGGTTTATGCAGAAAATGTAAATGTGAATGCGCAATTATCTTTTGGATTTACTTATCATAAATCAAGCGGTTGCGAATTAAACAAAAGTATCTTTAATAATCCTAAAGCAGGAACATATTCTAATGAAACGGGAAAATCAAATGATGTATCATTTACTGCTAAGAACATTACAAGTAAGGACTCTGCTATGCAACTTAGTTATGATAAATCATCATACATATATAACTCCGATCCATTAAAAAATGATCTTAAAACAATTGAAATTTTGTGGAATAATAATACAACTACGACCAAGGCAAGAAGTATTTTAATTTATGGAAGTGATAAAGTTTTAGTTTCTCAACCAGAAGATTCATCTTCATTGATTAAGGAAGTAAAGTATGATAGTTCTAACCTAACTTCAACTGTAGAAGTTGAGAGTAGTGGTGTAAGATATATCTATATCTGCTTTAGTGGAGGAGCAGTATATATTGACAGCATCAAGTTATCTTCTACTAATGGTGTTGATAAAGATAGAATTAATGATGTTACAAATATGTCATTAAACTTCAAAACTGATTTTGATTTTACAGGAAAAACACAAGGCACAGATTTTACTGAAGCTGGTATGATGTTTGTTAAGGGTTCAGATGTTTCTGCAACATATTCAAAGAAAACTGCAAATGTACTTCCTGAAGGTGCAATTAAAGCTACACAAACTAACTATGGAAAAGAATTCATTGTTCGTTTAGAAGATATCCCTGTTAAAGATTGGGGAACAAAAGTTACAGTAGTTCCATATATTCTATTTGAAGGAACATATTATTTCGGTACTGCTGGAGTTACTTCTGTAATTGAAACTGCTGCTGCATATGCAAGTAGTGATGCAACAATTACATTGTCTGATGAATCAGTTGTTAATGTAAGAGATGTTGCTGCAGCAATTGAAGGTTATTATAATAGTAATAATAATTTAGGAGAATAAGAATATGAAAAAAGAATATACAAAACCAACAGTAGTTGTTGTTGAATTAGAAAGCGAAGATATCATTCGTACATCAGGCGCAACAGGAAACTTTAATGGTTTCGGTGATGCTGATCAAACATTTCCATGGTAATGAGGAAGAATTTAATTCTATTAATTAGTTTACTTACTTTAGTTGGATGTTCTAATTCTTCTTCTAGTAGTTCAGTATCTACAAATACAAGTGAAGTAGTAACTAGTTCAATTGAAGAAACTAGTTCGTCTAACTTAGTAATTGAGGAAAGTTCATCTTCATCTAATGAAAGTTCTTCAAGTGAAGAGAGTTCAATCTTAAGCGAAAGTGAAGATATAACTACATCAAGTGAAGAGAATTCGAGTAACATCAAAGAGAGTGTTGAACTTCCTTGGATCGAATTATAAATTCAATAATCTTAACTTATGAGGTGCTACTAATAGGTGGCACCTTTTTTATCGCATGATAGTTCATTTATGAATATTTCTATATTACCATTCTAATTTGTATTCTAAAGAATCTTTATAATTGTAGTGAAGTTGTCTCATTTTTTTCTCAATTATTCTCAAAATAATCTCATAGTTTTCTCGGATTGTTCTCATAATAATCTTATAATCATCTCAAATTATTATCAAATTGTCTTAATACTTTCTCATAAATGTTTCGTTATTGTATCAATGGAGTACCGATATTGTTTCAATAATGTTTCAAAGGAATCTTAACATAATCTCAAATTGTTTCATTTTTTTCTCATTTTTTTCTAATGGATGAGTTGAAATAAATCGATAAATATTTATCGAAAACTATTGACAATATTTGTGTTTTACTTTAAGATTATAGATGTATGAGGAGTAGCGTACTCGAGTAAATTCCGTCATCACGTCTCAAAACCGGATTTACTAATCAAAAAAGATTTCGCAAGATCATACTAACAGGAAGTTAGGATGGTCTTTTTTCTATCCTAACTAACTAAAATGGTTATTATAGGAGGGAAAAAATATGGAACCATTTGTAATTGTTTTAGTGGTAATTGCAATTATTGCATTTATCGCTGTTTTAATTGGAGTATCTTACGTAAAGGCACCACCAGATACTGCATACATCATTACAGGGCCTAGAAAACAAAGAGTTTTAATTGGTAAAGCTGGATTTAGAATTCCTTTCTTTCAAAGAATCGACAAATTACCATTAAATCTTATTCAAGTAGATATTAAGACACCTGATGCTGTTCCAACATCAGAATTCATCAATATTTTTGTTGATGGTGTTGCAAATATCAAGATTGGTAATACACCAGAAGACTTAGCTTTAGCATCACAAATATTTTTACAAGAAAAGCTTCAAGGTATTCAAGCTATTGCTAAGGAAGTTCTTGAAGGTAATATGAGAGAGATTATCGGTCAAATGAAATTGACAGATTTAGTCCATAATCGTGATTTATTCGCAGAGAAAGTAAAAGATAATGCAATGCAAGATATGGCTAGAATGGGTCTTCAAATCATTAACCTTACAATTCAAAATTTCTCTGATAAAGAAAATGTTATTCAAAACTTAGGTGTTGATAATATTACTCAAATTCAAAAGGATGCACAAATTGCAAGAGCAAATTCTGAAAGAGACGTAAAGATTGCTCAAGCTTCTGCAATGGAGGCTGCGAATAAGGCAAATGTTGAGGCTCAAACAAAGATTATTCAACAAAATACAGAATATGAATTAAAGAGATCAGAATTAAAGACTCAATCAGATACTGCTGCTGCATCTGCAGATGCTGCATATAAGATTGAGGAGCAAAAGAGATTAGAGGAAATTAATGTTGCTCAAATTAATGCTGATATTGCAAAAAGAGAAAGAGAAGTTGAACTTGGTCAACGTGAAGTTGAATTACAAGAGAAACAATTAGCAGCACAAATCAATAAGAAAGCAGATGCTGAAAAATATGCTGCAGAACAAAAAGCTGCTGCAGAGTTATTCCAACGTCAAAGAGCGGCAGAAGCTGTCAAATTCGAACTTGAACAACAAGCAGAGGCTAAGAAGATTCAAGCAGAAGCTGAGAAAGTTGCAATGGAAAAAGCTGCAGAAGCAAAAAAACTTCAAGCGGAAGCAGATCGTTATGCTGCAGAACAAAAGGCTTTAGGTATTGAAGCTGTTGGTAAGGCTGAAGCTGAAGCAATTGAAAAGAAAGCAGAAGCTATGAAGAAGATGGGTGAAGCATCTGTTTTACAACTTATCCTTGATTCTAATGTTCTTCCTGAAATCGTCAAAGCATCTAGTGAACCTATCGCTGCTGCTTATTCAAAGATTGGTGGTATTACAATGTATGGTGAAGGTAATACAACAAAACTTGCACAAGAGATTACAAATAATTCTTCTCAAGTAATTCAATCGGTTGAGAAATCATTAGGTATCGATTTAAAAGCAGTTCTTGCAGGTTATCTAGGTGGAAAACTTGGTAGTAAGGTTTCTCCTAAAGAAACAAGTAATAACGAAGAATAATGTTATAAGGGGACTTCCAAAAAAATGGAAGTCCTTTTTATAGCATTTTTTGTATTCTTCGATAGTTTATTAGGAGTTTATCTTTTAACGATGATATTGATTGTATATCATCTTTATGATTATAGATAATGTCTTCTAATTCAAATAATGTTTTATATGATTCTTTTATGAATTCATGAAGCCTATCGATTCGATTTTCTATTTCTTTTGATAGAGCTTTATTGATTTCATATTGAGAGATTATGGAATTAATCGAGGGTATAATCTTATTCTTAAATGTATCTAACATGATTATCCCTTCTTCTTTTTGATAATCATTACTAGTAGATAATATATAATCTAGTATTCTTTTAATCTCCTCTTCGGTCATGATATTATGTCGACATAAAATGGAGTATGATTTATTCTTTATGATATATGAGATTACTTCATCTATGTTATTTAGAATTAGTAGATTATTTTCTTTTGCATAATTATAATATTCGTTTTCATAACAAGAAGAATTATAGATTATTCTTTTATTTTCATTATAGATTTTTGTTACTATTTTTTTAATCGCTTTATCTTGTTCCATATGTAGCGATTCTTTTTTTATTTCATTGATAGTAGATTCTATTGCCTCTCCAAGAATCGTATTAATGATGGTATTTAATAATCCTTCTGACATTGATGAACCAAGTCCTCTATATTCGATTTTATTATTTAGAATACAAATCGGAGATGATCTATTTCTCCTACTATTATCTTTTAATAATAGTTTAGTTTTTGCATATAAACTAAAGTTTAATTCCTGATTAATTTTTGAATTATCATTCTCAAAATATGAAATCAATTCATCGGATAAACTAAGGGAGATGATTTTAGAAGGAGCTTCTTTTTCGCCTAATCTTTTATAGTTTGATGGGGAGGCTAAAGCTAAAGAAAGTAATGCTTCATTATTATTTATCGCTTTAATTAATGAGGCGATTGTGATTATGTAGATATTGAAATTATTACTATTAAATAGATTGATTCTTGTATTAGTGATGAGAGAATAATTATTATGTTTTCCAGAACCATTTAAGAAATGAAATGGCTTCTCGTTTAATATGCATACTAGATGATGTTTTTCAGCGATCTCATTTAGAAGATGCATGATTAAATAATTATATTCGAATGTCTTATTACAGTCGGAATAATATAAAACTAATTCATATTGATTTTTGGAAACTTCATTATGTTCGACTTTTACAAGGATGTTTAAGGATAATAATTCTTTATCTATTTCATCCATGAAATCTTTAATATATGGTTTTACGATATGAAGGTAATGGGACTTGTTATTTGATTCTTCTTCAAAATAGAAATTATGTAATGAATTATCGTTTTTATCCTTTATTTCCTCTTTAGTTAATAGATAATATTCAATCTCTAATCCTGATAATGGGGTGATGGACTGAACGCTTTTATAAGATAATAAGTCACATAATTTTTTGCATGCGGAAGATATGTAGGTACTTGATTTTCTTAAGGGGTATTTAATATCGTATGAGCTATTATTTGAATCGATTAAAAAGCAAGGAATATATAGGATTTTATCTCTTATGAAGATAGAGGAATAATAATCCCAATATAAATATCCTTTAGTGTTTGATATATCTTTTGAATTGATTATGCTTGAGATATCTATCTCTTCCTTTATTAGTTCATTGATATCGAAAGAAAAGAATGTTTCATCATTATCAATCTTACTTAAGGAAGTATATTTACAAGATAGTTTTAATGATAATGGAAAGAAGAGATGGGCGAATTGCTTAGCATTATTTTCCTTTGCAAATTTGATTATCATTTCTATTATTTCTTTGATATCTTCATCATTAAATTGCGCTTCATTATTGATTACTTTTAAATATTTTTCATATGTCCTATTAGATAATCGAATTTTATATTCTTTTAGAGAGAGAATTTTGGTTTTGGACATTTTCTTCACCTGAATAAATATATGTTAGTTTTTATTAATTAATGAGGGATGTTATTATTCTTGATTTTTATGAATATCTTTGTATGTGGAGAAAGATAATTATGAAATATTTTAAAACGGATGGAATTAGGGGAACATTACTAAAAACCCTTCCTTCATCATTAATCTTTTCTTTAGGAAAAAGTTTGAATTGCTTACCTTTTTCTAAATGCTTAATCGGATACGATACTAGGGAGAGTGCTTTATTATATAAGAATGCGTTATCTTGTGGATTAATTGAAGGAAATAAGGAAGTTATTGATCTTGGAATTATTACTACAGGTGGATTGTCCTTTCTTTCAAGAAAGTATAATGCGTTAGGAGTAATGATTACTGCTTCACACAATAATAGTGAATATAATGGTGTGAAAATCTTTTTAAATGGAAATAAATTAAGTAATGAGGAAGAAGAGAAAATCGAGAATCTTATCGATAAACGTTTTTCATATGAGGGAACGTCATTAGGGAAAATATACTTTTCTAACCTTATCGAAGAATATAAGAATTATCTTTTATCTTTGATTAAACCTTATAAGCTCCGTATTGGATTAGATTTTGCAAATGGGAGTTTATATCGATTAGGAAGAGAAGTATTCTCTTGTATTAGTGATGATTTATTTATTATTGGTGATAAGCCAAATGGAAAGAATATTAATGAGATGTGTGGTTCTTTATATCCTTCGTCATTAAGAAAAATAGTACTAGATAATAATTGTGATATCGGTTTTGCTTTCGATGGAGATGCGGATAGAATTCTTGTTTTTGATAATTTAGGGAATATGTATAATGGAGATTCATTAATCTACGTTATTGCAAAATATTTGAAGAAGCATAATAGATTAAAAAATAATGCTGTATGTTTGACAGAAACGACTAATCTAGGAGTGATTAATTCTTTTAGGAAGAATGGAATAGATGTTCTTCTTTCTCCTGTTGGAGATAAGAATGTTTCTTCACTTATGAAAGATAAAGATTTAATTCTAGGAGGAGAAGCTTCAGGACATATAATTAATTTTGATTCGTTCTTTGTTGGAGAAGGAATCATTAACGCTATCTATTTATTAAATGTTTTACATGAAGAGAATTTGTCCTTAAAAGAACTTACAAGCGATTTAGAATACTATTTTGAATATAGTAAAAATTTTGAGATAAGGGATAAGTCATTAGTTGAAGATGAAGAGATAAAGAAATATATAAAAAAGAAAGAATTTGAGAATAATAATCGTTTGAAAATTGTTTTAAGATGCTCCGGAACTGAAGATGTGATTAGAATGTACGTTTGCGCGTATGAAAAGAAGATATTGAATGAGGTTGTTAGTGAACTAGAAGCTCTTATTGCGATTAAAAGTCTAGATTTACGCGAAAAAGTCAATTGTAATATGGAACTATATCATAACTTAGATAATGTGATTATTGATAAAGAAGCTATTATTGAAGAAGGAGTGCAGATTCTTCCTTTTAGCATTATTAAAGGTAAGACAAGAATCTGTAAGGGAAGCATAATAGGTCCAAATACAGAGATTGAAGATTCATTTATTGGTGCAGATTCCCTAATTAAACATTCTTTAGTTTCTTCTTCGTTTATTGGAAATAATGTTGTGATTGGGCCTTTTGCTCATATTAGAAATAAATCGATAATTAAGGATGGAGTTGTAATTGGAAATTTTGTGGAAATAAAAAATTCATTCTTAGATATAGAAACAAAAGCAAAGCATTTATCTTATATAGGAGATACGGTTTGTGGGAAGAATGTCAATTGGGGATGTGGATCGATTACAGTTAATTATGATGGAAAAAATAAATATAAGACGATAGTGAAAGATAAGGCTTTTATTGGAAGTAATGTCAATTTAATCGCACCTCTTGAAATTGGTAAGAATGCTTTTATCGCGGGAGGATCTACTATTACAGAGGATGTAATGGATGATTCATTTTCTATTGCTCGAAGTAAACAAATAACTAAAGAGAACTATCATAAAGGAGAGAAAAAATAATGTGTGGATTAGTTGGTTATATTGGGAAAAATAACGCTAAAGATATTCTTCTTTCATCATTAGAATTATTAGAATATCGTGGATATGATTCTTCGGGGATCGCAATTAGAATAAATGATTCTATTGTTACTTATAAGGATATAGGAAGAGTATCTCATCTTCGTAGCATTATAAAAAATAATATCTATTCTAATATTGGAATAGGACATACTAGATGGGCAACACATGGCAGTGTTAATAGAATTAATGCTCATCCACATTCTTCATTCGATGGACGTTTTACGCTAGTTCATAATGGAGTTATTGAGAATTATTTAGAATTAAAAATGATGTATCTTAGTGATGTAGATTTTATTTCATCTACCGATAGTGAAGTGATTGTTAATCTTCTTTCTTATTTTATTAGAAAGTGTTCAATTGAAGAAGCATTAAGAAAACTTATTAGTGTTTTAAAAGGTTCTTTTGCTTTAGTGATTTTCGATAGAGATAATATGGATAGGTTGTATGTAATTAAAAATAAAACTCCTTTATTAATTGGAAAAGGTAATGATGAAATAATGGTGAGTTCTGATGCTTTAGCCTTTATTAATTCGATTGATTCCTATATTTGTCTAGATGATATGGAATATGCGATTTTATGTAAAAACTCAGTCAAAGTTTTTGATTCTAGAGGAAACATCATTTTGCACAATGAAATCAAAAACGACACGAATAAAGAAGAGATTTCTAAAGGGGATTATCCTTATTACATGCTAAAGGAGATAGAAGAAATTCCATCGTGTATTGAAAGGATTAGAAATAAGTACATATATGAAGGGTGTATTACAATTGATGAAAGTTTACTAAATGAGATTAGAGATAGTGATATTATTTATGTTGCTTCTTGCGGTACTTCTTATTATGCATCTTTATATTTTAAATACATTATGGAGAAAGAATATAAAAAGAAAGTAGATGTATTGATTGCTTCTGAATATATCTATTCCTTTGAAGCTATTGGACGTAATCCATTTATTATTGTGGTATCTCAAAGTGGAGAGACTCAAGATGTGATTTCATTTGTAAGTAAATGTAAAGAGAAGGGACTACGCACATTATGTATAACTAATACGAGATATTCCACTTTAGAAAGAGAATGTGATTATTCATTATCACTTGAAGCTCGTAAGGAAGTCGCGGTCGCGTCTACTAAAGCTTATGTTAACGAAGTAGTATTATTCTATTTCCTTGAAAAGGCAATAATGAATGATATAAATAGGGTTGTAGTTGATATTGATGAACTACTTATTTCAGTGAAAGATGTTATTTCTAGAAATAAAGAGATTGATAATATTGTGAAACAAATAGTTAGTAAAGATCATTTGTATTATGTTGGAAGAGAATTAGGTTATTATGGGAGTTTAGAGGCTGCATTAAAATTAAAAGAAATATCCTATATTCATGCTGAAGGCTTATCTTCTAGTGAATTAAAACATGGTTCAATTGCTTTAATCGATAGTTCTTTTCCAACTATTGCCTTAATCGATAATATGATTGATGAGTTATTAGTTAGATCTAATCTTCAAGAAATCAAATCTAGAGATGGAATGACTTTTGTAATTACTTATTCTCCGTTTTATAAGGATGGAGATAGCTTATCGCTTAAATTAGTTGACTCATCTTTAAGAATTATTCCTTTAGTTGTTGTTTCTCAATATATTGCTTATAAGTGTGCATTATTAAAAGGAAATGATATAGATAAACCCCGTAATCTAGCAAAATCAGTGACTGTATTATAATGATTATTTAAGTTCTAAGCGATAATATCTTAGTCTTTATTAATAAATAATGTAATAGATAACAATTATTTCTATCTTTGTTCTAGAATGAACTATGATTTGGATATCTCCATGGTTGATTATTAGGTGATATCCATTTTCTTTTGTTTCGAGTCAATTTATAAGATTGATTAAGTTTGGAAATTATCTCTCGTAACTACTTAGGATATTATAATCTATAAATCATAGTTAATATGCCTCGAAAAAATTTCTTTTGCAATATCTATTTTTAGCATATATAATATAAAAGCGTGACCAAAGGAGAATATTATTTATGTTTTTAGTAGATTTAGGTTTAGATTTTTCAACTCCAACAGGAATTGCAGTTAGCATTATTGGATTTGTTGCTTTAATTACGTTTTGTTCTTCATTCCAAGTTAAGAATAGACGTTTATTAATAATTCTTCAAACGATTAGTTTTACATGTTTTGGCGTTCAATATTTATTGACTGGTGCATATACTGGCTTAATCCTTGAAGCTGTATGCATTGGAAGAAATATATTATTCTATTTTAAAGGTAATAATAAGTTTTTGAATTCTATATTTGTACCTATTATTTTTGGTGTTTCTGCGATAGTTATTGGCATTTGTACTTTTGATGGATGGCCAAGTTTGCTTCCTGCTTTTGCAACCGTTGTTCAAAGTTTTGCTTTATATGCAAAAAAAGAAGAACACAGTCGCTTATTGTTCTTAGTGGGTTCACCAATGTGGTTAGTTTACAATATTTTCTCTAATTTATTATTCCCAGTTATTACAGAATGCATAAATATGGTTTCTATTATCATTTCGGTTATTAGATTCTATATAAAAGCAAAAAAAGAAGCTAAGTAGAGATAACATACTCCTCTTAAGGGGCTGTAAAGAAATAATTTTCTAGAGGAAATTTCCTCTAAGAAGCTGTTTCAAATCAGCTCTTTTTAAATTTGTCGAGAAAAAATATATTAGTTTCTTATAAAAAAGTGTGAAAAGTAAAAAAAATTGCATACTAAAAAGAATATTATTGAAATTTAAATTTGATTAACTAATATATTTCAATATTTGTTCTATTTTTTAAGTTGTGATATTTAGCTAAATTAAAGCCTATAATAATTAGATAGAGTTCAAGATTTACCTTCTTTAGAGAAACTCGAGTAAT
This sequence comes from uncultured Caryophanales bacterium, assembly GCA_945873815.1. Classification (GTDB taxonomy): domain Bacteria; phylum Bacillota_I; class Bacilli_A; order RFN20; family CAG-449; genus UBA3210. Next base: position 99,249 of record CAMCEE010000001.1, read on the forward strand.
TCTACGATAATTATAGTCTTGTTTTATCACTCCAAATGCACCTTCTGACATATATGAACGGGTACATCTCAGTTTAATGCCTTCTTCAGAAGCAAGATTATCAATTACTTCTTTATGGTAAGAGGTTAAAGTTCTATTGATATTAATAACTCTATTATACTTTGATTGATGACATTTATCTCTAAAAGGACAACCATTACAGTCTTCACATTGAAATTTTTCTTCAACACGTTTATCTTTATTTCCTATAATATAAGAATCTCTGATTTTAAAGAATTTTTTACCATTTGGACATACTGGATTACCATCATCATCTATTTCAAAATTTACAGATCTAAACGGGTCATTATGGAAGTCCTTATCATGTGTTTCCTTTTCCCATGTAGCAAATTTCATAAATTTACGGATATTATTTTTTTCGCAAAATGCATAGGTCTGTAAATTACCATATCCAGCATCAGCAACAGGAGTTGTTGGATATTTTCCATATATCTCTTTATACTTTTCCATTAAAGGGATAAAACACTTATTATCTGATGCAGATTGTGAAGTTAGACCAAAAAGAATGATTTCTCCTGCAGAAACAAGTTGCCAGTTATAAGCTGGGAGTAATGCAGTATTGCCCATATAATCAGTTTTCATACGCATAAAAGTTGCATCCACATCAGTTTTAGAATACGAATTACGACCTTCTCCACATTTATCAATCTTAATTGCATAATCCTTTAACATATCAATTATTCTAGATAACTTATCATAGTATCGTTGAATAATATGTTTATGATGGCCTTTACCATTAACAAATTTAATAGATTGTTTGTCAATGATAGATAATAGGAATTCCTTATTCTTTTCAAGTTCTTCAATAGAGTAAGTGTTTTTTACTTCGAAAGCTAAGCCAGGCTCAAGAATGGAAGAGTTATTAATCGATTCAAATAGTTTAGAAAGATGTTTAAATTGTCTATCTCTAGAAGTAATGCAAGCATTTTTCCATACCCATGTGTACTTATTTGGAAAAGCCTCAATTTTTGTTCCATCAATAAAAACAGTAGAAATATCAATATTTTGTTTATTAATAATATATTTAGTAATATCATTTGAAATTTGTTCAATAGAATCCAAAAGATAATTGTTTATAAAATTAGCAATTGTCATATGAGTAGGTTTAACTTCATCGGATAAATACATAAAACGAATATCATTACGACAAAGTGACTCAATTTTTCTTGTTGATCTAACATTGATCATAAATGCGAATAACACAATTTTCAAAAGAACTTTAGGGTCATAACCATCTCTTCCTCTTGTTTCATTAGAGGTAGAAATCAAATATTTATTTAGATTAACTCCTTCCATGACTTCCTTAAAAGTAACCACAGGATCAGCTGGATCTATTTTTATACCAACTTCTAGTGGTAATTTCATTTGAAATGTGTTAATCTCTAAATGTGGGTTAAAGGTTAACATATTCATATGTTAATTATAACAGAAATTGAGTCATTATTCTTTAGAATAATGGCTCTTTTTCTATCTTTTTTATAAATTAAAAAGACTGTAAGAAACAATCAATCATGATTTATTTCTTTACAGCCCCTTTTTTATATAAATTGAAAAAAAAGAATTTTTTTGTATGATTAATTATTTTAAGGTGTTATTATTATTAACAATAAAAAAAGGAGTTGAATTTTATGAAGAAAAAGATGAGTTTATTAGCAATAAGTGCTCTTGTACTTATTCCTCTTGTATCTTGTGATCCTGTTTCTTCAGTTACTAGTTCTTCTACTTCATCGGAAAGTAGCGTAACAACAAGTATAGGAACATCAGTTAATACAAGTGAAGATACAACTAAAAATACAAGTGAATCTTCTCTAAGTGAAAAATCTAGCGTTTCAACACTTGATGCAAAGATTGTGGGTTTACAACACGCATTAGAGAAATCATACGATAATATCACTGTTGAAAGTGTTTCAACAATGATAGGTGATATGAGTTATGAAGGGGAGATTGAAGAAATCAATGTTAGACAACATGAAATTGATAAGATTGTTTCTAATAAGGAATATATGATTTCTTATGATGATTCTTCAGATGCTGAATACGCTACATACGTTAGAATTGGTGATACACACGTCAATATATATGATGAATTGTCAGATGGAACATTCTCAAATACAAAGATTACTATGGATGAATGGGAAAAAGTTCTTTCAACAGGCGCTTATAAATATTCTTACGCATACTTAGCTTATACTTCACCTGTAGAATTCGGTCTAAGCGTTAATGATGTTACTGTTGTCAATGACGAATTATTCGTTAAAAATGATATCGTTCAAACTCTTGGTTATTCTATTCTTGATTTAGAAGAAGATGATGGGGCAGAAATCGTATCAATCAAGATTGAAATTGCAGATGATGCTTTTAGTAAAATTGTTATTAGTTATAAATACGATACAAATGAAATGTCAGTAGATTGTGAATATTCTGTTAGTTTTTCAAATATTGGTACTACCACATTTACCTATCCTAATGTTCCTGAACAAGAGTTAGTACTTGAAGAAGGCCCAGAACATGTTGATTTATCTACTTGCGTAAGCTTAAACGATGAACAAAAAGTTGCATTGGATGCAGTACTTAATACAAATTATGTCAATTTTAAATGTGATTATTTCAACGATTACAACGATGGATATTATTCTATTTATGAAACAGATTATATTGACGGAGATAAATATTATGTAGATTATTATGGTTCACAATTCTATGGAATGTATACTACTTCTAGCATATATTATTTAGTCATTGATGATAGTGAAAGTTATACTCTTGAATTAACGGATGAAAAGACTGTTGCAAAGAATGTAATCGAAGATCAAGAGACATTATATGATTACTATCCATATGCAATTACTCCAAACGATGTAAAAAATTCAACAAATTTCACTTCAAGTGACTTTGTAAAAGCAAATGATGCAAATATCTATTGCTTAAGTCAAGAAGCATTAAGTAGATACAGTTCATTAGTTGTTTCTAGCGGATCTACATTATCTTCATTTGAAATTGTGTTAGATGAGAATGGAACATTACTTGAGATGAGATACATCTCATATGAAGAAGATCTTAGTGGTGTATATTATGATTATTCAAGCTTTGCATATTATGATATTGGTACTACTGAAATAGTTCTTCCTGAAGTTGGGGCTTCTACATTATCTGATTTAGTTGAACTTCAAAAGACTGAACTACAAAACGCAATAAATGCAGATTATTCTAACGCTACAATTTTTGAAGAGATTTTCTATGTTGAAATGTATTATGTTGGAGATACTAGTTATCTTGTGTCTATCGATGAAGAAACTTACGATTACGTTATTACTGAAGTAGTATATGAAGACGGAAAGTATTATGAAAAGAATGGAAATAATAAAGTTGAGATTACAGGAGCAGATTACGTTAACCGTTTCGTTACAATCAATAAAGAAGCAATTGATTATTCTCTTGTAAAATATAATTCATTTACTGGTACATATTATGTGTCAATTGATGATATTGATCTTCAAGCATTCATTCCATATTACAATGATGCTGATTTCTTAAGTACTGTTAAGGGAGTTGAATTCGTTGTTTCTGATGGTAAAATAGGAAAGATTAATCTTGAATATGAAGGAGATGACGGATTAGTACTTGGTACTGGCTTTGAAATCTACGATGTAGGAGAAACAGAAGCTCCATCTTTAGAAGATTACGAGTAAAAGATATTCTTCACCTTATAGTTTCTATAGGGTGGAGAATTTTTTTATAACGTATCTTATGTAAGCGAAAGAATTCCATAGATATCTAACTTATTGAAATATGGTTCTTATTTGTTTTATTTATCTAGTCAATATTATGGATATTTAGTAATATATTTTTCTTTATTACTTTATTAATTTATTTAAATTATCTATAATGATACAAGTTATGAAAAAGATTAGAGAATATATTGCATCAATTAGAAGAATTAATAACAATCGTGTATTTGAAACGATATATGTTTTTTGTATCGCTTTAATTACTTCATTATTTTGGATATTAGGGACGATGAAGATTGTTCCTTATTATTCTTCTTTAGTTGCTTTGACTGTTATTGCAGGCGTCTCACTTCTTTTACTAAATGATTTTAAGTATTTTATTCCTTGCGTTATTTCATTTATTTTTGCAAATCCTGACGGGTATAAATCTGATGCTTTTCCTATTCCTATGTTAATATGTGGATTTTCACTTGTTGGAGTATTATTGATATTTACAGCGTGTAATTTTAAGAAGCTTTCATTTAAGAATAAGAACAAATCTTTTATTGCATTAATATATTTTGCAATATTTTCTTTTGTTCCACTCATTTATCATAACCTAATCACTAGTGAAGTAAAGACTTTAGTTTTCGTTTATTTTAGTTATATCCTATATCTTGGAATCTATGTTTTCTTCCTTGCTAATATGAATGAGGATTCTAAGAACATCACTTTTAAATCATGTGAGATGATTGCTTTAATCTGTGCGTTTGAATGCATTGCAAAAGTTATATTAATGCATCAAGAAGATCCAGCAAGACCTCTATTATCTATGTGGTATTTTTTAGGATGGGGATTATGCAATGAAGCTGGTATTATGATTTGTTTTGGGTTACCTTTTTTATTTATGAAAACTAAATCATTTTCAAAATGGTATCAATATATTTTCTTTATCATTGAGCTTGCGCTTGTAATTGTAGGAATGCTTGTAACAACAAGTAGAGGTACTTATTTGTTTGGCTCTATATTAATTGTAATCCTTACTATTCTTTCTTTTGTCTATAGTAAGCATAAGATTAAATATTCGCTTAGTATCATAATATCAATAATAATATTATTAATCGGTATTGAACTAATGTTTGGATTAAAGGATTTTGTCCTTGAAATCATTGAAGAAGTATTTGAAAAGAAGTTAGATAGTAATGGCAGATATACTCTATTTGATACTGCAGTTAAATTGTGGAATGACGGTTTACCTTCCATTCTCTTTGGTAAGGGATGGGTTGCAGAAAGACTTAAGACGATGACTTATTATGGAATGCAAGAAGGATATATGGTTTATCATTCTACCTTCTTTGAAACGCTAGCTTGTTATGGGGCTATTGGAGTGTTTGTACTTATTTTCCATTTCTATGAGAAATATAAAACTTTGTTCAAATTAGAGAAATTTGAATGCTTCGTTCTTATTGTAGGATTTGTCCTTGTTGATTTATATGGGATGATTGATAATACTTATCATTTCTACTATTATATGATTCCTCTTATTATCTTAATGTCCTCATTAGATGCGGCAAAAAGAGATGAAAAAGCGATAATTTTATAAAAACTTGTCGAAAAGATGAGTTTTTTTCTTCGATTTTTCAGACTTTTTTTAAAATTTACTACAAATGCAATATGTCTGTAGGATTGAAAACATAATATAGTTTGTTATAATTAAAGAGATAAAAAGGAGCAAACAATATGCTAAATAAAAGAAATAAGTGGAGTCTTTCTATTGGCTGTATTGGTAGAGATTTATGCTATACGCTTGTTAGTCTATTTCTTCTAACATATATCCAATACACTGGACTTGTAAACACTGAACAATTTATTGCATTGACAATCATTATTGTCTTATGTCGTGTTTGGGATGCGATTAATGATCCGATGATGGGAACAATCATCACAAATACCAACACGCGATTTGGTAAATATCGTCCATGGGTATTAATTGGAGCAGTATCTAATGCAGTAGTCTTAGTATTATTATTTACTGTTAGATTCCAAAATGGCTGGGCAAATGTTGCATTCTTAGGAATTATGTATCTTTTATGGGGTATGACATTTACTATGAATGACATTTCATACTGGGATTTATTACCAGCTTTAACAAGCGATAAAAAAGAAAGAGATAACTTAACAACTTTAGTTGCAGTATTCGCCTCAGTTGGTGCATTTGCTTCAGGAGGAATAGTACCTCTACTTACAACAGGAAATATGGTTAATGCTTATAGATGGATTTCAATCATCTTTGCAGCAGTATTCCTATTATGTCAATTATTAGTTTTCTTCTTCGTTCACGATAATAAAGATGATTCTTTTATCGTTGCTCGTCATCCTGAAAACGAAAAGAAAGAAAAGAAAGAAAAAATTAACCTAAAAGGAATGGTTAAGATTCTTATTGGAAATAAGCAATTACTCGTTATGGCGGGTGTTATTTTCTTATATTCATTAGGTAGCGCAATTCTTAATGCGTTCGGTCAAAATTTCTTCTACTTTAAATTTGGATATTTAGGTAAAGAAGGTGGAATGGGTGGAGGAACAATGATGTTTATCTTTACTGTAGTTTATGCAGTGGGTACATTATTATCTCAAGCAGTATATCCATTTTTAGCTAATAGATTTAAAAGAAAAAAATTAATGGATTTTTCGATTATTAGCTTAGTTGCTGGCTATGTCGCATTCTTTATTTTTGCGAATGTGTTAGGAGGAACCATTGGATTTATCGTCCTATGTATCCTTGGCGTACTTATCTTTATCGGACAAGGCGTATTCTATTTAACAATGCTAGTTATGTTAACTAATACTATTGAATATGGTGAATGGAAGACGGGTAGAAATGATGCTGCAATTGCTTTTACTGTTAGACCATTCATGGTTAAATTAGCTTCTGCATTACAATATGGAATTGTTGCAATTACACTTGTTATTTGCCAATTGACAAAGATTACTGATGCAGCAGGACAAATTGAGGTTGTTATAGGAATCGTAAAAGAAGGTGGAATTGCACCAAATGCTATTGCAGTAACTGAATATTTAAGCACTAATTATGGATTAAGTGCAGATACGATATTAAGAATCGGAACATGTATTGGGGCAGCAACTGATATTAATGGAGTAGTTGCTGGTTTACAACAATATGAAAACGGCTTATTCAATGCTTCAGCAGGATCAATGTGGGGCTTAACTGCAGTGATGTGCGTCCTTCCAATTGTTCTATTTGTAGTTGCTTGGATCTTCCAAAAGAAAAAATATATTATCGATGAGGAATTGTACGATGATATATGCAAAGATTTAAAAAAGAAAAAAGAAGTTAAAGAAAATGCATAGAATTGAAAGCCTATCATTAGGCGATTTCTAAAGAAATAAAAGAATACTATTTATTTTTTTCTGAGTATGTAGTATTCTTTTTAATGTAATAATATTTTGAAAAAAGGAGAAGAATTTACAATGAAAAAAAGATTATTATTAGCATCATTATTAGCAGTTGCTGCTTTAGCAAGCTGTGGTGGAAAGGAATCTTCAAGCACACCAGTTTCATCAACACCTGCAACAAGTGAAGTTGCAACAAGTGAAACACCAGCAACATCAGAAGCACCAGCAACATCAGAAGCACCAGCAACAAGTGAAGCACCTGCAGGCACACCTCTTGCAACTTATGATTTCACAGGATTAACAGAAGCTACTCTATCAGGAGAAGCAACTGTAGATACCATTTCTAAATTATTTGCAAATGTAACAGGAACAAATGTAATTGCTTCATATGCAAACGTAGCTAAGGTATATAATGGAAATGGAAAAGGCGGAGCAAAAGAAGACCAATTTGGAATGATTAAAATGGGAACAGGCAAAGCTCAAGGAACTTTCACAATTAATTTGAATGCAGGCGTTACTGTTAGCAAAGTAGTAGTTAAAGTACATAGCTTCTATGCTGCATCAGAAAAATTTCCAGAAAATTCAAATTATTTAAAAGTTAACGAAGTAAATAAAGCATCCGGATATAATGCAACGGCTACTCCAGAAGATGTAACATATAATATTACAGCAGCATCTTCTATTACATTTACATCTACAAATGCAGATGGCACTGGTGTTGGTAGAGTATGCATTTATTCAATTGCTTTATACGCATAATTCATTTATTTAAAAAAAATTGAATCATAAAAGTTCTCTAGATTTCTAGGGAGCTTTTCTTTTGCGATTATTTATAAAATAAATTTTATAACCAATTTTTTATGAATTGTGTTAATCTATTTGTATAGGAGATGGTTTTATGCTTTCTATTAGAAGACTTTATAAAATAGGTAATGGCCCTTCTTCATCACATACGATGGGCCCTAGTAATGCAACTAAATATATTATTTCGCATTATGCAGATGCTACTTATTTTGAAGTGACTTTATTTGGTTCTTTGGCTCTTACTGGTAAGGGGCACTTAACTGATGTGATTATTTCAAAGATATTTGGAGATAGGAAACATAAGATTATTTTTGATTATAGTACTATTAAAGAACATCCTAATACTATGGTTTATAAGATTTATAGGAATGATATTTTAATAGATGAAGTTACAATTGTATCGATTGGTGGAGGACTTATTTCCATCGAGGGAGTAAAAGAGGAAGATGAAATTGAAGTGTATCCTCATAAAAACTTTAATGAGATTAAATCTTATTGCTTAGAGAATAATATTTCATTAATCGATTATATTGATAGATTTGAAAGAGATGGTATTAGAGATTATATAGAAGAAATCTATAAAGTCATGATTGATAGTATTGAAAGAGGGTTAAAAAAAGAAGGAGTATTACCTGGAAAATTAAGGGTTTCTAGGAAAGCTAAGGAAATATATTCTAGAGTAATACCTGAGGAACGTTCTTCAAGAAGAGAGAAAAGACTTATTAGTGCGTTTGCTTTTGCATCAGCAGAAGAAAATGCGAGTGGTGGAGAAGTAGTAACTGCACCTACTTGTGGTTCTTGTGGAATAATTCCTAGTTTAGTTAAATATTATGAAGAACAAGGATATTCTCATAAAGAGATTATTGATGCGATGATGGTGGCTGGATTAATTGGACTTATCGTTTCTCAAAATGCTTCTATTTCTGGGGCTGAATGTGGGTGCCAAGCAGAGATTGGTACTGCTTCTTCTATGGGAGCAGCATTTGTTAGTTATTTAAAAGGTAAGAATATCAATGCGATTGAAAGAGCAGCAGAGATTGCAATGGAACATTGTTTAGGACTAACTTGTGATCCTGTTGATGGATATGTGCAAATCCCTTGTATTGAAAGAAATGCAATTGGGGCTTTAAGAGCGATTGAAGCATCAACTTTAACAGAATTTATTGGAGATACTATCTCAAAGATTTCTTTTGATGTCGTTGTTGATACGATGTATGAAACGGGGAAAGATTTAAATAAGGTTTATCGAGAAACTAGCATCGGTGGACTTGCGAAGAAGTATATAGGAGATAAAAGATGAATATTTGGAGAGATGTTAGAAAAGAAAGAGTTAGTAAAGAAAAATTTGTTGCTTGTATTGAAATTTCTAAAGGCAGTAAGATGAAATATGAGCTTGATAAGGAGACAGGAAGATTGATTCTTGATAGAGTATTATATACTTCTACTCATTATCCATATAATTATGGATTTATTCCATTGACATATGCGGAAGATAAAGATCCTTTAGATGTACTCGTAATCTGTTTTGAACCTATTCAACCATTGTGCCTTGTCAATTGTTATCCAATTGGAGTAATGGAGATGATTGATTCTGAAGATAGAGATGAAAAGATTTTGGCGATTTGTTCAAATGATCCTTCTTTGAATTGTTTTAAGGATGTTAGTGAACTTCCTTCACATATCCTTGATGAAATCAAACATTTCTTTAAGGTTTATAAGCAATTGGAAGGAAAAACAACCTACGTCAGTGAGATTAAGGGTGCGGAAGAAGCAAAAATTTGCATTGAAAAAGCATTGAAGTCTTATGAGGAGACTTTTGGAGGAAAATAATATGAAAAAGAAGCATGGAATAATTCTCTTATCGGCACTATTATTATCTTCTTGTTCTTTTTTTGGTGGATCTAATAGTAATACTTCTAATGGTAATTCATCAAATAACACAAACATTAATAATAATTCATCATCTGTTCCTTTAAATAAAGCAGGATTAAATGATATCGATGAGATTAATAAGTCTTTATTGTTCTCGGATTTATTTGATTTAGGTAATAAGGTTGAGATCTCTTTAAATATTGATCGTGATAATTTTGATAAACTAAATAATGATTATTTGACTGGCTTGAAATCGGAGATATATCATCATGCAGAGTCGGTGGAAATTAAGATTACAAAAGAAGGTAAAGTTTATAGAAGCGTATTCCATGATGTAGGTATTCGTCAAAAGGGGAATACATCTAGACAAGAGATTTATGATGAAAACGGGAATCTAAATTATAATCATTATAAGATTTCTTTTAATGAACTTTTTGATGATGTGAAGATGTATGGGGGAGAATCATACGATTACTCTAATGATGCATCATATTATGATTACATTGATAATCGTGAATTATTAGGGATGAGCGGAATCGATATCAAATGGAATAAGAATTATGATGCAACGCATATTAAAGAAATTCAAGCGTCAAAAATATATGAAGATAATGGAATATTAGCTCAACATGTTGGGTTAACTACATTTAAGATTTCAAATACTACGAGTAATGTATCATTAGATATGGGTGTTTGTAGTTTATTTGAGCAAGGTAATAAATCCCTTATTAAAAGGTCGTTAAAATCGGGTAAATCGTATTTGAACTTTGCTTCATGGAAAGAGGAAAGTGCAGGAACATATGGCGTACCTGCGGTCAAGTATGGTGATTTATATAAAGTTAGCTATGGAGTAGGAGAAGGTTCTTACGGAAATGGTGGGGATTTATCTTCTAGTTCTGGAAATGGCTCACGTATTGGAGTTGGAAATATTTCAGGAAGTTATATTCCTGTTTATGAAAGAAAGACTAATACTGATGTTAGTTACGATGATGGTCTTTTAAAAGGATTATTAAATGCAAATGGAATAAGTGATTACGCTTCTAAAATGGATTTAGATTATTTTTCTCTTGTTGAAGCTTGTAATTATTTTATTGGTAATCCTGATGATTTTAAGAATAATAACAATAACTATATGATTTACTTTAGAAGAACTGATGGGAAGGCAGTTATTATTCCAATTGATAACGATAGATGCTTTGGAATTACTAAAGATTATGATCCTGATGGTCATGGAATGATGGAAAAAGGTCCTCTTTCTCAAAGAAGAGCTACTGGCGGGGACGTTAATAAATTATTTAAGGCTTTCTTGAATTCTAATGAATATAAGGCAAAATATTTAGAGAATTTAGAAAAGATATCGAAATCTGAAGTTATTAAGAATGAATCGTTTGAATCGTTATACAATAAGGCTAAAGCTACATATGGAGATAATTCTTCTTATGATGGAAATGGTAAGATACAATATTTCTTCTCTCTTAGCAAAGTTCAAGGTAATTATACTTATAGTGAATATATGAATGCTAAATTAACCCTTTTAAGTAATGAATTAAAAGGTGTAGAAGAGATGAAGGATGGGAATTATGGTGATGTATATCTAAATGGCTCATTCGTTGATTGGAATGGGGGAAAATCCTATAAACTAACTTACAATGGCGAAGGAAATTATGAGATTACATTTACTCCTAATAAAGTCGAAAATAATCAAATTAAATGCAAGTTATATGATGGTGAAGATTATTCACGTATTGATTGGGTTATCGTTGACGGCACTACTTTAAATTTAAATGGAAAGAATAGTAGTTCATTTATTATTTCTAATGTTTCTACTAGCAGTTCTATAACTATTAAGGTGAATACTTTATCCAAAGTATGTAGTATTGAAATCAAATAGATTTGAATAAATATATAAGTTTTGGAAATAATCTATGAAGAATTCCTATTGAAATACATAGGAGTTTTTCATTTGTGAATTAATTTTTTTAGATAACTATTTGTTTAGGAAAGGTTTGATTTCATTTTTTTAATCGAAATGACTGAAAAAGAAATATTAATAACCTATAGAAATAGTGATGAAATTGGATCATCAATTAATTCTAAAATAGAATACATCCTTGATACTGAACTAATCTTAAAACAAAAAACTGTTCTTTAGGCAAATGGGATGAAAATTAGTTATTTTGATGAGATCAATAAGGAACTTACGACTTCAGTTATATAAAAATAAAAAAGTTAACATTATTGTAAAATTGAGGTTATGGCGTTGGTTTCAAATCGGGAAAAGTGTGGAACTCCACAAAAAAGCGGAATAGGATTCTTGAAAAAATATAATAAGTAATGATATAATTAATTCGGAAAAAGTGTGGAACTCCACAAAAAAGGAGATTGCAATGATTTGTAGAGAAAAATATCTAAATGAATTAATAAAAGCAAAGAACAACGGATTTCCTAAGGTTATTACTGGGATAAGACGATGTGGGAAATCGTATTTATTGAATAATATTTATAAAGAATATTTATTGTCTTCGGGCGTTAAATGTGAAAATATCATAAACTTAGATTTGACTATGGTATCGAACGCGTATTATCGTGATCCAATTTTTTTATACGAACATATTGTTGAAATTACAAAAAAATCTAAGGATATTAATTATGTTATTATTGATGAGATACAAGAAGTATATTCAATTGTGAATCCTGCATTAACAAAAGGAGAGCATGTTAAAGCAAAATCAAGAGATGAAAATATAATTTCATTCGTTGACGTAATATTAGACTTGGCATCATTAGATAATATTGATTTATATGTAACTGGTTCTAATTCCAAAATGCTTTCGACAGATATTGTTACGGAATTTAGAGATAAAGCTACTAATATTAGATTGCAACCATTATCTTATGAGGAATTTTATAATTATAAAAAAATTGATGAAACAAAGGCGTTAACTGAATACATGATATATGGAGGAATGCCTCTAGCAGTTTTAAAAGATGGGATTGAAAAAGAAAATTACTTAAAAGATTTATTCGAAACAACATATATCAAGGATATAATTGATAGAAAGAAATTTAGAAAAGTTGAAGCTTTAGATGAAATATGTACGATGTTATCAACGTGTGTTGGTGATTTAATTAATTCAGAAAAGATTGCTAATCTATATAAGGAAAGGACGAATAATAGAATTGATTCAGATACAGTAAATACATATATTAATTCTTTTATAGATTCATTCATTTTATCTGAAGCAATTAGATACGATTTAAAGGGAAAAAATTTAATTACTTCGACGAAAAAATACTATTATATTGATAATGGATTAAGAAATGCTAGATTGAACTTTGTTTATGGCGATTCAGGAAAAATGCTTGAGAATGTTATATACAACGAATTAATCTACAATAATTATAAAGTAAATGTTGGAACATTTGATATTTTCGAAAATGATAAGAATGGAAAGACTACAAGAAAATCACTTGAAGTCGATTTTTTGGCTGTGAGAGGCAACCAAATGTATTATATACAAGTGTGCGATAACTATTCCGATGATAAAACAAAGAAAAGAGAAGTTAAACCATATATTTCACTAAATGATCAAATACAAAAAATAATTGTAATTAATTGTCCTATATCTGAACATAGAGATGAAAACGGATTTACAATAATTGGTGCTTCTGAATTTATGCTTAGATTTATAAAATAATGAGAACATAAAAAGATGATAATGGAATGGAAACTAGTTATTTTGATGAGATTAATAAAGAGCTTACGGCTTTAGATAAACGATAATAAAAAGTTAATGAAGTGGAATGATTATGTTAATGAGTTTTCGTTATTTTATGCAAACACATCCAAGCGTTTCAAAAAATGAAAAAAATTAAGAAAAACGCTTGATTGATGATTTTTGTTAGTATAAAATGAATAAGCGTGTGTCAATGACACTGCGTTTCAGGTGCCTTGCATCTATTTTTTAAGAGAAATGTTGAAACGCCCGGTGTTGTTGCTTACATATAAATATTTAGGAAAGGAGAATTTCAAATGCCAACAATTAACCAATTAGTTCGTAATGGACGTTCAGAAATGGTAGAGAAATCCAAAGCTCCAGCTCTTAATAAACGCTGGAATTCACTCGCAAAGAAAACAATTAACCAAAACGCTGCTCAAAAGCGTGGAGTTTGTACTCGTGTAGGTACTATGACTCCTAAAAAGCCTAACTCAGCTTTACGTAAGTATGCTCGTGTACGCTTAAGTAATGGTTATGAAGTCACTGCTTATATCGGTGGTGAAGGACACAACTTACAAGAACACAGTACTGTTTTAATTCGTGGTGGCCGTGTTAAGGATTTACCTGGTGTTCGTTACCATATTATCCGTGGTACATTAGACTGTGCAGGTGTTGCTGATAGAAAACAAGGCAGATCACTCTACGGTGCTAAAAAACCAAAAGAAGCAAAGTAATTCAAGTATATAAAATTTAAAAAGAAAGGAGCAATTTTATGCCAAGAAGAGGAAACGTTGCAAAACGTGATGTGTTACCAGATCCAATTTATAATTCAAAATTAGTAACACGTTTAATTAATAAGATTATGATTGATGGTAAAAAAGGTGTTGCACAAAATATTCTTTACACATCATTCAACAAAGTCGAAGCAAAAACAGGAAAACCAGCAATGGAAGTTTTCGAAGTTGCAATCGGCAATATTATGCCAGCTCTCGAATTAAAGATGAGAAGAGTTGGTGGTTCTAACTACCAAGTTCCAGTTGAAGTTTCAGCTGAAAGAAGAGTCACATTAGGCTTAAGATGGTTAGTTAACTATGCTCGTTTAAGAAACGAAAAAACTATGGAAGATAAATTAGCAGCAGAAATCATTGATGCAGCTAATGGTACAGGCGCTTCAGTAAAGAAGAGAGAAGATGTACATAAGATGGCAGAAGCAAATAAGGCTTACGCTCACTATAGATGGTAATCGGAGGAGTTAACTAATATGGCACGTGATGTAAAAATTGAAATGACTCGTAATATCGGTATCATGGCTCACATCGATGCTGGTAAGACAACATGTTCAGAAAGAATCTTATTCTACACAGGTAAGATTTACAAAATCGGCGAAACTCACGATGGTTCTGCAACAATGGACTGGATGAAGCAAGAACAAGATAGAGGTATTACAATTACTTCTGCTGCTACAACATGCTATTGGGAAAAAGAACAATGGAAAGAAGGACATGCAGCTACAGGTAAGTACAGAATTAACTTAATCGACACTCCTGGTCACGTTGACTTCACAGCTGAAGTTGAACGTTCACTTCGTGTTCTCGATGGTGCTGTTACTGTTCTTGATGGTAAAAACGGTGTTGAACCACAAACTGAAACAGTTTGGAGACAAGCTACAAAATATAACGTACCAAGAATCGTATTTGTTAACAAATTAGACGCTATCGGTGCTGACTTTGAAATGTCATGGAAATCAGTTGGACAAAAATTAGGCGTTAATGCATGCCCAATTCAATATCCAATCGGTCTTGAATCACAATTAAAAGGTATCATTGATATCGTTAAGATGGAAGCATGGAGATATCCTGATGAAAAAGGTGCTCAACCAGTTAAGATTGATATGCCAGAAGAATACAAAGCAAGATGCGAAGAATTAAGAGCTCTCTTAATTGAAAAACTTGCAAACTACGATGATGAATTCATGATGAAAGTCTTAGAAGGTGAAGAACCAACTATTGACGAAATCAAAGCTGTTTTAAGAAAAGCTGTCTTAACATCAGAATTCTTCCCAGTATGCTGTGGTTCAGCATATAAGAACAAAGGTGTTCAACATTTATTAGACTGTGTCATTGACTACTTACCAGCTCCAACAGATATTGCAAAAGCTAAAGGTACAGATGAAAACGGTAATGAAATTGAATGTGAACCAAGTGATGATGCTCCACTTGCAGCATTAGCTTTCAAGATTATGACTGACCCATTCGTTGGTAAGTTAGCATTCTTCAGAGTTTACTCAGGTATCGCAAAAGCAGGTTCATATGTCTATAACTCAACAAAAGGTGTTAAAGAAAGATTCTCTCGTTTAGTTATTATGAACTCAATCAAGAGAGAAGAAGTTGAAGAAGTTCCAGCAGGTGATATCGGTGCTGCAGTTGGTTTAAAAGCAACTACAACAGGTGATACATTATGTGATGAAAATCACCAAATCATTCTTGAATCAATTAAATTCTCAGATCCAGTTATCTCAGAAGCTATTGAACCAAAATCAAAGAATGATCAAGAAAAAATGACAAATGGATTAATCAAATTATCCGAAGAAGATCCTACATTTAGATTCTTCACAAACAAAGAAACAGGCCAATCAATTATCGCTGGTGTTGGTGAACTTCACCTCGATGTTATGGTTACAAGATTAAAAGATGAATTCGGCGTTCAAGTTAATGTCGGTGCTCCACAAGTTGCTTATAGAGAAACAATCCGTAAGACAGCAGAATGTGAAGGTAAATACATTAAACAATCTGGTGGTCATGGTCAATATGGTCACGTTTGGATCAAATTCGAACCAAATCCAGGAAAAGGATTCGAATTCGTTGATGCAGTTGTTGGTGGTGTTGTTCCAAAAGAATTTATTAAACCTACAGCTGATGGATTAAAAGATTCCCTCGATAGAGGTTTAGTTGCAGGCTTCCCAATCATTGATATCAAAGCAACATTATTTGATGGTTCATCACACGATGTTGACTCAAGTGAAGCTGCATATAAGGTTGCTGCATCCTTAGCTTTAAAAGAAGCAGCAAAGAAATGTGATCCAGTCATTCTCGAACCAATCGAAAAAGTCGAAATCACAGTTCCATCTGAATATTTAGGTGACGTCATGGGTGATATCTCATCAAGACGTGGTGAAATCTGCGGACAAACAGAAAAAGGTAATGCACAAATTATCGACGCAATGGTTCCACTTGCAAATATGTTCGGATATGTTACAGACTTACGTTCTATGACTAAAGGACGTGCATCTTATACAATGGAAATGGACCACTATGCTGAATGTCCAAAATTCATTCAAGATGAAATTATCAAAAAGTCACAAAAGTAGTTATATAATCAGTTAGAATATTGATTTTATAAAATAAATGCTATATTATGAATACGTTGAAATTCAAAATTATTAATTAGGAGGAATTCACAAAATGGCAAAAGAAAAATTTGACAGAAGTAAAACTCACGTCAACATTGGTACAATCGGACACGTTGACCATGGTAAAACAACTTTAACAGCTGCTATTACAACTGTTTTAGCAAAAAAAGGCTTATCTGAGAAGAAAGCATACGATCAAATCGATGCTGCACCAGAAGAAAAAGCACGTGGTATTACAATTAACACAGCTCACATCGAATACCAAACAGCAACAAGACACTATGCTCACGTTGACTGCCCAGGCCATGCTGACTATGTTAAAAATATGATTACTGGTGCTGCTCAAATGGACGGCGCAATCTTAGTCGTTGCAGCAACAGACGGCGTTATGCCACAAACAAGAGAACACATCTTATTAGCAAGACAAGTTGGTGTTCCATACATCGTTGTATTCTTAAACAAAGTTGACCTTGTTGATGATCCAGAATTAATCGACTTAGTCGAAATGGATGTTAGAGAAGTATTATCAAGCTATGGTTTCCCAGGCGATGAAACTCCAATCATTCGTGGTTCAGCAAGAGGCGCATTAGAAGGCGATCCAAAATATGAAAACGCAATTATGGAATTAATGGATGCATGTGATTCATATATTCCAGCTCCAGCAAGAGATACAGACAAACCATTCTTATTAGCTATTGAAGACGTCTTAACAATTACAGGCCGTGGAACAGTTGTTACAGGTAGAGTTGAAAGAGGCGTTGTTAAAATGGGTGAAGAAGTTGAAATCGTTGGTATCAAACCTACAATTAAATCAGTTGTTACAGGTATCGAAATGTTCAGAAAAACACTCGATTCAGCAGAAGCTGGTGATAATGCAGGTATCTTATTAAGAGGTGTCAACCGTGACCAAGTCGTTCGTGGACAAGTCTTAGCAAAACCTGGCACAGTTACTCCACATACAAAATTCAATGCTAAAGTTTACGTTTTAACAAAAGAAGAAGGTGGACGTCATACTGCATTCTTATCAAACTACAGACCACAATTCTATTTCCGTACAACAGATATTACAGGTGTAATTACACTTCCTGCAGGTACAGATATGGTTATGCCTGGTGATAACGTTGAATTAACAGTTGAATTAATTCACCCAGTTGCAATTGAAAATGGTACAAAGTTCTCAATCCGTGAAGGTGGTAGAACAGTTGGTGCTGGTTCAGTTACAGAAATCATCAAATAGTTTGACTAATTAAATCAATTAAAGAGTTGGTATTTATAAATATCAGCTCTTTTTTTGCGTTTATAAAACTATAAATTGAACTTATGTATTATTAATTACAAAAAGTGAGATTTCTTGATAAATACTAGACTAATATAAGTAATGTTTAAGATATTTGTAAAGTGGATTTTTTGCTTTTTATATTAGAAATATTTAATGTATCTTTTTTGTTAGATTAATAGTCTTACAATTATCTTTTTAGCATAAAATTACCCATTGAATAACAATTGAAACTATGAGATAATATCACTTGTGAAGTCTTTTAAGACTTATTTGCGGAGAAAAACATGAAACAAACTATTACATTCCAACGTGCATCAATATTCAGAAGAATATGTTCTGCGCTTTTTGATTTTATTATTTTCTTTGTACTATTAATGCTTACGCAAGCATATGTTTTTGCACCAATTATTAGTTCAGTTAGTGACTATAATGTAAAATATCAAGAATATTACAATGCTTGCCTTGATTCTAAATTATATATGCCTGTAGATGATCAAAATGTTAAATATATTTATGAAGATAAGCAATTCATCGATTATTACATGGTTAATAATATTGGCTTAACATTAGAGGATTACAATAAAGCTAAAAAGGAAGCTACACCTTATACTGTTAATAATGTTGAATATCCTTTGTTTATTGAATCTCCTATAGGAAGTGGTACTTACGTTGAAAACGTAACAGATGATAATGCAGTTAATGAGCAATTGAATTACAAAAGAGATTCATTCTATTTACAACATGCTTCAGATATTTATGTAAAGTTTGTTAATCATGAAAACAATAAAGATTTTGCTGCTTTAGCAACTTATTTAAGTGGATTAATTTCTTTATCTTATATTTTCGCACTTATCTTTTCAACATTGTTTACTTATTTGTTATTCCCAATGATTTTCAAAGATAGAGCAACTTTAGGTAAGAAAATGTTCCATTTCACCCTTATTAGTTTGAAGGATGCTAAAACGGCTTCTAGATTCCAAGTTTTTGCTAGATTTGTTTATTTTGCGATTACTTCAGTTGTTTTTGGAATATTGACTTTTGGTCTCACTCCATTCATTTCCTTATTAATCATTCCTGTTACATCAAAACGTCAAACTTTACACGATTTGATGGCAAGAACTGCAGTTGTTAATAACTCACTTAATACAGGAGATGAAAGAGACTTATTCTCATATGAGATTGATGATGGATTGCCTGAACCTGAATCTAATGATTCAGCTAATGTTGTTGATGCAGAATTTGTAGACGTAGAAATTACCCCTGAAGAAGTATACGGAACAAATGTTAATGACGAAAATAATGAAAAGACAAATGATAGTAGAGACGGAGAATAGAATTTATCTTTATTTATGGCACGTGAAATAAAAAAAGTAGAAACAGAAAAGGATTCAATATACGATTCAAGACCTGCTAAACCTGTAAAAAGAATTGCTGCTTGGATTGTCGATATGATATTAATGCTAGTCGTTGCAACTGGGATTGCATGGCTTGTTTCTCTTTGCTATGGATATGATAATTATAACAATATCATTGAACAAAAATACGTTGAATATGGACTTAAATATGAGTCTAGTGAAGAGCCTGGAAAATATATTTATTGCGATTATCCAAGTGATAAGGATTGTCAAGATAAATGGGAAAAATGCAAGAACGATCCAGAATTCTATAAAGCATATGAGATGCGCGTAAAAGGTGGACCTATTATTCTTGCAACTTCTTTAAGTTTGACTTTATTAATTTTTGAAGGAATCTTACCAATTTGTTTAAAACATGGAAGAACGATTGGTATGAGGTTTTTTGGTGTGGGATATGTAACTGAGGATGGTATCGAACCTCCAGTAAGTTCTATCCTTGTTAGATTCATTTTTGGAAAGCTTATTTTAGGAGGACTAATACCTTTATTTAGTCTGATGTATATAATTAATGGCAGTGGTTTTGGATTAGTTGGCATAATCGCTCTAATTCTTTACTTCGGCGTCAATGGATACTTATTAGTTTTCACTAAAGAAAAGAGATGTATCCATGACTACATCGCTAGAATGAGACCAGTAGATAATGATAATCAAATTTATATCAAAACTACCGATGAATTAGCAACTTTAAAGGCAGAAGAGGCTATGAATCGTGGACCTATAAAATAATTATTATTTTATCTAGAAATTTATCGTATTGACATAAAGGTTTATGCCAATTAAAATTAAATTAAGAAATAAGATAATTATAAATTATCTAGGTTTCTAGAAAAGGAATTAAAATATGCAAGAAAGAGTATTAGGATCATTAATAATGGGTGGTATTGCTCTAATAGGTATTGTTTGGGGATGTATCGAAGGTATCGCTCCTTTATCTGATGCAAAAAAAGATGAAGCAGTTCTTGAAACATCATTAAAAGAAACAATTAAAGACTTTAACACCGATAATTTGTCAAATTTTGATTGTAAAATGGCTAAGTATTCAACACTTTCTAATGGAAGTAGTAAAAGACCAAAAGTTGTTATGTTTATCGATATGTATGGATATACAGATGATAATAAAACTTTCGTAATTGGAGTTCAAACAACTAATGATTACATTCTTACATTAAGTGAGAAATTGATTGCAATGCTTGGACCAGATGCAACGAAAGAAGACTTAGATAGAGAAAAAGAATTAGACGCAAATAGAATGAACTCTGATGTTTATCAAAATCATACAATGGTTACATCTAAGGAGCTCAATAAAGTATTAGCCGATGAAAATACTAAGGTTTATAAATATGCTATCGATAATGACACTAAGTATCGCGTTGACTATTCTGTTGAAGATGGTAAAATAGTTGAAAAAATAGTAGTTGACGTACGACAAAAATAATTACAAGGAGAAGAAAAGATGAAAGTAGTATTAAAAAATTTAACAAAGATCTTTCAAAGCAGAAATGGAAATGGAAAAGAAGTAATCGCTGTTAATAACTTCGATTTTGAAATTCCAGATGGTAAATTGATTGGACTTTTAGGACCTTCTGGTTGTGGTAAATCAACAACATTATTCATGATCAGTGGACTTTTAAAACAAAGCTCAGGTCAAATTTTCTTCGGAGATGATGATGTTACAAATCTCCCTGCTGAAAAAAGAGGAGTTGGCTTAGTATTCCAAAACTATGCTTTATATCCACACATGACTGTTAAACAAAACATCATGTTCCCATTACAAAATCAAAAAATGCCTAAGGCTGAAATTATGCAAAGAGTAGTTGAAGCTGCTAAATTAGTTCAAATTGATGAATTATTAGATCGTAAGCCTAGTGAATTATCAGGTGGTCAACAACAACGTGTTGCGATTGCAAGAGCTCTTGTTAAGAGTCCAAATGTTCTTTTATTAGATGAACCATTATCAAACTTGGATGCTCGTTTAAGATTACAAACTCGTGAGGAAATTAGACGTATTCAAAGAGATACAAATGTTACAACAATCTTCGTTACACATGACCAAGAAGAAGCTATGTCAATTAGTGACTTAATCGTTGTTATGAAATTAGGTGTTGTTCAACAAATTGATGAACCTCAAAAAGTATATGATAATCCTGTAAACTTATTCGTTGCTAAATTCTTAGGTACTCCACCAATTAACGTATTCCGTGGAAAAATTGAAAATAAGACATTATACATCGGCGATGAAAAGATTATGAAATTTGATCACGATGATCAAGAAGTCTATGTTGGTATTAGACCAGAAGGATTCATCGTTAACGATAAAGGTGTTTTATCAACAAAATTCGTTTCTAGAGAAGTTATGGGTAGAGATAGCTCTGTCGTTTCAAAATCAGATGCTTCAGAAACTCCAATTATTAGATCAATTGTCGATTCTGATAAGGTAATTAATCCAGATGAAAATGGTATGGTTCA
This sequence comes from uncultured Caryophanales bacterium, assembly GCA_945873815.1. Lineage (GTDB taxonomy): Bacteria > Bacillota_I > Bacilli_A > RFN20 > CAG-449 > UBA3210. The sequence goes on from CAMCEE010000001.1 coordinate 121,394, forward strand.
TTTTGATATTAAACCTAACAAGATCTTCGTTTTCAATAGAGAAACAGAGGAAAGATTATTATCTGGTGTAAATACAAAAAATGCTGAAGAAGCTCCAGTAGCTGAAACTCCTGTTGAAGAAACAGTAACTACTGAAGAAATTCCAGAGGTAGTAGATGCTTCAGAGGCTCCTGTAGAAGCTCCAAAGAAAACTACTACAAAGAAAACTACTACAAAAAAGACAGTAGCAAAGAAAACAACGAAAAATGCTGAAGAAGAAAAATAGGAGGATAGGTTAACATGGTCGATTCAAAACAACAATGGAAAGCCTGGTTATACCTTCTACCTGCATTAATTCTTCTTGCAGTATTTACAGTTTATCCGATTATTAATACAGTTCGTATTTCAATCCTAGAAGGATATAAACCACTAGCTGCAATCGGTGGGGAAAGATATCCTCTCGGTATCGGAAACTTTACAAAGGTTATTTCTTATAAAGGCTTTACTACTTGCTTAACAAACACATTGTTATTATGTGTTCTTACAGTTCCAATTTCATGCTTCTTAGCATTACTTGTATCTGTATGCTTAAATTCAATTAATCGTTTAGGAAAAGTATTACAAACAATATACTTCTTACCATATGTTACAAATACAATTGCTATTGGTATGGTATTCGCAATGATGTTTAATATCGTTGGATTAAAACAAGTTAACGTTGCAGAATACTTAAGCACTGGTGGTCAATACACTATTTATAACATCTATACAGACGTAAATGGAGAAAAATGGGGATTCGTTGCTCAATCATGGGGCATTATCAATAACCTTCTTCAATTATTCGGAATTAATCCAGTAAACTGGATTAACTCAGGTGGTAATATTAACGGCGGTTCTTCAACATATGTTGCTAATATTGCAGTCATGGTCGTCTATATTGTTTGGAACGCATTACCATTTAAGATTTTAATTCTTCTTGGTGGTTTACAATCAGTCAATAAACAATATTACGATGCGGCAAAAATCGATGGTACCTCAAGAGTTCGAACCTTCTGGAGGATTACCGTTCCTCTATTGTCCCCAATGTTAGCTTACGTTATTATTACTGGATTCATTGGTGGTTTCAAAGAGTATTCAAGTATTGTCGGTATATTTGGTGAAGGTATGGGTCCTTCAGGAAATGGATCGTTACAAACTATCGTTGGTTACATCTATGATGCATTAAAAACAGACTCATATGGTACGGCATCTGCTGCATCATTAATCTTATTCGGAATTATCTTAATAGTTACATTAATCAATTTATATGTAAGTAGTAAGAAAGTTCACTATTAATAGGAGGTGCGAAACATGGAAGAAAAAAGAAATGAATATTCAGCACTTACTAGCTCAAATAACTCACTTGCAGCATCTTTAAAAGAAGATAGTAAAAATTACGATGTTAAGAAAGTAGAAAGAAATGCAAAGATTATTAAAATCGTTACTTCTATTCTAACTTACACATTCTTAATTCTCTTAGCAATAATTGTTATCTTCCCATTCTATTGGATGTTGAACTCTTCGTTAAAATCATTAACAGAATATCAATTAACTAAACCTACATTCATTCCAAAACAATTTGTTTGGTCAAACTATGTTGAAGCATTTACTACAGCAAACTTAGGTACATTGTTTATCAATACATTATATGTAGGTCTCATCTCAACACTACTATCATTAGTAATTACAGTTTTATCAGCATTTGCATTCGCAAGACTTGAATTCAAAGGTAGAGATTCAATCTTCGCATTCATGTTAGCAACAATGATGATTCCTGGTGAATTATTCACAATTACTAACTATGCAACTGTAACAGTTACATTAAAATGGGGTAATACATTTACAGCATTAATCGTTCCATTCTTGGTATCTGTCTTCTATATTTATTTATTAAGACAAAACTTTAAACAAATTCCAAATGAATTATATTTAGCTGCAAAGGTTGATGGTAAATCTGATATGGAATACTTACTTAAAGTTATGGTTCCATTATCACTTCCAACATTAATCTCCATCACAATCTTAAAGATGATGGGTGCATGGAACTCATACGTATGGCCTAGACTTGTTGCAAACGATGATGCTCACTCATTAATTACTAACGGATTAAGAAACGCATTCAGTGATAACTCAGGCCAAACTAACTATCCTGTTCAAATGGCTGCAGTTGCAATTGTATCCGCTCCACTATTTATCGTATTTATCTGCTTAAGAAAATACATTATGAAGGGTGTATCACGTAGCGGTATTAAAGGTTAAGAATTATGGCTCATTTGAGATAATGAGCCTTATTCTATATAAAAAAAAGAAAGGGAAAATAAAATGAAAACAAAAAAGAAATTATTAACTGTATTGTCTCTTGTTGCAACAGTTGGTGCTTTAGTCGGTACTGTATCATGCAACGTAAGTAGTTCATCCTCATCAAGTACTAGCAATACAAACTCTAACAATAACTCAAGCACAGGTGTTACTTCATCTGCAGGTATTACAGGTGCTGATTTGAATCCACATGCTGGTTCTTGGTTAATTCCAGAAGGTGGATTCGATACAGAAACTCCAGTTGAAATCAATTTCTATTCAACAATGGGTAAAGAATTACAAGAAGTATATGATTTATACTATAAAGATTTCCATGATTTATATCCAAATATTACAGTCAATCATACTCAACCAGGTGGTTATGATGATGTCAGAGATCAAATCAAAACTGAATTAGCAGTTGGTAATGGTCCAGATGTAGCTTATTGTTATCCTGATCACGTTGCACTTTATAACACTTCAAAATCAGTTGTTACATTAGATAATCTTATGGATACAAAACTCAAAGTAAATGACAAAGAAGTTGGTCTTACTGATGAGCAATTAGATGATTATGTTGATGGATATTTTGCAGAAGGCTATGCTTTCGGTGATGGTAAATTATATACACTTCCATTCTCAAAATCAACTGAAGTCCTTTATTATAATAAAACAGTATTTAATACATTAAAATTAGAAGTACCAGATCATTGGTTTTCAACAGGAACTGAAGATAAAACTTCAATGGAATACGTTTGTGCAAAATTAAAAGAAGCATATCCAGATTGTACTCCATTAGGTTATGACTCAGAAGCAAACTGGTTCATTACAATGTGCGAGCAATTAAAAGCACCTTATACTTCAGCAAGTGGTGAAAAATTTAGATTCAACAATGATCAAAATAAAGATTTCGTTAAGAAATTCAAAACAATGTATGATAAGGGTTATTTCACAACTCAAACAAAATATGGTGCATATACTTCAGGTGCTTTCGTTAATGTAGATCCAACTGCAACTACATCATATATGTCAATTGGTTCTTCAGCTGGTGCTACTCACCAACGTCCTACTAAAGTTGATGGCGCTTACCCATTTGATGTAGGTATCGCTCCAATCCCACAAGCAGATGCAAATAATAAAAAAGCAATTTCACAAGGACCATCAGTTTGTATCTTAAATCATAATGATCCACAAAAAGTCATTGCTTCATGGTTATTTGTAAAATTCCTTACAACATCAGTTGAATTCCAAGCAGAATTCTCAATCAAATCTGGTTATATTCCAGTTTTAAAATCAGTTCAAGATAATCCAGTTTATAAAGCACACCTTGCAAAAGCAGATGGTGGAGATAATATTGCTGCATTATCATCAAAAGTATGTGTTGAACAAGCAGATACATATTACACATCACCAGCATTCGTTGGTTCAAGTGAAGCACGTGACCAAGTAGGTAAAGTATTCGTTGGAGTACTTGATTTAAATGCAAGTGATGCAGATTATAACACAAAAGTTGATAAACTATTTAGCGATGCAATCGAAGAATGCAAATACGCTGCTGAATAATAGTAAATCAATCTTTTGAAAGGAGATTGACATGAAAAAGAAAATTCTTATTTTTGGTGCAGCAGCCCTCATGAGTGTAACTACACTCTTGGGCGCTACATCATGTGGCGGAACTAGTTCGTCCCAATCTAGTTCAGAAAGCAAAGTTAATGTTTATGAAGTACCATTTGATACTACTAAAGAAATAAAAATTAATTTCTATCATACAATGGGACAAACTTTACAAAAAGTATTTGAAATGTATTTGGAAGATTTTAATGCAAAATACCCAAATATTAAAGTAAGACATACTTCTGTAGGTAACTATGACGACGTTAGAGATCAATTGACTACTGAAATTTCATCTCAAAAGCCAGATGGTGCAACTTTAACATATTGTTATCCGGACCATATTGCAATGTACAACCAAGCAAAATCTGTTATTCCATTAGATGGATTTATTGATTCCACTCTTAAAATCGGTAATACTGATGAAATTATTGGCTTAACTGATGACCAATTAAATGACTTTGTCGATGCATATTATGAAGAAGGTAATCAATTTGGTGATGGTAAAATGTATAGTTTACCATTCTCAAAATCATCGGAAATTTTATATTATAATAAAACTGAATTTGATAGATTAAATTTATCAGTTCCAGATCACTGGTTCTCAACTAGTGAAACCGATACAACATCTGTAGAATATGCATGTAAAACATTAAAAGCAGCAAACCCTGATGCAACTCCATTAGGATATGACTCTGGTGCTAACTGGTTCATCACAATGTGTGAACAAACAGGAGCTCCATATACTTCTGCTTTAGGTGATCATTACTTATTTAACAACTCTCAAACTAAAGATTTCGTTAGTAAATTTGTTGACTGGAGAGAAAGAGGATATGTAACTACAAAAGCAATTTTAGGTTCATATACTTCATCTTCGTTTACAAATAAAGAATTATTTATGTGTATCGGTTCATCAGCTGGTGCGTCATATCAACAACCAGAAAAGAATGCATTTGAAGTAGGCATTGCAACTGTTCCACAACACGATGCTATTAATCATAAAGCAGTTATTCAACAAGGACCATCTGTATGCTTATTCAATAATAATGATCCACAAGTAGTTATCGCTTCATGGCTTTTATTAAAATTCTTTACAACAAATGCTGATTTCCAAGCACAATTCTCATTATCTTCAGGTTATACTCCAGTTATTAAATCTGTAGAATTAAATGCTGATTATGCAGCAGAACTTGCAAAAGATGGTATTCAAGCAAGAGCAATTAAACAATGTTTAGCACAAAAGGATTACTACTTCATTTCTCCAGCATTCGTTGGTTCAAGTGAAGCTCGTGAACAAGCTGAAAATATCATGACAAGAAGTTTAAATAAAGAAGATACACTAGATAACATTTTTGCAGATGCAATCATGGAATGCACTAAGAACTAGGAGGTAGTGATGAAGAAGTTATTAAAAATTTTATCAATTGCTACATTAGTTGCACCTCTTGCATTTGGATTAACTGCTTGTCAACCAACGTCATCTAGTTCTACTTCTTCTATAGAAGTCACAACTAGTGAAAAACAATTCATCGATTATGCTTCAGAATTAAAATTTGATGAAAATTCAGGAAGAAAATGGGCAGAAGCAACAGTTAAGCAAACTATTGATGGTGATACAACGCACTTCAATGTTCCTACTACTGTCACAGCTGATGGAGTATTAAAAGCAAGATATCTTGGTATTGATACACCGGAATCAACTGGTAAAGTTGAACCTTGGGGCAAAACTGCATCAAATTTTACAAAAAGTAAATTAACTGAAAAAGGCACACTAATTAGAATCGAATCTAATGATGGCGCATGGAATGTTGACTCTACGGGCGAAAGACATTTAGTCTACATTTGGTATAAGAGTCCATCAATGACAGATTATAAATGTTTAAATATTGAATTGATGCAAGAAGGATATTCAAAAGGTAAAGGTGGAGGATCCACAGTATATGGAGAATATTTCCAAAAAGCACAAGCTCAAGCAATGGACTTCCAATTACATGTTTTCTCAACAGAAAAAGACCCAGATTTCTATTATGGTGATTATGTAGAAACAACAATTAGAGGGTTAAAAGAAGCTCCAAAAGATTATGAAGGAATTTTAGTTAGATTTGAAGGATTAATCACTAAAATAAATTCAAATACTGCATACGTCGTCGATTACGATGAGGAAAATGAAATATATTATGGAATGCAAGTATTCTATGGATATGATGCTTCTGTTGGATCAAATATGCAAGTAGGTAATTTAGTTTCATTCTGTGGTAAATATCTATACTATGAAGCTGGTCAAATTTATCAAGTTTCAGATTTGGAATATTTTGCCATGAGACCAAATTATTCAAAGAATTTAAGAGTTCTTGAAACTGGAGTTACTGTAACTCCTGTTGAAATCACAGCTACCCAACTATCTGATACAACTCCAAAGGAGATTTATGGAGGGATCAGTTATGTTGATTGTATCTTGAATTCATATGTTAAAATGACAAACCTAAGAGTTACTGATGTATATACTACGCAAGAAGGTAAATCTACTGGTGCAATGACTCTTACATGTGCAACATCTGATAATAAGGTGGTATCTGTAAGAACTACTGTTCTAAAAGATGCTCAAGGTAACTTAATTACTGAAGATGATGTATTGAATAAAACAATTGATGCAGTTGGTATCGTTGGAAAATATGTTTCCGATTATAGCGGTGTTAGCTATCAACTCAATGTTTATTCATTAAATGATTTAACAATCAAATAAAAAAATGAGAGGAAAAGAAAATGAAAAAATCTAAATTATTAACATTATCAGCAACATTGTTAATGGCTCTTACAGCAGTTGGATGTAATCTAACTTCTAGTTCAACTTCGAGTGAACCAGCAACAAGTAGTGAACCTAGTAGTGTAGTATCTTCAACATCAGAATATTCTGTTGATGAGGTTCTTTCTCAAGCAGCTACAACATTATGGACAATGTACAAAGATGATAATAATTCATACATTCTAGGAAACTATGAACTAGTAAAGAAAATTACTATGATGGGTGGAGCTTATTCAGTTGACGTTTCTTGGACAATTGATAACTTAGTAGGTTCTACAGAAGGAGTTAAATTAATTGAATCTTCTGATCCAACAAACTTCCAAACGGTATATGTTGGGTACTATGATATGGTGATTTCCGAAGAAACATCTTATAACCTTATTCCTACTTTAACATATAAAGGAACTTCAAAAGTTATGGGAGATATCCTATCCTTAGACTCAAAAGGAAACAAGAAGGTTTTCACAAGAAAAGCAAAACAATTAGTATTCAATACATATGAAGAATTTATCAGGATCGCGGATAAAGCTGGCGGAAAACAAAATGATGATTGTGTTGCAGCAATTAAAGGCTACGTTCAAGGCATTTCTGGAAATGGAAAATATGTATACGTTAGAGATGAAGGACATGCATATTTAATCTATGGATCTGGATATAAAGAGCAAAAGGATTTTGCTGTTGGAGATTATATCGCAGTTGCTGGTCCAGTTTATTCTTATAGTGGATGTTATGAATTTGTTAAAGCAACAATTAAGAAACTAGATAAGACTACTGCAGGCTATGATATGCCAACAAATTATGTCGATGTAACTGAAGATTTCAATAAAGCAAAAGATAATAAAGATGCATCTTTAGCAAAATATCAAAGTATGCATGTTGAAATCAAAAATTGTACAGTTGATTCTGTCGATGAATCATATTATTATTTCAAAACTGCAGATGGTGTTAAATATAATTTATATTGGTCAACATCATATTTCTTAACTAAAGATGAAAATAATCAATGGGCTGATTTATTTAAAGCATTAGTTGGTGAAAAGAATGTTAAGATTAATGTTAAAGGTATGGTTAACTGCTTTAGTTCAGCACATCAAATCTATCCAACAAGTGTTGATTGCTTTGAAGTAGTTGCAACAGATGCAGTAAAAGCTAAGATTGCTGCAAAAGCAGTTTCATTAACAGGCTATAAATCATTCTTTAATACTGCTGCAGAAATTGCTCTTCCTACTAAAGGAGCATTAGGTTCAACAATTACATGGTCATTACCTGCTGATGCTCCAACACAATTTGCAATTGAAAATGGTAAATTAAAAATTACTCCAACAAAAGTAGGTGATGTTGCAAAAACAAAATTGACTGGAGTAGTTACAATAGGTGAAGCAAAAGCAAATGTAACATTTGATTTAAATGCTAAAGATATTACAGATGCAGAACAAGCAGAATTGGCTCTTAATGAATTACAAGCACAAATGACAGTATATGGTGGAGCAAATCTTCCAACAACAAGTGCTACATATGCAGGTGCAGAAATCTCTTGGGCATTAAAAGATGCTAACGCAACAGGCGTTAAAGTTACAAATAATGTTGTAGTTTTCGATGTTGCAACTGAAGATAAAACTGCAGTCTTAGTTGCAACTGCAAAAGTTGGTAATGAAACAAAAACAAAAGAAGTTACAGTTACTGCAAAACCTACAACAACAATTGCAAGTTTCTTATCTACAAAAGATAAAACTAATGAAGTATATGTTAGAGGTACAGTTGTTGCAACAGAAAAGGTTAATGCTTCAACAGGATTCATATTAAAAGACGCAACAGGATTAGTATACTCATACGATAAATTAGATGTTAAAGTCGGAGATGAAATCGTAGTTAAAGCAAAGTATACAGAAAACTATGGCTTCCCACAAATAAAACCAAATACAAGTGAAAAAGTAGTAATTTTAGGAAATGCTAAAGTTAATTTAGGTGAAGCTGACCTTAAAGTTAATGCTTCAACAGTTGTTGCAGATGCTGCATCAAATAATGTCATTGGTAAATACGATGGAAAAACAATCGAGATTACTGATGGATATGTTATCAAAAATGAATCTAAATATGGAATTGCTGTCTCAAGTAGCGAAACTTCATATAAAATTAATTTATATTGTAATACTGATTTAAAAGACTTTGTCGGTAAGAAAGTAAAAGTAATCGGATTCTGCAGAGGAAACAACTCTAAAAACGGAACAATAAATATTGTAGTTGCTTCTATTACTGAAGTAACTGAAACTGCAGCTTAAGATTAACTTAAGATTTATTAGAGGCGAATGAAATAGCGTTCATTCGCTTCTTTTTTTACTTTCTTACAATATCATTTTATATTGTTTATGATAACGTGAATCCTAAAGTTGTGATAAGTTTTTCTCATATTTCTCTTAATGAGTTTTCTATTTAAAATGAAAGAATAATCTTCTATAATGTTATTAGGCTATAGATTATGAAAAAGAGATATTTATTATTATTTGCATTACTTGCAAGCATATCAATTAATATTACGGGGTGTAAAAGAAATACGCCTCCATCGTCTTCTTCTTCGGAAGAACCGATTTTATCTGTTTCTATGTTGACTCCAGAAAAGGCATTAGAAGAGGCTGCAAATGTTTTATATGATATGTATAAAGATTCCATTAATTCCTTTGTTTATGATAATTTTGAAGTAGCAAAAAAGTTTCATATTTTTGATGATGAAAGAATTGATGTTACTTGGGAATTATCGATATTAAAAGGTGAAGGTGATGGAGTAAGATTGATAAATGCTAAAGATCGTGACAATTATCAAGGTATTTATGTTGGTTTTTATGATGATTTAATAAAATCAGAGATGGAATTTGAATTAATTCCAACTCTTGATTATAAAGGAACATCGAAGGAATTTAAGGATATATTAGGAAATGAAAAGCGCTTTATATACAAGGTTGAGAAATTATCTCCTATTAACTTTGATGAATATATTGCTTTATGTAAGGAAGCAGGACCAATTAGTGATAATAAGAATAAGACATGTCTCATGAATTTGACAGTTTTAACCATTTCATTAGATGGAAAGAATATCTTCTTACACGATGAAGAAAATAATGGTGTTCTTTGTTTTGATACGGAATATAGTAAAAATGATTTCTTTCCTGGAGATAAAGTATCAGTTATAGGTAAATGCTATTATGATAATAATACTTATCTTATTAATAAACCTAAAATTAATTTAATCTCGCGTTCTGATCCTTCATATGGAAAACCAGAATATCTTGATGTCACTTCAATATATAGTGATAATTCAACATTTAATGAGAATATTAATATTCATCAAAATTCAAGAATAAGCGTTAATAATATTACATTCTCTAATATTTCAAGTGACGTTATATTATTTTTATTAAACGGAAAAGAATACAAAATACTACGCGATAATAATTATTTTTTAACTGAGCAAGAAAACAATATGCTATTTGAAAACATCGTTTCTGGAACAAAAGCAAATGTTAAAGGTATTCTTAGATGTATCGAAGGAGAATACTATATTATTCCAGATACTGTTGATTCGTTTGAATTAGTGGAGTAAAAGACTTTTATTAATTAATTCGTAGTTTTCTAAAATCTTTTTAAATAGTTTATACACTTCATCGTATTTCTTTAATATAAGCCTTAGCGCAAGCGTTTGATAATCTCTTGATATATTTTCAATAGTTTCGTATAAAACTTCTTTATTTGTCTCAAAATAGATAGTGGAGATATCTTCAATGAATCTTTGGATATTCTCTTTTATCTCTTTCTCATAAGTTTTAAGTTTTTCTTTATCTTTAGTAAGAAGGACATCGGAAATTTCAATGATTTTAAAATTGATTGCTTCGATGTCTTTTCTCATTGTATCTTTTTGATCATTTGAAAGTGATAACCCGTTAACTAGTTTTTGATGTTCTTCTTTTAATGCTTCTTTATTGTAGTGAACATTATCTTTGAAATATAGACTCGAGACGATGCATTCTTTTATTAGATAAGCAATCGAAGTGAGAGATGTTGTTATTGTATCTATTTCAATATTCATATCGATTATTTCTAGTTTTGTAAGGGAAACAATATGAATAGGAGTATTAGGAGTTAATGGAATATATTTCATTATTTTATTGTATCTGTAAAAGAGTCTTTTACTGATATCGAATTTTTCACATATCGATTCAATCGTATCTCCTTTTTGAACGATATATTTGTTTACATAAGCATTTGTTTTCATAGTATGTCCTCATTTAATCTTATGAATGATAAATGATTTTATGAGTGATTTTTATATCTGTATTCTTTAATTATGTTCGCGAATAGGATAATATATTTAAATCGTATTATGCTTGTTGAAAATGAGATAAGCGTTTTGTATCATTATGTTAGTGTAAGAGGTGATGATGTATGAATAGGTCAATTATTATCGCAGTTGCAGGAGGCTCTGCAAGTGGGAAAACTACGGTTGTTAATGAGATTAGAGATGCTTTAGCAAATGAAGATATCGTGATTATAAAACACGATGATTATTATCGTGATCAAAGCGATAAAACAATGGAAGAGAGAAAAAGAACAAACTATGATCATCCATCTTCTTTAGAAAATGAATTACTCATTCAACATTTAAAAGAATTACTTAAAGGAAATTCCATCAATAAGCCTAATTATGATTTTGTTGAACAAACTAGAAGTAAAGAGTATACGTTAGTAAATCCTGCAAAAGTAATCATTCTTGATGGTATTCTAGTTTTAGAAGATGAGAGAATAAGGGAACTATGTGATATAAAAGTATTTGTTGAATGCGATGAAGATTTAAGACTCATTAGACGTATTAAAAGAGATATGGTTGAAAGAGGCAGAGATTTTGATCATATTATCGAACAATATTTAACTTCAGTTAAACCAATGTATCATGCATTTGTATCTCCAAGTAAAAGATATGCGGATGTATTGATTCCAAATGATTTTTCTCATACTGTTGGAGTTGATTTATTGATTGAAAAGATTAAATCAATTTTGAGAAAAAAATAATGTATTTATATGTACAAAGTGACATGCTCCCACCACTTATAGAAGTGGGGGCTTCTCGCTCAAGGATTCTACAGAACCTAGTATCAACGAGCTAACCGGCAATGTCCTTGCCTTTTAATATATCAAGTCCCTAGTACTATATAATCACCCTATATATAGTACTAGGACTTATAGACCCTCTTGAATACTACCTAAAACCGGTAGCATAGAATGTTTATTTAAACCGCCTTATACGGAAGACCGTACGTATGGTGGTGTGAGAGGGAGCGGAAAACATTAGTTTTCATTCTCTACTCGATTTATCATTTTGATATTCTTTACATAAATAAAAAAAGTTATTGACTAAAACGTTAATGCGTTTATATAATAATAGAGCAATGTGGCCTTCGTCAATGTAAGATCATTTATATAAGGAGATTATCAAATTATGAAATTCAAATGTGCTAGTATTCTATTTATTGGATCACTTATTAGTTTTCTTTTCGAATGCTATTTTATCTTTCAAATTGCGAATAATAATTGCTTTAATGGTGTATTTTGCTTTTTATATGTTCTTTCATTTGTAATCTTAATAGTTTCTTTTATTATTCTTACTATTTCTTCTTTTATTTTAGTAAGAAGAGCTATAAAAAAAGATGAATAATCTACTTATCATAAAAAGTTATATTGCAATTTTTAGGTTTCTTGTAAAAAAGTTGACTTAAGTGCATATTATAAATATAATCAAAATATGCAAAGAAAAGAATAGTAGTATTTATTCTAAATTATAGAAAGCTATTGGTTGATGGAAAATAGTATTTATATAAATATGAATACATCTTGGAGCAAAATAATTGAAAAATAGTAGGTTATTTCGATTAATACCCGTTAAAGTATTGAGTTTATTTTAAACTCACCGAGGTAGGCAATGTGAGTTGCCTATGAAAAAAGGTGGTAACACGATTTCTATGTCGTCCTTTTATATAAGGGACGATTTTATTTTGGAGGTAATTATGGGAATCTATGAAGAATTAGAATGGAGAGGATTGATTAAGGATGTATCTGATCCATCGCTTAAGGAAAAATTAAATAAAGGTGGAATGACATTTTATATTGGTACAGATCCAACTGGAGATTCATTACATATAGGTCATTTCTCAAGTTTTTTGATTTCAAAGAGATTAAAGGATGCAGGACATAACCCAATTTTATTAGTAGGTGGAGCAACAGGACTTATTGGTGATCCAAAACCAGATGCTGAAAGACCAATGATCACTTATGAACAAGTTCAACATAATTTCAATTGCTTAAAAGCTCAAGCTACTAAACTTTTTGGTTTTGAAGTTGTTAATAATTACGATTGGATTAGCAAGATTGATACGATTAATTTCTTAAGAGATTTTGGTAAATACTTTAATGTTAACTATATGCTTTCAAAGGATATTGTTGCAAGAAGACTAGATAGTGGTATAACATTTACTGAATTTGCTTATATGACTTTACAAGCATTAGATTTCTGGTATCTTTTCAAAGAAAAGAATGTTACTTTACAAGTTGCTGGACAAGATCAATGGGGCAATATTACTGCAGGTATTGATTTGATTAGAAGAAAAGAAGGTAAAGAAGCATATGCATTCACAATGCCTTTATTAACAAAATCAGATGGAACTAAGTTTGGAAAAACTAATGGTAAAGCAATATGGTTAGATAGAGATAAAACTTCACCATATGAAATGTATCAATTCTTCATCAATTCAGAAGATAGTAAAGTTATTGATTATTTAAAATTCTTAACATTCTTATCAAAAGAAGAAATTGAAGAATTAGAAAAGAAGAATAATGAACATCCTGAATTAAGAGAAGCACATAAAGCTCTTGCAAGGGAAGTAATCACTTTTATTCATGGTAAAGAAGCATATGAAGAAGCAGTTAAACAAACTGAATCATTATTTGGTAAAACAATTAATTTAGAAGAAGTTCCTTCTACCCCAATTGATAGTAGTTTATTTGTTGATGGACAAATCGACATTTGCTCACTTCTTGTTGCTTCTTCCTTGGCACCAACAAAATCTGAAGCGAGAAGAAATGTTGAACAAGGTGGAGTAAGTGTTAATGATGAAAAGGTCACTGATCCAAAGATGAAATATTCTATTGATGAATTGAAAAAGGGATTGTTAATTAAAAAGGGTAAAAAACAATTTAAGAAAGTTAATATATAAAAATAGAAGACAAGAATCAATATTCTAGGTTCTTGTTTTTTTAAGATGAATTGAAGATGAAGTCTAGATAATCTATAGTATTGGAATTATATTTTATAAAACATATTTTCTTTCTAATATAGACTCTAGTGAAACATTTTTGATGTTGAAAGTAGGCTCCTTGTTTCGGTATAATAAGTATAGTAATTTCTAAGAAATTATTTCAGGAGGTTTTATGAAAAAGATTAAATTGAGATTTTCATATTTTCTTATTTGTGGATTAATTGGTATTATTTTACAGGTTGCAGGGTATTTCTCATGGGGAACTAGTGAAATTGATTTAGTTTCATCTCAAATAACAGTTTCTTCATCAATGGATTATTTTAATAAATATCGCACTCCTTCTTTAATTCTAATTTTTGCTAGTTTGTTTATTATTTTATTCGCAGTTGGAATTATTATTGGAGCTAAAAAAGATCAAATAGTTGCTAAGATTAACGCATATGCATTAGGTGCTACTCAAATAGTAACTATTATCACTTTAATTATTTTCTTAGTCTTTACGTCCTTAAATAGAAAAACAATGTTTTCTAATAATACAAATGCAGAAGTTCTTAGAGTTTTAGTTTCTATAAAAAATGCTGCATTATTTGTTAGTGCATTAGCCTTTAGCGGCTTAGGATTTGCGCTTGTTTCAATAAATAAGAATAGAAAAATTGGGAGGGTTGCATCATGGGCAATGTTTGGTGTGAATGCATTATTTGTTCTTTCGATGGTTGCAGTATTCTTTGGTGCAATCGGTACTCCATCATATGCTTTAATATCTCGTTTATTTAATAATGATACTACTTTAGCTCTTCCATTTACTTGTAAGGAAGCGTCAATGAATGGTTATACATATGGTAATACATTCTTGATTCTTAATATTATTCAAGATACATTATCAACAATTAAAACTGATAATTTTACCTCAGTTACTGTTGGTGGTACTTTAGCGTTTATTTCTTGTTTATCTTACATCGTTACATTGATAGTTAATTTCTTAGGATTATCCGGGTTAATTATCGAATCATTCGATGTTGTTAGAGATGATGATCGCTTAGCGTTATAGGAATACTAATATGAATATAAATTGGAAATTGATTATAGGGAAATATCTAAAAGTTCTTTTATCGAGTTTTATTGCAGGTTTATTAATTGGAATTGGAGTCACGATATCTTTTATTATCCAAAGCTCTACGATTTTAAATTCAGGGATTATTGGACCTATTTTTGGTGTATTAGGAGTTCTACTTATCTGTTTATATGGCTATAACTTATATACGTTTAAAGTGGGTTATGTATTAGAGAATAAAGTTGATTACCTTATTGAAGTTCTATTATCTTTATTAGGTAATTTTATCGGGATTCTTCTTATTTCACTTCTTTTACGTGCAACTTCATTGATGAATGAAGGTAGTGTTTTTTTAAATACCGTAAATGCATATATGAGTACGAGAGTCAATGAAGACTTCTTCTCATTAATCTTGTTGAGCTTTATAGGAGGCATTATTGCTTATTTTGGTTTTAATACTTATAAGAAAGCAGAACAACCAATCGCTAAATTTCTAACGTTATTCTTATGCATTGGAGCAATTTATATATGTGGATTAAAAGAAGGTATAACTGATATGTTTATATATAGCTTATTCAAATTGTTTGATGGCTCTTTATCTTTAAAGGTATTCTATATCATTTTAGGAAACACCTTAGGAACGTTATTTATTCCTTTACTAAATAAATTAAGAAGCAAAATTAAAAGTGTGTAGTTATGGAAAAAGTGAAGTATATAGTAAATGAGAAACATAATGATATTACGCTAAAAGAATACTTTACTTTTTTTTATCTTGGAAAGTCGATGATCTATAAATTGTTTTTATATAAGCGAGTTTATTTAAATGGTAATCTTGCTTTAGAAAGCGATATAATCCATTCAAATGATGTTATTGAGATAGAAATAGATGAATGCATTGATGTTCCTATATCTTCTAATAGTGTGGAAATAGTTTATGAAGATGATTATATTTTAGTAGTTAATAAACCTGTTGGTATCATTATTCATTCTGATGGAAATGATGACATAGATACATTAGTTAATCGTGTTGCGAATTATTATACGAAACAAAATATTAATCGAAACGTGAGATATTTACATAGAATTGATAAAGAGACTAGTGGTTTAGTTTTGTTTGCAAAAGATTTCTTGACTTATTCAATATTGAGTCACGATATTGAAAAGCATACTTTGAAACGAGAATATCTTGCTTTAGTTCATGGCTATATAAAGAATAATGAAGGTGTAATAAATATTCCAATAGGAAGAGATCGACATATCGCGAATAAATATCGCGTAGGAAAGAGTAAACATTCTAAAGATGCGATTACGCATTATTATGTTTTAAAAAGATATGAAGATTATACCTATATTCGTTTACTTCTTGAAACAGGAAGAACTCATCAAATTAGGGTTCATATGTCGAGCATCAATCATCCTTTATTAGGTGATGTATTATATGATGGAAAGAAGAAATATATATCTCGAGTTGCTCTTCATTCATTTAGAATAACAATGATTCATCCATATTCATTGAAGGAGATCGTTATTAGTAAAAAGGAACCAACTGATATGTTGAGATTGGAGGAAATATGTACAAAGCAGTTATTTTTGATTTAGATGGGACGTTAGTTTATACTTTAGAAGATTTAAAGAATTCAATAAATTCGGCATTGAAGAATTTGAATTATTCTTTTTCTTATTCCTTAGAAGAAACAAAAAGATTAATCGGTTCAGGAACCAAAAATCTTTGTCGAAGAGCGATATCATCTTTAAATCCACAAGATGAAGAAGTTGAAATCTTATTTAAAGAATTCACAAGAGAATATAATGAGCATCAATTAGATAATGCATCTTTATATGATGGAGTGATGGATGTTTTAATCGAATTAAGAAAAAAAGGAATCAAATTAGCGATTTTATCAAATAAAGTTGATAAGAACACGAAGGAAATCATCTCTCATTTATGCAAGGATTTTACTTTTGATTTTATCTTAGGACAAACAACGATATATCCTTTAAAACCAGATCCTACTAGTTTATTTAAAGTTATTGAAGAACTAAAAGTAGAAAATGATGAAGTACTTTATGTAGGAGATTCAGATACGGATATGAAAACGGGGAATAATGCGCATGTTGATGTTTGTGCAGTCACATATGGGTTTAGAGAAAAAGAAGTGTTGGAATCGTATAATCCTAAATACATGATCGATTCGATAAAAGAAATATTAAAGATAGTATAAAAGTAGCGTTTTTTATTTATATTGGTGTTATAATTAGAAACACTAGAAGGAGAAACATAATATGGAAGTTAAATTATATAATAGTTTATCAAACAAAATTGAAGAATTTAAACCGATAAAAGAAGGTGAATTAACCTGTTATGTTTGTGGACCTACAGTATACAACTACGTTCATTTTGGAAATCTTAGACCAGTAGTTACATTTGACGTATTAAGAAGATTGTTTATTGAACTTGGATATAAAGTTACTTTTATTTCTAATTTCACTGATATCGATGATAAGATAATTAAACAAGCTAAAATTGAAAATGTTTCTGAAGAAACGATTGCAAATAAATATATTGAAGCATTTGAAGAAGATAGAGAGAATGTTCATGCCTTAAAACCTGATTATCAACCTCGCGTAACAAAAACGATGGATTTGATTATTAAATTTATCGAAGAATTAATTGAAAAAGGGTATGCTTATAACGTTGATGGAGACGTTTATTTTAGAGTAGATAAGATTGATGATTATGGGTGCTTATCGAAAATGAAAAAGGAAGATTTATTAGTCGGTGCAAGAATTGATGAAAATAGTAAAAAAGAATCTCCTTTAGATTTTGCTTTATGGAAGAAAACTGAAGACGGAATTAAGTTTGTTTCGCCTTGGTCGGAAGGACGCCCTGGATGGCATAGTGAGTGTGTTGTTATGATTAATTCAATCATCGAAGGTGGAAAAATTGATATTCATGGAGGAGGATTTGATTTAAAATTCCCACATCATGAAAATGAAATCGCTCAAGAAATGGCTATAAAAGGACATAAAATTGCAAATTATTGGATGCATAATGGATTCATTAATATCGATAATGTAAAAATGTCAAAATCTTTAGGTAATGTTAAATTAGCAAAAGAGATGATTAATATGTATGGGGGTAACATCGTTAGATTTATCCTAGTCAATTCATACTATCGTACACCTGTAAATTTTAGCGATGAATTAGCTCTTTCTGCAAAGAAGGAATTAGATAAAATTGAACAAGCTTATGTAAAAGCTGCGGTTAAATTGCAACTTGGAAATGTGACAATAGATAAAGATGCAAAGAATTATGATATCAATGAATTTTTGGAAGCATTATGCGATGATTTGAATACTCCAAATGCTTTGACTGTCGTTTATAAAACGGTAAAAGAGATTAATGTTGCTTTAAGAACTAATCCACTAGATATTAATAGATTAGAGGTTCTATTTTATTCATTAAGTAAGATGATAGAGATTCTTGGTTTACAATTCGATTATCCATTAGTTAATGATGAAGATCGTTTGAATTATGAATTATACATGAAAGCGCGTAATGATAAAGATTTTGAAAAAGCTGATATGTATAGAAAAGAATTAATCGAAAGAAATTTGTTGTAATACTTTACAAAATAAAGGCGAGATTATAGTTTGATTTCAGGAAATAATCCTAAAATGAGATGTTAAATTCAAAAACGGGTATACATAATATTTTTTATTATGAATACTCTTTTTATTTTTTTAAAAAATATTATTTAGAATTTGATGACGTCAATGGATATAAACTGTAAAAATGCTTTGATAATTGGCCGTGAAACTGAAAAAATATGGTTACGAGGCTATTTATAAGATGGTTGGAGGTCCGTTAATATGATTGAAAGAAAGAATGAAATTGAAATTCTAAATAAATTGTATGATAGTAAGAAGTCTCAATTTGTTGCAGTATATGGTAGGAAAAGAATAGGTAAAACATATTTGATAAATGAAGTTTTTAATGAGAGAATAACATTCAAACATGCTGGACTATCATCAGTTGAATCTAACGGAAAGAAAAGCTTTTTTAAAAAAACAACTAATGCATTTTTATAATTCTTTACTATTATCAGGAATGAAAAAAGTAAAATAATGTAGAGAAATATAATCCGCCTATTGAAAGTATAACAAATAATGATAAAACCTGACTTTAGGAAATATACCTAAAATGGTATGTAAAATCCTAAAACTTGTATAGAAAAGAATTAATCGAAAGAAATTTGTTATAATACTTTACAAAATAAAGGCGATATTTTATATTTAAAATATACAAAATACCGCACTTTTTAGTAGAAAACTAATATTTAAGACCAAATCGAGATAGGAGCGAGATAAAATGAGAAATTACATTTTTGGAAAGAATACTATAGCCAATGCTTTAGCACATAATGAGTCAATATGTGAAGTATATTTAACACCTTCTTTTAAAGATGAACGCATTTCTTCTTTATTGAGAAAGTCGAAAGTTAAATCATATGTTAAATCAATACGTGAAGTAGAGGAGATGGTAGGAAAAGTTAATCATCAAGGAGTTGTTGCACTCATTGAAGAATATAAATATGTTCCTATAGAAGATATGATTAAGAAAGTCGAAGGGAAGAAGGATGCATTATTTGTTATGCTCGATGGAATTGAAGATCCACATAATTTAGGAGCCATATTAAGAAGTGTTGATGCTTTTGGTGCGGATGGAGTGATAATTGGAGCCAATCGTGCAGCTAAACTAAACGCTACAGTGGCGAAGGTTTCAACTGGTGCGATTGAATATGTTGATGTAGCGATGGTTACTAATCTAACTCAAACGATAAATAAATTGAAAGAGGAAGGGTTTTGGGTTGTCTCAAGCGATGGTAGCGCAACAAAGGATTACCGTGAGATTGACTATAATATGAGAACCTTATTAGTTATTGGTTCTGAGGGCTTTGGCATATCGAAATTAGTTTTGAAGAATTCTGATTTTATTACTAAGATTCCAATGGTAGGGCATGTTAATTCACTTAATGCATCCGTTGCTTGTGCTTTATATCTTGCAACGATATATGCATATCGTAATCCGCTTAAATAAGTATGGGAATAACGGACGAAGAATTAATTTATAATATATATTTAGGAAATGGAGAGGCTATGAGGCTTCTCTATTTTCGTTTTGAGAAAAAATTAAGAAAAATTCTATTAAATTATGAGTATCCACTCAAAAAGAATGGATTCCAAAAAGATGATTATGGAGCGCTTATCTGGGAAAGCGTAGGGAAAGCCTTAAGAAAGTATAATCTCAAGCAAGGATCGTTCTATTCATATTGTTCTATTGTTTTAAAGATGGATATTATTGATATCTTAAGAAAGAAAACTTTTGAGCAATACAATACTAAAATTGATCATTTGCAATACGATGATGTCGATTTTGATATATGTGAATCTTTTGAAGATAGTGGGGCACCTGTTGAAATGAAATACGATATAAATGATATGATTGAAATGATTAAAGGAATAGGAGATGAATCTTATTTGATAATGGATTTATTATTTAAAGGATATTCCTACAAAGAGATATCATCTATCTTAAATATCAGTGAAAAGAAGATCAGCAATATGGTTTATTATATTAGAAAGAAAATTAAAATTTTATATGAAAAATAACATAAATGGATAATAAAAATATTTAATTCATCATACTAACCAAGATGATATTTATAGATATGAATCTATGTTTTTGATGATTATTTTTTATATGAAAATCAAAGAATATCGGATTTAATTTGTCGTTTTAATTTTTTTATCTTGATACCAAAAAAATTGTGTGGTATCATTCTAATGCAAACTTAGAAAATTAGGATGGTGATTTAGATGAGAGAAAAGGTAATTTTAATATGCTCAAAATGCTTGTCTAGAAACTATACAACTACTAAAAAGAAGGATGCAGTTTCTACAAGATTAGAAATAAAAAAATATTGTCCAAAATGCAATGCTTCGACATTACATAAGGAATCCAAATAGGAGGAGAATATGAGCAAAATTTCAAGATATTTTCGCGGAGTTGCTGAACAAGCAAAAATGGTTAGATGGCCAAAGAGAAAAGAATTGTTACGCGCTGTTGGAATCGTATTAATCGTTGTTTCCGTTGCTGCTATCGCATTAACATTAAGCGATGGTATTGTTGGTGGATTATTAAAAGCTTTAGATAATCAATTTGCAAGTAGTAGTAGTTCGGAGAGTACTGCTGGCTTAGTTGATGCGTTTACTACATTGTTATAGGAGGTAAGAGGCAATGGAAGAAAAAGAAAATTATGGTGAAAAACAATGGTATGTTGTTAACACTTACTCAGGACATGAAAACAAGGTTAAAGATAACTTATTAAAACGTATTGAGACTCAAGATTTAACAGATTATATTTTTAGAGTTATTGTCGCAGAACAAGAAGTTCCTGTTTTAAATAAAGAAGGTCTCCCTTCAGGAAAAGTTAAGATGAAGAACTTATTCCCTGGTTATATTTTTGTTGAAATGATTATGACTGATGAAGCATGGTATATTGTTAGAAATACTCCAGGAGTCACTGGTTTCGTTGGCTCATCAGGTGGACGTGCTAAACCTTTCCCTGTAACTAGAGAACAAATTGAACCAGTCTTAAAGAGAATGGGCGAAGTTGATGAAGATATGTTCTCAAATTATGCTCCTGGTGATTTAGTAAGAATTCTTTCTGGTTCATTTGAAGGAACAGAAGGAAATGTTGAATCAGTTGATAAAGAAGCAGGTGAAGTTACAGTTTCTATCGTCTTCTTTGGTAGACCTCAAAATATTGCATTCAAATATTCTGAAGTTGAAAAAGTTTAATGTTTTCTATTAGTGGTATGTAATTCGTACCACTTTTTGTTTGCTTCCACACCTAATAATAGGGCATATGAAATAAAATAAACGATGAGAATGAATAAAAATAAATTCGATAATGGGCCGAAATATGATAACGTTTTTGATATTTTTGTAAGATAAAAACTATATGCTGTTGTACCAATAGTGATTAGAGATGAAGATATAAATGAACCTAGAATTATCGGCCTTTTATTATGATTTGATAGTTGTGAGATACTATAGATGAAAGAGATGAAAACATTTAAAAAAATGAAGGTGATTAATGATAAGAATACCTCTAATAGAATGATGTTAAATGAATTAAAAAATTTCGTTATGGCTAATAAAAAAAGAATGAAAAATGCAACTAATATTTCTAGAATTAAGCTTAATATGACAAAGATTATTCGTCGTTTTAATGAGAAATTTAATGGAAGAGAAATATCACTTATTCGAATGTATGCATATGAGAAAAAGTATAAACCTTTACTCGAGAGATATGCGATAGTTGAAAGCGTGATTATAAATGGAATTTTTTCGCTTAATGGGGGATTCGAAAAGAATAATTTGAAACTATCGTAGAGCTCTTTACTGAGTAGTGAATCTAATGATAATCTATCGAAAAAATAGAAGATATCATAATTAAAAAAGCTCAATATCATGGCGATTATTGTAAGAACTGGGATAATTGAAAGAAGTAAAAAGAAAGATAGGGAAGATGGAGAGAATTTAACATTTCCTTCTAGCGTAAAGAATTCTTTTAAATGTGAAACAACGTTTTTTAGCGTTTTATTTGACTTTAGTTTAGTAATTTTCTTCATTTCTGTGGTGCCTTATATCATAGATATAAATAAAAAATTATTTTTTTTAAAAAAATGTTGAGATTTTGACGTTATTAGTATATACTAATTCAGCATGGCTTATTCATGGAGTAAGAAAAGGCCATTCGAATTACGTCGTGGAAGGATATATTCTATCCGTCAACCACGCACGGACAAAAAAACTATAGGAGGTATGTCACGTGAGTAAGAAAATCGCAAAAGTTGTAAAACTTGAAATCCCTGGTGGACAAGCAAAACCAGGACCAAAACTTGCATCAGCAGGTATCATGATGCCAAAATTCTGTACAGACTTCAATGCTAAAACAGCAGATAGACAAGGCGTTACAGTTCCAGTCATCATCACAGCTTATGAAGACAAATCATTCGATTATGTCATCAAAACAACACCAGTTGCAGAATTATTATTCAAAGAAGCAGGTGTTAAGAAAGGTTCAAGCAATGCAAAAACAACAATTGTTGGCACAATTACAGATGCACAATTGACAAAGATTGCTGAATACAAAATGCCAGATTTAAATTGCTACGACGTCGAAGCAGCAAAAAAGATTGTTGCTGGTACAGCTCGCAACTTAGGCATTGCAATTAAAGACTAGTTAGTGGAAGGGAAATCCCGTTAGGACCACAAGGAGGAAAATTATGAAGAAAGGTAAAAAGTATCAAGCAGTAGCAGCTAAAGTTGATTCAACAAAGCTCTACACAGTCGAAGAAGCTTGTGCACTAGTTAAAGAAACATCAACTGTTAAATTTGATGCAACTGTTGACGTTTCATTCCGCTTAAACATTGATCCAAAACACGCTGATCAACAATTAAGAGGTACAGTCGTTCTCCCACACGGAAACGGTAAAACAAAGAAAATCTTAGCTATCACTCATAAACATGACGAAGCAAAAGCAGCAGGTGCTGACTACGTCGGTGATAAGGATATGCTTGAAAAGATTCAAAAAGAAAACTGGTTCGATTTTGATGTCATCGTCGCTACTCCAGACATGATGGGCGAATTAGGTAAAATGGGTCGTATCTTAGGACCTAAAGGCTTAATGCCAAACCCTAAAACTGGAACAGTTACAATGAATATCGGACAAGCTATCAATGAAATTAAAGCTGGTAAGGTTGAATACCGTACAGACAAAGATGGTAACATCCATGTATCAATCGCTCGTGTTTCATTCGATACAGACAAGATTGTTGATAACTTAAAAACAGTCATTGACACAATGTTAAGAGTTAAACCAGCATCTGTCAAAGGCCAATATGTAAAGAATTGTGTTATCCATACGACAATGGGTCCATCAATCAAAGTTACATTCAACGGTCGTTAATTAATTTTAAAGCTCCAATATACCATAGACAGCAACGGTCAAGGGACTTAATAATGTTGCCGAGGTAACTATTTCACATAAATTTTAAGTAAAACGTGATAGGAAAACTCTGTATATTGTTGCCTATACAAAACTAACAAACAACAAGAAAAGGAGGTGCCAAAAATGAATCAAAATGTTTTAGAACAAAAGAAAGCTGTAGTCGAAGAATTAACAAATATTCTTAAAAATTCAGGTTCAGTCATCGTTGCTGAATACCGTGGATTAACAGTTGCAGAAATCTCTGCAGTTAAAAGAGAATTATTACAAAATAATGCTAAATTATGCGTTTATAAAAACACATTAGTCGACAGAGCAGCAGATGCTACTGGTTATACAGATTTAAAACAATTCTTGGAAGGACCAAATGCATTAATTAGCTCAGAAGATTCAGTCAGTGGCGCAAAAATCGTAGCTAATTTCGCTAAGAAATACGAAAACCTCGTAATCAAAGGCGCATTAGTTGACGGTAAAGTCATCGGTAAGGATGAAGTAATTGCTTTATCAAAGTTACCAAACAAGGAAGGCATGATCTCAATGTTACTTTCTGTATTACAAGCTCCAGTCAGAGGATTTGCATGTGCTCTCAAGGCTGTTGCTGACAAACAATAACCATTAATCACATAGGAGGAAACTTAAAATGGCAAAATTAACAAATGAAGAAATTATCGCTTCAATTAAAGAAATGACAGTATTAGAATTAAACGATTTAGTAAAAGCAATCGAAAATGAATTCGGTGTTACAGCAGCAGCTCCAGTTGCAGTTGCAGCAGCTCCAGCTGAAGAAGAAGCAGCAAAAGGACCATCAGAAGTTAGCTTAATCTTAAAGAGCTTCGGTGCTTCAAAAGTTGCAGTTATCAAAGCTGTTCAAACAATCACAGGCTTAGGCTTAATCGATGCTAAGAAATTAGTTGATGCTTGCCCAGCAACAATTAAGGAACACATTTCACCAGTCGAAGCTGAAGAACACAAGAAAGCATTAGTTGCAGCTGGTGCAGAAGTTGAAGTTAAGTAATTAATTTTTTCTTCAAAATAATTTTATAACCTACCCTATATTTATAGGGTGGGTTTTGTCGATTTTATGGGGGTGAACAAAATGGACCATTATTTTACAAATAATCCGGATTTAAAGTCGGTTCCTAAGATGGTGGACGTTTCGTTTAATTCTCATAATTTCAAATTTAAAACCGACATAGGTGTGTTTTGTAAAGATTATCTTGACGAAGGGACAAGAGCTCTTCTTAAGGTATTGATTACTAAGGATCATACCGGTCGTAATCTTGATGTGGGGTGTGGATACGGTCCTCTTGGAGGAATATTAGCTTTCTTTAACCCCCTATCAGATTTTGTACTTATAGATGTTAATGCACGTGCGTGCGCGCTCGCTCGCGAGAATATAAGAATCAATAACATTCAAAATGCGACAGTAATCGAAAGTGATATTTACGAGAATGTTGATGGAATGTTTGATAATGTATATATTAACCCTCCGATTAGAGCAGGTAAGAAGATTATCTATAAAATGTTCGCCGATGCAAAAAACATAATAAAACAAAATGGTTCATTATACATTGTGATGAGGAAAAGTCATGGGTCGGAGTCGGCTCAAAAGTATATCGCAAGCATATTTGGAAATTGCGAATTGTTGAAAAGAGATAAAGGCTATTATATCTATCAAGCAATAAATAATGAATCAAATAACAAATTATAGAAGGGAGATTTGCATAAATGAGCAAAGAAATTAAAACTGAAACAAAATACCTTCACAATGGAAGAATTGATTTCTCCAAAATCTCAGGTTCATTACCATTACCTGATTTAGTTGAAATTCAAACAAAATCTTTCAAATGGCTTTTAGAAGAAGGAATCGATGAAGTATTTAAAGATGTTTATCCTATTGCAGACCGTAACGATAAGTTAGTCATTGAATATGTAAGCTGTCATTTAGATGCTCCAAAATATGATTATTTCGAATGTAAAACAAGAGATTTAACATATTGTGCACCTTTAAAAGTCACATTGAGATTAATTGTCAAATCCACAGGTGAGATTATTCAAAGAGATGTATTTATGGGTGATTTCCCATTAATGACAGATTCAGGTACTTTCATCATCAATGGTGCTGAAAGAGCAATCGTTTCTCAATTAGTCCGTTCACCAGGCGCTTACATGAAGAAAGAAAGAGATAAATCTGGTAAATATCTTTATGGCGGTGATTTGATTCCAACTAGAGGAACTTGGTTACAATTTGAATCAGATTCAAAAGAATTATTATCTGTTCGTATCGATAGAACAAGAAAAATGCCTGTTACAATTTTGTTAAGAGCATTGGGTATCTTAGAATACGATCAAATGATTGAATTATTTGGTAATGCAGACCCATTAATCAAAACAATTGAAAATGAAGAAAAAATTCATGAAAATGATACAAAATTTGAAAAGACATCTAGAAGAGCATTAAATGATATTTATGCTAAATTAAGACCAGGCGAACCAGCTCCTGCTGATTCAGCTGCTTCATTCTTTAAATCTAAATTCTTCGATCATAAACACTATGATTTAGGAAAAGCTGGTAGATTTAAATATGGTAAGAAACTAGGTGTTTATAACCGTTTAGTCGGTCGTATCCTTGCTGAAGATTTAATTTCATCTGAAGGTGAAGTGGTCTATACAAAGGGTACAGAAATGACTAAAACTATCGTCGATAGCTTAGCAGAAGAAGGTTTCTTCGAAAAAGGTGCTCATACATATGAGTTACCACATAATGATTTGATGGATGATCACAGCATCGTTAATATCGTTAAAGTTTATGCCGACGAAAAATGTGAAAAGAAAGTAAATATCATCGGTACTGATATGAATCTTGAAGTTCCATACGTAACTACTTCAGATATGTATGCTTGCTTCTCGTACTTCATGAATATTATCGAAGGATTCGGTGATACAGATGATATTGACCATTTAGGAAACAGAAGAATTCGCTGCGTAGGTGAATTAATTCAAAATCAATTCCGTATTGGTTTATCCAGAATGGAAAGAACAGTTAAGGAAAAGATGTCATTAGCAACTGAAGGTTCAGTTACACCTCAAAGTTTAACTAATACTCGTCCATTAACTGCAGCGATTAAAGAATTCTTTGCATCTTCTCAATTATCACAATTTATGGATCAAACTAATCCACTTGCTGAATTAGCTAATAAGAGAAGATTATCTGCTTTAGGCCCTGGTGGTATTACTCGTGATAGAGCTTCTATGGAAGTTCGTGACGTTCATACATCACACTATGGTCGTATATGTCCTATTGAAACACCTGAAGGTCAAAACATTGGTTTAATTAATAACCTTGCATGCTACGCAAAGATTAACCAATATGGATTTATTGAAACTCCATATAGAAAAGTAGACAAAGTCAATCACGTTGTTCTTGAAGAGGCTGAATATCTATCAGCAGATAAAGAAAAGAATCATTATATTGCACAAGCAACACATAGAATTATCAATGGTCAATTCTTAGATGATTTAGTCGTTGCTCGTTACAATGGTGAAAACGTTATTGTTCCAAAGGAAAAAATCGACTATGTCGACGTTTCTCCAAAACAAATTCTATCTATCGCTTCCGCATGTATTCCATTCTTAGAGAACGATGATAACCACCGTGCTTTGATGGGTGCAAACATGCAACGTCAAGCTCTTCCATTATTACGTCCACATTCTCCATATGTTGGAACTGGCTTAGAGTACAATATTGCACATGACTCAGGTGCTGCAGTTATTGCTCATGCATCAGGTGTTGTCGTATCTATGGATAGTAAACATATTACAGTTAAGAGTGATGAAACTGGCGAAGAAATGAAATATGTATTACAAAAATTTGTCCGTTCAAATGGTGGAACTTGTATTAACCAAACTCCAATTGTTCATGTTGGAGATCATGTAAATGAAGGTGATATTATCGCTGATGGTCCAGCTATGGATCACGGTGACTTAGCATTAGGTCAAAACGTTACTATCGCATTCATGACATGGAATGGTTACAACTACGAAGATGCTGTCATTATGTCAGAAAGACTCGTAAAGGATGATGTTTATACTTCAATTCATATTGAAGAATATACACTCGAATGCCGTACAACAAAACTTGGTGATGAAGAGATTACTCGTGATATTCCAAACGTATCAGAAGAAGCAAAAGCTTATCTTGATGAATTCGGTATTATCATCCCAGGTGCTGAAGTTAAAGAAGATGATATTCTTGTTGGTAAAACAACTCCAAAAGGTCTTGTCGAACCTTCACCTGAAGAAAAATTATTAATGGCTATCTTTGCAGATAAATCAAAAGATGGTAAAGATACATCATTAAGAGTACCTCATGGTGGTGCTGGTATCGTTATCGACGTTAAGAGATTTAAACGTGATGAAGGTGCTGAATTACCTGCAGGTGTAATTGAAACAGTTAAAGTATATATCGCTCAAAAGAGAAAGATTTCTGAGGGTGATAAGATGTCAGGTAGACATGGTAACAAAGGTGTTATTTCAAGAATCCTTCCTGTAGAAGATATGCCTTATCTTCCAGATGGTACACCAGTTGATATCATGTTAAACCCATTAGGTGTTCCTTCTCGTATGAACATCGGTCAAATCCTTGAAATTCACTTAGGTATGGCTTGTAAGAAATTAGGCATCCATATTGCTACACAAGTATTCGATGGTATTTCAAATGAAGAAATCTATGAATTAATGGAAAAAGCAGGAATGTCTAAAGATGGTAAGACAGTTCTATATGATGGTAGAACTGGTGAAAGATTCGATGAAAGAATCTCAGTTGGTGTCATGTACATGATTAAACTCGTTCACATGGTTGATGATAAATTACATGCTCGTTCAACTGGTCCATACTCACTTGTTACACAACAACCTCTTGGTGGTAAAGCACAAAATGGTGGTCAAAGATTCGGTGAAATGGAAGTTTGGGCACTTGAAGCATATGGTGCAGCTCATATCTTACAAGAAATTATTACAATCAAATCAGATGATATGGTTGGTAGAGCAAAAACATATGAAGCAATTATTAAGGGTGAACCAATTCCAAAGCCTGGTATGCCAGAAGCATTCAGAGTTCTTGTTAAGGAATTACAATCACTTGCAATTGATGTAAAGATTTTCAACCAAGAAAACAAAGAAATCGATATTTCTTCAATGAGTATTGAAAACGAAAAAGAAACAAGAAAAATCTCAAAAGAAGTAAGAGATGTCACATCTGATGTTCGTGTTGCAGATAGCAATGGCGAATATGCAGAATAAAGGAGGTAAATGAGAATATGTTTGATGTAAATAAAATTGCGGCTATTCAAGTTGGCCTCGCTTCACCAGAACAAATTAGAAAATGGTCACATGGTGAAGTTAAAAAACCAGAAACAATTAACTATCGTTCACAAAAACCTGAAATGGATGGATTATTCTGTGAAAGAATCTTTGGTCCAGCTAAGGATTATGAATGTCATTGTGGTAAATATAAGAAGATTAGATTCTCCGGCGTAGTATGTGAAAAATGTCACGTCGAAGTTACTACAAAAGCAGTACGTAGAGAGAGAATGGGTCATATTGAACTCTGTTCTCCTTGTGCTCATATTTGGTACTTAAAAGGAATTCCATCAAGAATGAGTTTGATTCTTGATATTCCTCCAAAGCAATTGGAAGAAGTTATCTACTTCGTTTCACATATTTGCTTAAATAAAGGTACTTCTACAGTTTTAAAGAATTGCGAAGTTCTTGATGAAAAGACAGCTCGTGTTGAATTTAGAAATGCGATTATTGAAATTCAAGAAAAGATGATCGAAGATACAGAATCATATGATTATCAAAAAGCAAATGAAATCATTAAGAGATTAAATGATTCAAATGTTCCACTTGATTTCACTTCAACTTCCTATTTCATTAACAAATATACAGGTGCTGAATTCGGTTCAGGTGCTGAAGCAATTAAAAGATTATTATCAGAAGTTGATTTAGAGGCTTTATATGTTTCTATTCAAAAAGAAATCAAAGATTCAACAGGTCAAAAGAAAGCAAAAGCATATAAGAGACTTGAATGTGTCGAAGCATTTAGAAATTCAAAGAATCGTCCAGAATGGATGATCCTTGATGCGTTACCAGTTATCCCACCTGATTTAAGACCTATGCTTCAATTAGATGGTGGTAGATTCGCTTCTTCAGATTTAATTGATTTATATAGACGTGTTATTACACGTAACTCACGTTTAAAACGTGAAATCGATATGAAAGCACCAGACGTCATTTTAATGAATGAAAAACGTATGCTTCAAGAAGCAGTTGATGCTTTAATCGATAATGGTAGACGTACAAAACCAGTCACTGGACCTGGTGGAAGAGCATTAAAATCATTATCCTCTTCATTAAAAGGTAAACAAGGTCGTTTTAGACAAAACTTATTAGGAAAACGTGTTGACTTCTCAGGTCGTTCTGTTATTGCAGTCGGTCCAACATTAAAGATGTATCAATGTGGTATTCCAAGAGAAATGGCTGTTCAATTATTTAAACCATTTATTGCTTGCGTTATGATGCAAAGAGGTATTGCTACTTCTCATAAACAAGCAAATAAGATGATTGATCACTATGATGAGAGAGTCTTAGATATCGTTGAAGAAGTTGTACCAAATCACCCAGTATTATTGAACCGTGCTCCTACATTACATAGACTTGGTATTCAAGCATTCAAACCAGTCCTTGTTAATGGTAGAGCAATCCGTTTACATCCATTAGTATGTGCAGGTTTCAACGCTGACTTCGATGGTGACCAAATGGCTGTTCACGTACCTCTTTCAAAAGAAGCACAATATGAAGCTCTTAACTTGATGTTAGCAAGCCGTAACATTCTTGGTCCTAAGGATGGTAAACCAATTTGTGTTCCTTCCCAAGATATGATTTTAGGTAACTATTACTTAACAATCGAAAAGAATAAGAGCGATTTCTTAAAACACGCTGAAGAATGTCGTGCAAATAACGATATTTCAGAAGCTGAATTATATGAATTATATGCAGATTCTGAAGGTAAAGTATTTAAGAGTATCGACGAAGTAATGCTTGCTTATCAAACAAAGCAAATTCACTTACATAACCGTATTGCATTACGTGGTAATACAATGGGTAAAACTGGCTTCACTGATGAAATGAATAAATCATATTTCATCACAACTCCAGGTAAGATTATCTTCAATAGCATCTTCCCTAAAGATTTCCCATTTATTAATGAAATAACTTCAAAGAATAAAGCAAATCTTTCTAAGGACTTAGAAAAATTCTTTGTCCCAATGGGAACAAATATCAAAGAAGAAATTGAAAATCAACCATTGCGTACTCCTTATACTAAAAAGGAGATTGGTGCAATTGTTGATGAAATCTTCAAACGTTATCATTCCGATGTTACTTCCGAAGTTCTTGATAGCTTGAAGAACCAAGGTTTCTACTATTCAACTATAGCTGGTGTTACAGTATCTATCTTCGATATTGACGTAATTCCTGGAAAACAAGAATTCATCGATAATGGTGATAAGCAAGTTGAAGAGATTCAAGAATTATACAACTACGGTTTCTTATCAAATGATGAAAGACATAAACAAGTTGTTGATGTTTGGTCAAAAGTTAAAGATCAAATCGAAGCACAATTAAAGAAAATCATTGATGAAGATAAGACAAATCCAATCTTCATGATGAGTAAATCTGGTGCTCGTGGTAATACATCTAACTTCGTTCAATTATGTGGACTTCGTGGTTTGATGGCAAAACCTTCTGGTGAAACTATCGAATTACCAATTAAATCATGTTTCCGTGAAGGACTTTCTGTTTCAGAATTCTTCATTGCTACTCACGGTGCTCGTAAGGGTGGTGCTGATACTGCATTAAAGACTGCTGACTCAGGTTACTTAACAAGAAGACTAGTTGATGTTTCTCATGATGTCATCGTTAGAGAAGAAGACTGTGGTACAGACCATGGTTCATTAATTACTGAAATCTATGATACAAAACAAGGTAAAGCAATTGAAGAACTCAATGAAAGACTTGTTGGTAGATATACAGTAAGAGAAGTTGTTAACCCAAATAATGGCGAAGTCATTGTTGGTGCTAATGAATTAATCTCTGATAAGGCTGCAAAAGAAATCGTTGCTGCTGGAATCAAAGAAGTTGAAATCAGAACATTATTTGGTTGTCAAACTAAAGATGGTGTATGTAAACATTGTTATGGTCTTTGCTTAGCAACAGGTAAAGAAATTGAAATTGGTGATGCAGTTGGTGTTATGGCTGCTCAATCAATCGGCGAACCTGGTACACAATTAACGATGCGTACATTCCATACTGGTGGTGTCGCTGGTGGTGATATTACTCAAGGTTTACCTAGAGTTGCTGAACTTTTCGAAGCTCGTGCTCCAAAGGGCGAAGCTCTCATTTCTGAAATCGCAGGTACAGTCACATCGATTAAACAAGAAGGTGGACGTTACACAGTCGTTGTTAAAAATGATGTTGAAGAAAAATCATATGAAACTAACTATGGTGCTCACTTAAGAGTTAGTGAAGGTGAATCAATCGTCAATGGTCAAAAGATCACTGAAGGTGCAAAGAACCCTAAGACACTCTTGAAAGTATCAAATGTTATTGAAGTTCAAAGATACATTATTAAAGAAGTTCAAAAAGTTTATAAAGGAAATGGTATCGACGTTTCTGATAAACATATTGAAGTTATTATTAGACAAATGCTCCGTAAGATTAGAGTTGCTGATGCTGGTGATACAAACTTAATCCCAGGTACAAATGTTGATATTGTCACTTTCACAGAAAAGAATAATGAAGCATTAGTAAATGGAAAACGTCCAGCATATGGTGCACCAATTATCTTAGGTATTACAAAAGCTGCTCTTGATACAGAATCATTCTTATCATCTGCTTCATTCCAAGAAACAACAAGAGTATTAACTGATGCAGCAATTAAAGGTAAGATTGACTACTTACATGGCTTAAAAGAAAATGTTATGGTTGGTAAGTTAATCCCAGCTGGTACAGGCCTCATTGAAGAGGAAGAAGAAATTGATGAGATCGAAAAACTTGCAAATGAAGAAGTAGTTGATGAAACACCAGTTGAAGCACAAATTGATGAAGAGTCAAAGAAAAATAATATATATGACCTTGTCTCTTTCAATGAATAATAATTAATTAAATTAACCATTAGATGAATATTCGTCTAGTGGTTTTTTTTAGATATGAGGAAATATTTAAGATATGTTGTTTTTCATTAAAAAAACTTATATTTCGACATATATATTCATATTTAGATTTATAGAAAAAAAAGCGAAAACGCTTTCAAAAATAAATCGGTAAAATTTTATTGACATGAATTATGTATCGTATTATATTATAATCGATAAATAAATATCGAATAGGAGTGAAATTCATGTCAGAAGAATTAAAAGAAATTAATGAAGTCGACGAATTAGTTGAAAAAGCACAAGTAGCTTTAGAAGAATTCCTAAAGCTCGATCAAGATCAAGTTGATTATATTGTTGCGAAATGTTCAGTAGCAGGATTAGATCATCACGGTTCTCTTGCTAAATTAGCAGTTGATGAAACCGGTAGAGGTATCTTTGAAGATAAGGCTACTAAGAATCTATTCGCATGTGAATATGTTGTTAATAACATGCGCCATTTAAAGACAGTTGGTATTATCAGTGAAGATCCAGTAACAGGTATTACTGAGATTGCTGATCCTGTTGGTGTTATTTGTGGTATTACACCAGTTACAAACCCAACAAGTACTGTAATATTTAAATCATTAATCAGTTTAAAAACAAGAAATCCAATCATTTTCTCATTCCATCCTAGTGCATTCCAATGCTCAAAAAAGGCTGCAGAAATTATTAGAGATGCAGCTGTTGCAGCTGGTGCACCTAAGAATTGTATTCAATGGATTGAACATGGTTCAATGCAAGCTACTTCTGATTTAATGAACCACCCAGGTGTTGCAACAATTCTTGCAACAGGTGGTAATGCAATGGTTAAAGCAGCTTATAGCTGTGGTAAACCTGCAATGGGTGTTGGTGCTGGTAACGTTCCTGCATACATTAATAAATCTGCAAATGTTGAGCAAGCAGTTAATGATATCGTTATTTCAAAATCATTCGATAATGGTATGATTTGTGCTTCTGAACAATCAGTTATTATCGATAAAGAAATTTATGCTGAAGCAGTTGAATTATTTAAGAGATTCAAAGTTTATTTCGCATCAAAGAAAGAAAAAGATTTATTAGACAAATATATGTTTGGAGTATCTGCTTCTGAAAACAATCTTGAAGAAGCTAGATTGAATCCAGAAATCGTTGGTAAATCACCTGCATTCATCGCTCGCCAAGCTGGGTTTGAAGTACCTGAAGATACAGTTATTATTGCAGTAGAATGTAAAGTAGTTGGACCTAAAGAACCAATGTCTCGTGAGAAATTATCACCAGTCTTAGCATTCTATAAATCAAATGATGAAGTTGATGGATTTAATTTAGCTGCAGCTTGTGTTGAATTCAATGGTTTAGGTCATAGTGCTGCAATTCATTGTAAAGAACAAAAAATGGCAGATGACTTTGGAGAAAAATGTAAAGCAATGAGAATTATTTGGAATTCTCCTTCTACATTCGGCGGTATCGGTAATGTTTACAACTCATTCTTACCATCATTAACTCTTGGTTGTGGTTCGTATGGTAAAAACTCAATTGGCGGAAACGTCAGTGCAGTTAACTTATTAAATATTAAGAAAGTAGGTAAAAGAAGAAATACTATGCAATGGTTCAAAGTTCCAAGTAAGATTTATTTCGAAAGAAATTCAATCCAATATTTACAACAATGTAATAACGTTAATAAAGTCTTTATCGTCACAGATAGCTCAATGGTTCAATTTGGTTTCTTAAATAAGATTACTGAACAATTGAACTTGAGAAGAAATAATGTTCAAATCCAATTATTCACTGATGTTGAACCAGATCCAGATATTGAAACTGTAAGAAGAGGTGCTCAAAGCATGAAGTCCTTCGAACCAGATACAATTATCGCTCTTGGTGGTGGTTCTGTTATGGATGCTGCAAAAGGCATGTGGTTATTCTATGAGCATCCAGAAGTAAACTTCGATGATTTAAAACAAAAATTCATGGATATTAGAAAGAGAGCATTTAAATATCCTGAATTAGGTAAGAAAACTAAATTAATCTGTATCCCAACTACATCGGGAACTGGTAGTGAAGTAACTCCATTCGCAGTTATCTCTGATAAGAAGAATTTCAAGAAATATCCATTAGCAGATTATTCATTAACTCCAACTATTGCTCTTGTTGATCCAGAATTCACAACATTCCTTCCAGCAAGACCAACTGCAATGACTGGTATGGATGTCTTAACTCATGCAGTTGAAGCATACGTATCTGTTCTTGCAAACGATTATACTGATGGTTTGGCTTTACAAGCTATTAAATTAGTATTTGAATACTTACCAAGATGTGTTAAAAATGGTAAAAATGATTTAGTTGCAAGAGAAAAGATGCACAATGCTGCAACTATCGCTGGTATGGCTTTTGCAAATGCATTCTTAGGTATGGCACACTCATTAGCTCATAAGATTGGTGCTGAATTCCATACAGTTCATGGTTATACATGTTCTGTTGTATTACCATATGTAATTAGATATAATGGACAAGTTCCAACAAAATTATCTGTATGGCCAAAATACAATGAATACTGTGCTGATAAGAAATATCAAGATATTGCAAAATTGTTAGGATTAAAAGCAGATACAGCTGCAGAAGGAGTTGAATCTTTAGCTGCTGCAGTTGAAGCATTAGCAAAAGAAATCGGTTTAGAAAATAATTTTGAATCTATGGGTATTACTCAAGAAGATTGGAATTCTAAGATTGATGAAATCGCAGTTCTTGCATACGAAGATCAATGTTCACCAGCTAACCCAAGAGTTCCTCTTGTTGCGGATATGAAAGAAATCTTAATTAAAGCATTTAAAGGCGAAAAAGTTAATTATTAATTCGAATATTTAGAATACTTTGCATTCGTGCAAGGTATTCTTTTTTTACTTTTTGTTCTTGCTCTTAAGCAATATCTTTTCTACAATAATATATAGTGAAAAGAGGGGAAAATAATCTATGGAATACAATAATCAATTAGGATGGATTGAAGTAATATGTGGACCAATGTTCGCGGGTAAAAGTGAAGAATTAATTAGGAGAGTAAGAAGAATTCAATATGCCAAAAAGAAGGTTGTTGTATTTAAACCAACTATTGATAATCGTTATTCAGAAGGAGAAGTTGTATCTCATAATAAAAGATCGGTAAAAAGTATTAATATTCAATCTTCTAGTGAAATAATGAATTATATTACTGATGATGTTTTTGCAGTAGCTTTTGATGAAGTTCAATTCATGGATGAAGGAATCGTTGCAGTTTGTCAAGAACTTGCAAATAGAGGAATTAGAGTAATTTGCGCTGGTTTAGATAACGATTTTAGAGGTGAACCATTTTCTTTTATGCCTAGGTTATTATGCATCGCAGAATACGTAACTAAATTAAACGCCATCTGTATGAAATGTGGTGGAATTGCTACTAGAACTCAAAGGTTAGTCAATAACGAACCTGCTTATTATGAAGATCCAACAATCATTGTAGGAGCAAGCGAAGCATATGAAGCAAGATGCCGCCATTGCCACGAAGTAAAACATAGAATTAAATTTGATGTTGAGTATAAGTAAATGCAATCATTTCGAAGAGATTGCATTTCTTTTTTGCATTATTTTATGTAGTCTAATAACTCTTGGACGATTATATCTTTGAATTATTACAAAAAATAAATCACATAGTGCTCCAAATATTGATGTAAGGATAAAGACTAAAGGTACACCATACCATATGATTAAAATACATGGGAGAAAAGATAGAATTATTTTTTTTGTAATTCATTTTCTTGCATTATGTAATATGAATATTGAGATTTATCGATTAATCCAATTTTTGATAGTGGTGGACAAAGGGCCTTTAATAATAAATACAAAACTAATGATTGAGGAACAAGATAGATAAGATTTTTTGGAAGCGAGAATATAAGTGCATAAGAATAAGTTTGTTCAAATGTATATCCTGAAACGATGCCCCAACATATGGAACCCCAAATGACATTTAGTATTATATTAACGATTAATCTTGCGATAAAACATCTTGAATAAGAAATTTTTGTTTTATAGAGTAATAATCCATATACTAAGCCAGATAATGCAGCTTGAATTGTATATCCGATAAACCATGTATATGCAGTTTGAAATAATAAATATCCAATTGTATCAGATAGTATCCCTAATACAAAACCTGCGAATGGACCATAAATCATCGACGCGATAGCAAAAACAATATATGTTGCCGATATTCCAAGATTTCCAAATCCTGATGGCAATGATATAAGCTTACATAATAGCATCAAACTAAGCATCATCGCTAGTCCTGTTATTTTTCTAACATCTTTAAATGTCTTAAAGACATCTTTCCAATATTTTTTATGAAAAGGAGTAAAGAAGATACTATCGTTATCATATGGTATTTCTTCTAAATCCTTATTCTTTTTAAAGATAGTATAAGAAATAATAATATATATGCTAGTAAGTGAAATTGATGATATAGATGAAATAATATAAATCCATGAATTAGATAGAGTAGTCTCTTTTTCAATGATATTACTATTTAAGAATAATATTCTTTTATTATTTTCTTCAGCGTATGTATTAAGCATTGTTTTAAGGAAAGTTTTTGCTCTAGTTGAGACGCTTGAACTACTTTTTAAGAAGAAATCAGGATAGTATGATACTTTTGTATATAGTGTATATTCTGTGTCATTCTTTAATATTGATATTCCTTTTTCCTTAACGATCTTATCAATGTTTATCTCATTGTAATATGTATTCTTACCATTGCATTTATCAACGATTTTAATAAGGTATTCTTTTGTTAACATTTCATTGAAAGAAAGTGAAGAATCATCTTCTATTTTAAAGCTAATACGATATGAACTAGTGTATGTATTAATCAAATTGGTTGTAGTAAATCCTAATAAAAACGATGAAACTAAAATGATGAGTAAGAGAAATTTACGTTTCAATAAATACTTAATAAACTTTTTCATTAAAAAAGACCTCCATACATTAGAGGTCCGCATGCCTTAACAGTAACAGCGGACGCGTTAGAAAACCGCCACTACGTGTTCGTCCTTCTCTTTCTTCCTCAAAGAAGGCACTTAACGCTTTCTAACTACTCTGTTGAATGAATTAATTATATATGATTATTTTGGTAATAACTAGAGATAAATATAATTTATAGAAATATTTTGTTGATTAGCAAATAAAATTTTTATCTTAAATATAAATGAAAAACATTTCAGTTTTCCTACAAATGTTTCGTTGCGATTATTGTGGAGAAGATAATTAATAATGCTTACAACGCTTTAAATATTGGTGGCAATTACCTATAAGATTAACGATTTTTATTCATTTTTATTTAAATACATAGAAAATCGATTTGATTAATTTGAAAAATAGTGTATTATTATATAGACCCTTTAAGGAGGAGGTTAGTTTAATGGAGATTGTATTAATTATCGTTTCAGCATTTATGGTATTGTTGACATTATTACAAGGTGGTAAATCAAATGGTGCTTCGGGTGCAATTACTGGTGGTAGTAAGATGAACATCTTCGCAAAAACTAAAGAAAGAGGATCTGAAAAAGTTATTTCAATTCTTACACTTGTGACAGGTATCATTTTCTTCCTATTTACTTTGTTAACAAAGTATTTTGGTTAAAATAACTAAGGGGTTTATGGATAAGCCCCTTTTAATTTTGGAAGGAGAGAAAAATGGAAATAAAAGAGAATATTTTGAAATTATTAAAAAAACATTCGCTTTCGGAAAAATTATTATTTGAATTCTTTTCAGATTCGAATGAGGTAAAAAACGCAATTGAGGAATTAAAGGAAGAGGGTTTAATTGTTCAAGTTAGAAAAGAATATCATACAGCTGAATCATTGAATTTAAAAAAAGGAAGGATTGTTGCAATTAAGAATGATTATTCTTTCGCTTCAATTGAAGGAAGCGATAAAGATGCTTTTATATATAATGAGAACTTAAATGGAGCGTTTTTGGGTGATGAAGTCTATATAAGAGGTGGATTAACCAAATATTATGATTATGAAGAAGTTGTTTTTTCTATTATTAAAAGAGCAAGAACGAAAGTCGTTGGACAAATAAAACAATATCATAACGAGTGGATTCTTGATGTGAAAGATATTGCTCCAAAAGAGATGACTTTTGTGATTAATCCTACTTCAATTAATCTTATTAAAGGTTCTATTGCTATTGCTTCGATTGAAAAACAAAATAGAAATGTCACTTATGTAGATATCATTAAGATTCTTGGTGATAAAAAAGAACCGGGAATTGATGTTGAACAAATAATATATAAGCATAATGCAGATATTGAATTTCCTGATAAAGTTAGAGAAGAAGTTAGTCTTATACCTAAGGAACTAACTGAAGAAGATTGTATTGGATATGAAGATTTTAGAGATCGAGTAATCGTTACTATTGACGGCTCAGATGCGAAAGATTTTGATGATGCAGTTGAAGTGAAAAAGGTGGATGATGGGTTTGAAATAGGTGTTCATATTGCCGATGTAAGCCATTATGTAAAAGCAGGTAGTTCTTTAGATGATGAAGCGCAAAATAGAGGTACTTCAATATATGTTGCAGATAGAGTAGTTCCAATGCTTCCTTTTGAATTATCAAATGGAATTTGTTCTTTGAATCCTCACGTAGATAGATTAGTCCAATCTTGTCTTTTTAAAATGGATTTTAGTGGAAATATTATTTCTTCAAGAATTACTCATGGAGTGATGAATTCTAAAGCTCGCTTGACATATTCTTTTGTTAATAAAATTTTAAAAGGTGAGGAAGTTGAAAGTACTTATTCTAAGGAAGTTCTTGATATGATTCCTCTATTAGAGGAAGCTGCAGTTATATTAAGAAATAAAAGGACAGTAAAGGGTGCATTGGATCTTGAAACTACGGAGATTAAGTTTGTTATCGATGAGAATGGGCAACCAATTGATGTGATAAAAAGAATTCAAGGAAGAGGGGAAAAACTTATTGAGGATTTGATGATTACTGCAAACGAGATTGTTTCAGAAACAATTGAAAAGATGAATTTACCTTTCATCTATCGTATTCATGAACAACCTCAATCTAAGAAGATGGAAACATTTATGGGATTATCTAATCATTTAGGATATAAAACAAATTTTTCTTCTCTTACTGTTACTTCTAAGGAATTATCGTCTCACATGAAAAAAATCGATGATGAGAAGATTAAATCTACCTTATCAATGATGTTATTAAGATGTCTAGCTAAGGCAAGATATTTAAATGAAAATAAAAAGCATTACGGATTAGCAAGTGATTCGTATACGCACTTTACTTCACCAATTAGAAGATATCCGGATTTATTAGTACATCGTCTAATTGATAAATATTTAATCGATAAGAATTATGATAACCTAGATATACTTGAAAAAGAGATAGCGTTTATTGCGGAGAATTCTTCTTTCAAAGAAAGAAGAGCAATGACTATTGAAAGGGAAGTTCAAGATTTAGAAGCATGTAAATTTATGTCGAATAAGCTTGGGAATCGATATAAAGGTTTCATAAATGGAATGACTAAAAATGGAATGTTTGTAGAATTGGATATCGGAATAGATGGGTTTATTGATTTTGAATATATAGATAATGATCTTTACATATTCGATGAAAGAGATATGACAGTGATTGGGAAATGGTCAAAAAGAGTATTTTCTCTTGGTGATAAGGTTGAAGTGGAAGTTGTTAGCGTAGATGTTAATACTCGTCATATTTCTCTTCAATTAGTTCAAGATGGTAATAGAAGTTTTGAAAAAAGAACCAAAAGGAAGAAAAAGAAAAAGAATACATATTGGTACTAATAAAAGTTTTTGAATTTTATAAAGAATTTGCTAAAATATAAAAGCAATGTATATATTGTTAGAGGAGAAAAGGAATGGAAAATGTTAAGGTTATTACAACAAATCGTAAAGCTCATTTTGAGTACTTTTTGTCTGACAATTTAGAAGTTGGAATTGAATTGAAAGGAACGGAGATTAAATCTTTGAAATTCCATGGATGTTCATTAAATGATTCTTACGTAGTTATTAAAAATGGGGAAGCATATATTTTAGGGATGAATATTGCTCCTTTCTATAAAGGCAATATCTTTAATCATGAGCCATTAAGAACAAGGAAACTTCTTATGCATAAAAGAGAGATTCTTAAATATGGACAAAAGGTTAAAGAAAAAGGTTTTACTATTGTTTGTACGAAAGTTTATTTAAAAAATGGTAAAGCAAAATTAGAAATTGCTCTAGCAAAAGGTAAAGATTTATACGATAAGCGTGAAACGATTAAAAAAAGAGATCAAGAAAGGGCAAGAAGAGATGGAAGAGAATATTAATGTTTTAGAAGACTATCTTTTTAGCGGTCTTAGCTTTTCTACTTTTAAATTCGATGATGCTTCTCTTTTGGCATGTAAATGTTATTTGATGAGATTTGAATTCTTTAAAAAGAAATACTATAGAGCTTTACATCAATTATTTAGTGGAACTAGTATTGATGGTTTAGATTTTAGAAAAGAAAAGTATTATATTGCGCAAATTGTTAAAGCATTGAAAAATTCTAGTATATTGATTTCAGAAAATCCAAAAGAGATAAAAATATATAAAAAAATAAGGAAAAATGCTAATTCCATTACTTCTAAAGATTTATCTATCGATGATTTGCCTATAGAAACAAAAAATAAAAAAGCTTGTCTAATAGTTGAAAAAGATGAGGATAGAATGAAATATCAAGATATTATCAATGAATTTAGAAATATTCATTTTATTGTTCTTGATAAGATTGAAGATGAAAGTTTTATTTATGATCAAATTAAAGTGAAAATTCTTCAAGACGAAAGCGATATCTATTTTGTTGGAAAAAGTTTTTATGCTAATTATATCGCTAATTCTATCTATGATGTCAATTTGATTGCGATTCATCTATAGATTAGAACAAGATGATTTCTATATGTGAAGATAAAGCGAAAACGGGTTAAAAACCCTTATTTTTTGCATATTTTTTTTATTATTCTTGACTTTCTATGCTATTTATTATTAATTAATACATAGGTAGAAAAATATTCATTTTTTTATTATATAAAAAATTCAAAATATGTATGTATATTTAGATATTTAGGAGGAGAAAAAAATATGAAAAAGAATACAAAGATTAGTCTTGTTTCATTGATTGCAGTTTTATCTCTCTGTGGATGTGGAGGTACGTCATCAGGAACTACTTCTTCAGCAGGAGGTAATACTACAAGTGGAACAACATCTGAGAATGGTGGAAGTGGTGTTAATAGTGGAGCAACATCAGGGAATGGTGGAAGTTCTTCAGAAGTAGGAATAAATATTCTTCCTGCAGTTGACATCGATATCAGCGATGAAAATGATGCAGAAGACAATGTTTATGATGGAGTTTTTGGAGAATATATTAAATTATATGAAAAAGCTCAAGAACTTTCTGATTGCTCAGAAAGATACGTTGCATTTGCTAAAGCAGAAGCAGCTTTATTAGATTCTGCAGCATTTGTTCCAACTACTACTGATGGTGGATCTTATGCGATCACTCACGCAGCATTTAGAAGTTTACCATATTCTCAAAGTGGTTATGATAGTTCAAAACTCAAGACTGCAGTTATTAGTAAAAAATTAGTTACTAGAGCAGAAAGAGATGAGATGGAAGTTTTATGGAATGAAGCAAAAGAAAAAGATACAAAATATGATCCAGCTGCTTATTTAATTAGCAAAGGACATGAATTAGATACAACTTATAAAGCAACATTCTCTTCAATTCCTGCAACTCTTGATATTCACGATACATCTTTAGCTTCAGATACAGATTATCTCGTTCAAGGAATAGATGGATTAGTCGAATACGATAATTTAGGTAATATTAAGCCTGCAATTGCTGAATCTTGGGAGGTTGATAATACAAAAACAGTTTATACATTTCATTTGAGAAACGATGCAAAATGGTATAGATCAGATGGAACAGTATATGGGGAAGTTACTGCACAAGATTTCGTTGATGGATTCCGTCATATGTTAGATACTAAATCGGGTTTAGGCGATTTAATTAAAGGCGTTGTTAAAGGCGCTAAGAGATATGGAAGCGGAAAAGAATTAAACTTCAATAAAGTTGGTATGAAAGCAACTGATGCTCATACATTAGTTATTACTCTTGAAAAAGAAGTTCCTTATTTCTTATCTATGTTAACATATTCACCATTTGCACCATTAAATGGCACATTCTTCTTAAACCAAGGAGGTGCATTCGGTGTTTCTGAATTTAAAACGGCAAAAGGTAATACTGCTACTTATAAATATGGTATTAAAGGTAAACCTGAATCAATTCTTTATAATGGTGCATTCCATTGTACAAGAATGGATGATACTAGCTCTATAATTTATGAGGCAAATAATGGATATTATAATTCTTCTGCAGTAAAAATTAAAAGAATCGAATACGTTTATAATGATGGTTCAAATATCACTCAACTTTATAGAGATGTTGTAGATAATAAATATGTTGGTATCGCATTAAATGACGATTTATTACAATTAGCAAAAGACGATGGAAGATTTAAGAATAATGCTTACGTTTCAAAGACAGGTTCTACAACTTATTTCTTAGGCTATAACTTATATAGAACATGCTTTGATGCTGCTGGAACTGATCTTGATTCAAAAAAATCAAGTGATGAAAAGAATAAGACTCAATTAGCAATGTTAAATAAAAACTTTAGAAAGGCATTATCATTCGCTTTTGATAAGAGAACATGGAATGCTTTCTCTTCAGGTAATGATTTAGCAGACGCTTCTTTAAGAAATATGTACACATCTCCTACATTCGTTTCTTTAGAAAAAGATGTCACTGTTGATGGTACAACGTTCAAGTCTGGCACAACATATGGTGAATTAGTACAACATTACATCGATACAAATTATCAAGGTACAATTAAATGTGCAGATGCTCAAGATGGTACATATAATCCAAGTTTTGCAAAAGCATATATGGCTCAAGCGGTTAATGATTTAACAAAAGATAATCCTAATTTCTTTAGTACACCAGTTAAGATTGAAATCATCAATTATAGTGCACAAGAATCATCAATTAACCAAGCAAATGCTTATAAGAGACAAATTGAAGAAATCTTAGGTTCTGATAAAGTTCGTATTGAAATTCTAAACACTCAAACACTATCGGATTTTTATTCAGCTTCATATTATGCAAACTTTGGTAACGAAGTATGCTACGACTTATATTGGGGTTCAGGATGGGGCCCAGATTTCGCAGATCCATCATCATATTTAAGTACATTCTTATATGATGGCGAAGGCTATATGACAA
Organism: uncultured Caryophanales bacterium; assembly: GCA_945873815.1. GTDB lineage: Bacteria > Bacillota_I > Bacilli_A > RFN20 > CAG-449 > UBA3210. The sequence continues at coordinate 166,155 of CAMCEE010000001.1, forward strand.
AGGTTGTTGGACTATATTAATTTATATATAAATTAGTTTAATGCTTTTAATGGGGAATTCTTTCGAGTTATTCCCCATTTTTTATTGCTTATATCAGGGGTTTAGTTTAAAATACCTATGATAAGGAGTCGTGTAGATATATGGGAAAGTATTTATTAAAAAGAATCGTATATTCCATTTTTTCTATAATCTGCGTCATGATCGTAATGATCTTCTTGCTTTTCACATTAAAAGATAAGGAAGTTATCTTTCAAGGTGATCCACTTTTATCAAAGAAACAAGGAAATGACAAAGAGTATTATAAGAATTCTAAATGGGAGAAATACGGATACATTGACCTTGTAGAATTTGAAACATATATTAACGAGAATTATAGTAAAACTCTTGATTATGAGGAATATGAAAAGGCGATGTATTTACCAAATGATGAAAAGGATGATATAAAGAATCCTAAGATTCAAGAATTCATCGATTATTATGAAGCAAGAGGTTATACAATCACTAGATTATATTCTCAATATTCTGGTAGAGGTGATAATAAAGAAGTTAAACCTGGTTATGATCCTTACTTGTTTGCAACTAAAAATCATAGTACTTTCCATCGCTTAGGTTCATTCTTTAGTAATATGTTTACTTTTGAAACAGTAAATGATGTTGATAATTTTGTTAAAGAGAATGAATTAGAAATTACAAAAGGGTATTATGTTATTAATAGCGTTAACGAATGGGATGATTTCTATAAATATTGGGGAGCAAAAAACTTTAAATTAAATCTCAATAGTGATTTATCAGATGATGATGTTAAAAAATATATCGTTAATATTGGTGTTTTCGAAGAAGATTTAGTAGAAGCATACGAATGGAACGTCATGTATTATGATGGTGAAGGTACATTTACAAAATTGTTTGAAAATAACCTTACTATTGATGAGACAGGAGAATATTATTTTATTCTTAATGTTGAAAAAGATGCTAATGGCATTTTTAATAAATTCTCTGGTGAAACATTGCTCAGTGGCTCTAATCCAGTTAGTAAAAAGGAAAAAGGCTCATTAATTGAGGTTGAAAATAAAGGAATTCAAATCATTTGGGATGAATATAGTAATATGCCTGCTTTAGTAGGAAATGGTACTACACATCGTTATTTAATCTATTTTGACGATAAATTCCCATTCATTCATCAAAATATTGTTCACTTTAGTTTAGGTTATTCTAATGATGACAATGAAGTATTAAGTAAATTATTTGATCAAACTGGTGAGATTCTATTAAAAGAACAAGAATATCCAGCAAATCTTGGAACAGGAATTACGGAACCTACTTCTTTAGATTTCCATACTGCTACATATTCGTATTCTTCTGTTCTATCTAGTGAAGAAATAAGTAAATTTGGTTCGAGGTATACTGTATGTGAAGTTCATAAGAAAGATGTTTCAAGAGTAGCTTATTCTTTCTTTATTGGTATTATGGCAACTCTTCTTGCATACTTTATCGGTATACCTTTAGGTATCTTGATGGCTCGTAAAAAAGATAAATTAACAGATAAGATCGGCATGGGATATATTATCTTTATCATTGCAGTCCCTTCACTTGCTTATATTTATATGATCACTGCGATTGGTTCACAATTATTTGGTCTACCAAACAATTTTGCTGATTCGACAGTTAGTGCAAGATGGTTATTATATGTATTACCTGTTGTTTCTCTTGCAATGCCTGGAATTGCTGGTGAAATGAAATGGGTAAGAAGATATATGATTGACCAAGAGAATTCAGATTATGTTAAATTTGCTCGTTCTCAAGGTTTAAGTGAGAAAGAGATCTTCTCAAAACATATTTGTAAGAATGCAATTATTCCAATTGTACATGGCATCCCTGGTTCGATTATTGGATGTTTAAGCGGTGCATTTATTACTGAAAAAGTTTATTCGATTCCAGGTACTGGTGGATTGCTAGTAAACGCTATTACAAATACGGATAATGGGTTGATTTTAGGATTAACATTCCTCTTCTCAACATTATCGATTATTTCATTAATTCTAGGTGATATTCTTTTAACTGTAGTTGATCCTCGAATTTCATTCTCATCGGGAGGTCGTAACTAATGGAAAAAGAACCTATTATCATGAACGACGGATTAGATGGTTTATTTGAATTCGTTGATACTGATTCGTTTGAATCAGAAAAGATTACTGCTCCTCGTTATTCTTATTGGAAATCGGTAGGTAGAGTATTCTTTAGAAAAAAATCAAACTGGGTATTTTTAGGAATATTAGTTTTGATCTTATTTATGTCATTCGTTTGGCCTTTATTTCAACCATTCTCGTTGAATGATCCTGCGAATGAGAATTTATTGCATCCGGAAACGTTCAATAATTCTCCAGCTGAATATTTCATGTCTCATCCATTTGAATTTAAATACATATTGGGTACTGCTTCAAATGGTGATTCATTATGGAATAAATTATGGACCGCTTCAAGAACATCTCTTTCCTTGGCGTTTATTTGTACAATAATAAATATGGCTATTGGTATTGTTCTTGGTGCGATTTGGGGCTTGTCAAAGAAATTTGATCTCATTATGACTCAAATTTATAGCATTATAGGAAGTATTCCTAGCGTGTTATTATTCTCTGTATTATCGTATGTTATTGGTGTTGGATTCTGGAGCTTTGTTCTTGCTTTGACAGTCACTGGATGGTTAGGTATCGCATTCTTTATCCGTACGCAAGTTATTATTATTAGAGATCGTGAATACAATCTAGCATCAAAAACATTAGGTACGAATATCTTTACTATCGCATTTAGGAATATTCTACCATTTATGATTTCAGTTATCGTTACATTAATTGCTACTGAATTACCATCATATGTTTCATATGAAGTATTCTTATCTTATATTGGAATCGGATTATCTGCAAACGATGTTTCAATCGGACAAATGATTAACGCTGCATCTACTAGTTGGATGATTAGACCATGGCAATTCTGGCCACCAGTTATTGTTTCTGCAGTCGTATCAATCGTTTTATATGTTGTTGGTCAAAACGTCGGTGACGCTTCTGATCCAAGAACACATATGTAAGGGAGGTATAGAGTTATGGAAAATAGCAAAAAAGCTTTATTATCTCTAAAAAATGTAGAAGTAAAATTTAAAGTTAGAGGAAGACAATTAACGGCAATTAGAGGAGTATCTATGGATATTTATGATGGAGAAACTCTTGCAATAGTTGGTGAATCTGGCTCAGGTAAATCGGTTTTAACAAAAACATTCTCAGGAATGTTAGATTCAAATGGTTTTATTTCTTCAGGATCAATTATTTTAAATGATGAAGAGATTTCTAATACCATTCTTCCTATGAATAAAGCTACTAATAAATTATTGGATATTGTTAGAAAAAAGCTTGATGTATATTCTAAATATGAAAATGCTAGGAAGTATTATTTAGATTTGAAATCGATAGATGATGAATTCAATAAAAAATGTACAATTGACGAAAGTGAAAATGAAGAATTCGAAAAAGAAATTAAAGCATTGAACAATGCATATGTCGATACGCAAAATGATTTGCAAGTTCTTGATCGTAAAGTAGATAAAGAAGAAATCGAAAAATTGAAAATTAAACTAATCGAACTTAAAAAAGAAATTGATTTAAAGACAATTGCACATCGTAATTTAGTTGATATGCGTAGAAGAAATGTACTTGCAGATAAAGAGTATATGGATTCAATTAGGAAAAGAAAGGCTGATTTGAATTCTTTAATCGAAAAAGAAATATCAAAACCAGTTAAAAAAGAATATTTAGAAAGAAATGAAAAACTTGCAAAAGAGATTCTTCTTTCATCAAGTAGATATACATTTAAAGATTTATTCCTATTAAGTTTTAAATTATTAAGATGTTTTAAAAAAGCGATGATGAGCGGAGCTGATTTATTAAATGAGGATGAAATCACTTCAGTATTTGATAAAGTTAATTTCCGTGTGCAATATGAAGAAACTTTAGAAGATGGCGCATTGAAAGGACATGCGATTATTGATTTAGCTAAGATTAAAAATCCGATGGATTGGCAAAGAATTAGAGGTACGAGAATCTCTACTGTCTTCCAAGATCCTATGACTTCTTTAAACCCTATTATTACTATTGGAAATCAAATTTCTAATGTTATTATGAAACATCAACATGTTTCAAAAGCGGAAGCAAAAGAAAAGGCTCTTGAAATGATGAGAGCAGTAGGAATTACAAATCCAGAAGATAGATATGATGATTATCCTTTCCAATATTCTGGTGGTATGAGACAAAGAATTGTTATTGCAATTGCATTATCATGTGCACCAAAAATTTTGATTTGTGATGAACCTACAACTGCATTAGATGTTACGATTCAAGCACAAATTCTTAAATTAATTAAAAAATTGCAAAATGAATACAAGTTTACAACAATTTATATTACACATGATTTTGGAGTAGTTGCAAATGTTGCAGAAAGAGTTGCAGTCTTGTATGCTGGACAAGTTATCGAATATGGTCAAGTAGAAGAAATATTCTATGATCCACGTCATCCATATACCTGGGCACTTCTTTCTTCACTTCCTCAATTATCGGTTATTGGAGAAGAATTATATTCGATTAAGGGTACTCCACCTTCTTTATATAATAAGATTAAAGGTGATGCATTTGCGCCTAGAAATCCTTATTGTATGAAAGTTGATTTAGTGGCAGAACCACCATATTTCAAGATTAGCGATACACATTATGCTAAAACTTGGTTATGTGATCCACGTGCACCAAAGGTTGAAAAACCAAAGAATATACGTAATCTACATGAGCAACTAGAAAAGAGTATGTATAATTCTAAAAATATGAATTTAAAGTAGGAGGCAAATATGACAGATAATAATGAAAAAGATGTAATTATTTCTCTTAGAAATGTCGATATTTCCTTCGGACGTGGTAAGAAAGCATTTAAGGCAGTTTCTAATGCTTCATTTGATATATATCGAGGTGAGACATTTTCTTTAGTTGGTGAATCGGGTTCAGGTAAAACAACTATCGGAAGAGCAATTATTAGAATCAATCAATGTTCAGCTGGTGAAATATTATTTAATGGACAAAGAATATCTGGTAAACTTTCTCATTCGCTTGAAAGAGAAGTTATACGTAAGATTCAAATGGTTTTCCAAGATCCTGCTGCATCATTAAATGAAAGAGCAACTATTGAATATATTATTTCAGAAGGTCTATACAACTTCCATTTGTACGAAAATGAAAAAGATCGTATTGAAAAGATCGAAAAGATTATTCAAGAGGTAGGTCTTCTCCCTGAACATTTAACAAGATATCCACATGAATTTTCAGGTGGACAAAGACAACGTATCGGACTTGCTCGTGCAATTGTTATGGAACCGGAATTCATTATCGCGGATGAACCTATATCTGCGCTTGATGTTTCAATTCGTGCACAAGTTTTAAATCTTCTAAAGAAATTCCAAAAAGAAAAAGGATTAACATATTTATTTATCGCACACGATTTATCAATCGTAAGATTTATTTCAGATCGTATTGCGGTTATTCATAAAGGAGATATAGTGGAGATTGCTCCTTCGGAAGAATTATTCAATCATCCACTTCATCCATATACAAAATCGTTAATGTCGGCAATTCCAGTTCCAGATCCACTTATTGAGAAGAATAAGGAATTATTTATTTACGATCAATCAATGCATGATTACTCGATTAATAAACCTCAATTAGTAGATATTGGAAATGGTCACTTTGTGTTTGGAAATGAAGAAGAAATCGAAAAATATAAAATCGAAAGAGGAGAAAAATAATTAAGTGCATTTGATTATGCACTTTTTTAAGATTTATGAGAAATAAAAGATTTGAAAAAAAGAAAATAGATATTAGTAATAAGAATATTAAACTTCGGATAAGTATTTTTATTCTTGCTTTAATTGTTGCTTTAGGGTCTTTTATTTTTGGAATCAATGCATGCGTCAATTCATCTTCTCCAAATAAAGGGTGGAATTTATATAACCTTAAAGATTATTATGATTCAAGATATGAAGGTTATAATGAAAATGTGTATTTGAATTATTTCATAAACGATGGGAACAAAAGTGAAAATAAAAGGATTATTGATTTATTGTGTTTATCTGCAAAAGAAGTTTATTCAATGATCGATTCTAATAAAAAACACTCATATGAAGTTAATGGGATTGGATATATTAATTCACATATAGGGGAAAATATCGAAATATGTGAAGAATTATACAAGATATTATCTGATGCTAAGGAAAAAACATATGAAGAGAATTCTTCTTATTCAATGTTCTCTGGTTTGATTCAAGATTATTGGAAATATCTTATTCCTAATGTTTCAAATTCTTCTTATAGAGAACCTGGATATATAAAAGATTACGTCGATTTTTCAAAGGATTTATCAAATTTTAATTTAGATTTAAAAAAGGAAGAAGATAAATATTTTGCTAAATTTACCATTTCAGATGAATTAAAAGACTTTATTAATGAAAGCAATCTATATGATGTTTCAATTCTTGATTTAAATACTCTTTTTTACAGTTATTATTTGGATGGAATTTATTCTCGTTTTAAGGATAATGGGTTAAATAAAGGGTATTTATATACTCATACTGGAGAGATTATCTTTATGAATGATTCATTCCTCGAATCAAATGGAATAAGATTATATGATTCTTTATCGTATGATCAACCATTTGTATGTGGACTTCTTGAGATGAATAATGCTTCATATGTCTCATCAATTAGATCGTTCCCAGTTTTTAGTGAATATGAAAAAGAATATTTCTTCACACAAATTCCTTCTAGTAATAATTCTAGAAGTATGTTTTATGATTATAGAACTGGATATAGTCAAAATGTGATTAAGTCTTCCACTTTAGTTGATGAAGATATGTCTTCATCTTTAGTCGATCTTACATTTAAGAATCTAAATGTTGTTAACAGTACAGATTATAATGCTTATAAGGGTCTTCCATCATCTATATGTGGATGTTTGATATTATCTTCAGAAACAAATAAAATGTATTTACGAAATGCAAAAGATTATTTTAAAAAGGTTTATAATAATAAGGGAGAGTTGATCGATTACGAACTGATAATGATTTTAGATTAATTATTAGTATTATATATAGAGTCATTGTAGAACCATGAAATGATTGACTTATATTACAATGTTTATTGAAATGTATTTTATGATTCTTTATAATTTGGAGTAAGGGAGCGAATATGAAAAGAAAAATATTACTTATCATTCTATTATCATTGGAATTTATAATGTATTTTTTGTTCACTTTATGTAAGGTCAATGTTGGACTTCAAAGTGTGCCTCCTTTTAATATTATTTATATTATTGCATTATGGTTTCTTGATGTTACTAATTCAATGATGAATGGATTGCACTTAAATAGTTTATTTAATGCAATGCTTGGTAACGAACTTCCAAATTTTAACATTTTCTTATCGATAGTATTCTTTAATATCATTTTTATTATTCTTTACATCGTTATCGCTGATGTCGTTACTCTTATCACGAATAATGTTAGAGATAAAAAGGTTAGGAAAATCGTTGCAAAATACGAATTATCTTCAAACGAATATGATAAGTTTAATTACAAGCATTATATGTCTCGTTTTCCGCTAAAAAGGCCTTTATCTTTGATTATTCCTTTGTCTTTTTCTTTGCTATTTATCTTTACTAGATTTGATGCGACGATTTGCAATGAACTAAATAGTGTTAATAAAGGTGGTTTGTCTGTTTCAAAAAATGTTATAGAACCATTATTTAATGAATTATTGAAGCCTATTGATTTTCATGCATGGTTAATCGATGTTTATAAGGGATATATTGGAGGCATCGATACTGTTTTTCGTGGCTTTACTTGGATTGAATATGTATTTATCGTTATTGGTGTAATAGCATTATTATTTATTTGGTACGGATTCTTTACATTAATTCATTTGATTATTAGAAAGCCTTGCGCTAAATATAAGGCTAATAAGGATAGAATTAATTATGTTCGTAAGATGGAATATATTGAATATAAACTAAAGAATAAATACAAAGATGAAACATCAATTAAATCTGATGAATTTATGCATATTGTTGAAAAAGAACAAAGAGAAGCTGCAAGAGAAATTGCAAGGTTTAAGAAAAATCCAGAGGATGAACAAAAAGAAGCTAGAGATAGTGAATTGAAGAAGAAAGCATATTATGAAGAAATTGGCCAAGGAGTTACAGATTTAGGTGTATCTAATGAGAATCCAATAGATTTTGATACTCCTATTGTTGAAAGACAAGTAAAATACATTTCTGATGAAGAAGTAGATATTATCCTTGATGAAGAACCGGTTATTGAGATAGTTGAGGATGATAAAGAAGAAAGAAATATTGAATTTGGAAGAGAGAGTGTTTTCTTTGAAAGATATCAACCTGATGATTTTGAAATTAAAACAGTAGAGGAGTATTCAGGTTTATCATTTAGAAATGAAGTTCCTCCTAACGAAGAAAAAGAAGTAGAACCAATTATAACTGAAAATGATAATTTAGTTGAAAATGAAGATAAAGAAGAAAAAGTAACGATTAATGAAGAAGAGACTCCTATAGAGATAAAAGAAGATATTCCTTCTAAGGAAGAACATATAGAGGAAGTAATAAAGGAAGATGTTTCTTCTAATGTAGAAAATGTAGAAGAGGAAATAAAAGAAGAGGTTACTCCTATTGAAGAAAGTGATTCTTCTAATACTCTAATAGAAGAAACAAACGATGTTTTGGAAATTAAGGAAGATGAAACTCTTTCTCTAGATAAAAATGAGGAAAAGGAAGAAGAAACGATAATAGAAGCAAATAATGAAGATATCGTTTCTGATACTAATGAAGAAAAACCGGTTAAGGTCGATCCTTTTGCAAAATGGAGAGGAAGAAGAAATGCTCCAGGATATGGCGCAAAAAGAGTTCCATCATTTAAGGAATTAAAAGAAAAATTAAAAGAAGATTTAAAGTAAAACGCATCTATTTGATGCGCCTAACTTAATCTTCTTTTATTTTATATCGTCAAACTCAATGAAGTGGATATAAACAGATAGAATCATTATATGCTTTTTGAGCTTTTTTTCGTTAAGAACAATATAGTCTTCACCCGTTTCTATTAGAGTTCCTTCAAATACTCTATCGTGCCAGTCTGCAGCATCTGTGAATGAGCAATAAACCGCAACATGAACTCCTTTATATTTACCTAAAATTTTAGTGAAGTATGCCTGATCGTCTTGACTATTAGAATCCTCTTCTCGGCTCATTTGAGGCCTAGGTGGTATAGAATTAGGGTCCATATAGTTTTGAACGTGATTTGGACCCATATTTGGATAAGGCGGTTTCATCCCATTATCCATATTGTTAGGATATGGAACTCCATAATAATTTGGTGGCTGAACATTTTCCATTAGCGTATTCTCCTTTATTTATATTTATGTAGGATGAATGTAAATAATGAATACATATGAAAAAGATGACTTGTATCATATATCGGATTGTTTTGAAGGATTGTTTTTTGATAAACTATTATTGTTAAATAGGAGAGTGGAATGAATAATTGTTATATTGTTGGAGCATGTAAGGATAGTCAAAAAGAATTTACCTATGATGAAAGTGATTTTATCATTGGTGTTGATGGAGGAACATCATTCTTAAAAGAAAAAAATTATCGTATAGATTTAGTTCTTGGAGATTTTGATTCATTAGGATATGTACCTAATTATGAAAATATCATTGTTTTGAACAAGGAAAAAGATGATACAGATATGCATGTAGCTCTTAAAGAAGGAATGAAGAGAAATTATAAATCCTTTGTTATTTTTGGATGCCTTGAAGGTCGATTAGATCACTCTATTGCAACAATACAAAACGCTTATAGATATGCTAAAGAAGGAATCGACATTAAGATTTATGCCAATAATCAAGTTCTTACATTTTTATTAAATAGTAAATTGGAATTAGAAGGAGAAGGATATATATCAATCTTTGCTTTAGAGGAAGCTAAAGGAGTTACTCTAGAAAACCTTAAATATGAATTAAAAAATTATACATTGACTCCATTTTTTCCTATCGGTGTATCAAATGAGTTTATAAACAAAAAAGCAACCATCGAAGTTAAGGATGGCTGCTTAGTAATTATTTATCAGATTAATTAGATACGGAATGATACAGGAAATCTTGCATCGAGCATTTTGAATGGTTCATATAATAATGAGAATAAAACCATACATAGTAAGCAAGAAGGACCTACGTAAGCGATATTATAGATGAAAGATCCCTCAAATGGAGTTTCCCATAATACCATACCAGAAATAACATGGAATGCTAGTCTTAATGTGCATGCTGCAAGAATTGAAAGGCAGATGTAGACATATGGCATAACTTTGGATTCTGACTTGAAAATAAGTTTATAGAATAGACTTACGATGCATAATGAACCATATGCAAATAAATAATCTAGTGGGAAACAAGCCCAACCATATCCGTCATATGCGCATGCTACTACTCCGTATATGACTCCTGAAGCAATGAATCCTTTTAATATACCATGACGGTAGCAAATGAAAAATAATGGAATCATTGCAAAACCAATTGATCCTCCGTTTTGTCCAATTTTTATTTCGCAAAATAGGCCAAGGACGATTGCAATTGCTGTTAGCATTGCGATTTCACAGAGATCGCGAACTGAAAACAAATTGTGTTTTTTCATAAAAAAATCCTTTCCGCCTAGATACGCTAAAAAGGAAAAAAATCATATAATCCTTACGCTAGCATTACCTAGATCAAGTTTGGTCGATTCTAGTATCAAGAATCCTCTCAGCCCATTTCTTGAGCTCCCAAGAATTATTATAATCATTTTAAGAAATAATGCTATAAAAAAATGATATTTTATAAAAAAAGAGCTGTTCTTCAACAGCTCAGATTATATTAGAATTATACTTTAAAATCTCCCCACATTGCGTGTAATTTTTCGTTTCCTTCTTCACCGAAATCTTTCATGATTGCACATCTTGTAATGACATCAAGAGAAGGATATTGTGCATCAAATTGTCTACCTCTTTCTTCTGTTGGAATTAAGATTTTAGCTTCAACTCCATCATCTAATGTTCCTTCGAAGAAATATGATAAGTCGACTTCATCGCAGTCTTCTATAGTATAATCATTTGTTCCATCTTCATTAGCATATGCATCAAGAGAATACCATTCGTTACATAAATCCCAAATAGCTTGACCAGCGATAGGTGATGTGTAACCAGTATAATCCATATTTAATGCTGCAACTTCTGGAAGGGCTAAGTAATCTAGGAATGCTTTTGATGCTTCAACATTTGCGCCTTTTGGCATACACCAACCATCGAACCATACGTTTGAACCTTCTTCTGGAACTGAATATGCTAAGTATTTTTCATCGTTTTCTGCTTCATCCATTGAGAATACAGAGTCTCCTGACCAAGCAAGGTTGACATGGATGCTACCAAGAACCATATCATTTTTACCTTCATCGACTTCGAGAATGACATTATCTTTTAATTCTTTTAATGCTTCTTCTGCTTTTCTTAATGTTTCGTCATCGTGTCTATTGAAGATTTCTGATAATGAATTGTTATATGCTTCTGCAGTAATTGTTCCTACTTTGTATTGATTCTTTAAAGAATCTAGTTCTTCTTTATAAACGTGCATTACTGCAGTGAAATATGTATCACGAACTGAATCTTTAATTGTGATTTTCTTTTTTAATTCTGTTCCTGGATTCCATTGGAATTCCCAAGTAGATACTTGTTCTTTTGAAACAACTTCTGGATTGTATGTATAACCCATTGTTCCCCAGAAATAAGGAACACCATAATTTGATAACTTATTCTTATCAAATAATGTTTTAATGTATGGAGAAGTATATGTGTTTACATTATCTAAACCAGTTGTATATTTTTTATTTGTTTCATCATAACCGAATGGTTCTAATAATTCTTCACGTTGCATTCTTTGAATCATATAATCGGAAGGGCAGCATAAGTCTGCTTTGACGGTTTTACGTTTAATTTTTGTATACATTTCTTCACATGTAGAGAATGTTTTATAGTTTACTTTAATTGTTTTTCCTGTATCTTCAAGATACTTTTTTTCGAAAGATTCAATTATAGAATCATCTACTTTTGCTCCATTATCATCTGTTCCATTATAGATATAGTCTTCCCAGTTATAAACGGTGATTTCTACATCAGCGGAAGTATTTCCTCCACATGCTGTGAGAGCACCTATTGATAAAATTGATGTGAATGCTAGTAATAATTGTTTCTTTTTCATTTGTAATTCTCCTTTTCTTATGCTTTTTTGCCTTTTCTAATATTAAATATAGAATAAGCTATCATTAATACTACAATTAATCCAAATATAATTGCAGTAAATGACCTTAATTGAATTGGAAGAGTTGCCTTTGACAATAATCCGTTAACGTAAGTGGATATTGTATGGAAATCTTCTCCAGTTGAAGGCTTGGTGAATGATGTAATGACGTAATCATCTAGTGATAATGTCATTGAAATCATAAATCCTGATAAGATACCTGGAACGATATCAGGAATCATAACCTTAAATAATGCTCCAGCTCTAGTAGCTCCTAAATCCATGGCTGCTTCATATAAAGATGGATCCATTTGCTCTAGTTTTGGTTGTACGTTGATAACAACGAAAGGTAGAGTTAATACCATATGTCCGATGATTAATGAGAAAATCGATGTTCGTAAGCCTAAGAAGGCAAATAGAATAACAAGTGATAATGCCATAACGATTTCTGCATTAACGATTGGAATTTGAGTTGCAAGATTGAATGCTGCTTTGATTTTTTTAGATAAGAAATGCATTCCTATTGCTCCACAAGTACCAAGAAGAGTTGATAGAAGTGAAGATACAAGGGCAATCCATAATGTATTCCAAGCTGCAGTCCAAATCTTGATTGAATCAGGGTATTTTGTTGAGAATAAACGGATGTAAGATGCAATAGAGAATCCGTTCCATTGACCGATGATCTTCGATTCAGTAAATGAGAAGAGAATGAGATACATTATTGGGAGATACATGATTAATAACATGATCCAAACAAATGTTAATCCTGTAATTTTTTTGCTTTTTGCTAATCGTTCTTTTCTTTTTAAGAGGCTATTAACTTTTTCTTCTGTTAATGTGTTTTTTTCATTTGATTTCATATTAACGAGCCCCTTTCTTTTCAGAGAATATATTTTCAATAATTACTGATGCTCCAATAAGGATTAGCATAATAATTGCATAGACTGAACCAACGTTTAATTGATCTAACATAAATTTTGATTCGATTTGCTTACCGATAAGTTGGATTGTTCTATTTGATAATGCATCGGTAATAACATAACTTGACATAGTTGGCATAAAAGTCATAGTTGAAGCAGAAACAATGCCAGGGATAGTCATAGGAACAATTGTTTTAAAGAAAACATGGACTGGATTTGCTCCTAAATCAGCTGCAGCTTCTATTTGACTTTTATCGAGTTTCAACATCGTATTGTATAAAGGTAATATTGTAAATGGTAAGTAATTGTAAACCATACCAATAATTGAACATATCCATGGATACATTTTTGAATCTAAACCGATGAATTCAAGTATTTGCTTAGTTGCGATTGTTCTAATGACAAAGTTAATCCACATCGGTAATAGAAATAAGTATACTAATACTTTGTTTTTATTGAATTTTGAATTTGCAAGAATATAAGCGATAGGATAAGCAATAATGATACAGATTACTGTAGTTAATGCTGCCACTCCTAGTGAAGTACCGATGACTTTAAGAGTAGAAGATGCTTGACCATTAACGAATAAACTTTTAAAGTTATCTAACGTGAAATTTCCTTCCTTATTTGTGAATGCATAGAAGAAAATAAGTAAGATAGGGAAGATGATGAATAATACGAGGAATACGCCGTAAGGAATAGAAAATATCTTACGAGGCTCCTTGACGTGATTGCTACGTCTACTTGCAATGCTTGTCATATTATCTACCACCTTTGAGTTTGACATCTAATTCGCCTTCTTTAATTATTAAAGCGACTCTATCACCGATGTTCCATAAATCTGGGCTATTGACGATGAATTCTTCTTCCTCTTCTTCATCCCATACAGTTATCTCATAGTGGTCACCTAGATAAATCATATTGATGATTTCACCATGGATATCTGATGATTCAAGGTTATCGGATAATTCAATATCGTCAAATCCAATTTCTACAGTTACTTGTACGTTTTCAACATCCTTTTCTTCGCCTTTCTCATTTACTAGTATGCCTTCTTCATTGAATTTGCATCCAGGGAAGAGTTTTAATACATCATATTTATGGTGAACTCCAGCAAAACTTATATTGTAGTGCTTTGTGATGTGACCATCATAATAATTTGATGTGAAAGGTTTTTTCATGATTTGAATGTTTTCAGGTTCAACGTCAATTCCTACTTCTTTTCCTTCTTCATAGTCTTTTGTTGATTGAGCGATTAATTCGTTTTTGCCAACATTCATTATATATTCATAGTGCATTCCTTTGAAAATCTTTGATTTGATTGTTGCTTTAACAATGCCTTTTTCAATAGAAGTGATGATGACATCTTCAGGACGAATAACGACATCAACTTTCTCGCTTGGAGAAAATTTTCCTTCATCTGCAGGATCTGCATTGAATGCTGCGCCAAGAAATTTGATTTTATTGTCTTTTAATACAGTTCCTGTATAAATTGAACTTTCTCCGATGAAGTCTGCAACGAAAGCATTATTAGGCTCGTCATAGATTGCTTTAGGTGATCCAACTTGTTGAATTTCACCATCACTCATAACGACAATTGTGTCTGACATTGTTAATGCTTCTTCTTGATCGTGAGTAACATAGATGAAGGTGATACCTATCTTTTTATGCATTTCTTTTAATTCAAGTTGCATTTCTTTTCTCATCTTAAGATCGAGTGCTCCTAAAGGCTCATCAAGTAAGAGGATTTGTGGCTCGTTAACAATTGCACGAGCGATTGCAATTCTTTGTTGTTGGCCTCCTGATAATGTGGAAACAGCTCTTTTTTCAAAACCTTCTAGATCAACTAATTTCAAAGCATGTCTAACTTTTAAATCAATTTCTTCTTTTGTTAGTTTTCTCATTTTATATGTTGGATTACCATTATCATCAAGAACATTCTTTCCTTCTTTATCTAATATAGGTTTTGTTGTATCAGGTAAACGTCTATAATGAAGCCCAAATGCGATATTCTTATAAATATTTAAATGTGTGAATAATGCATATCTTTGGAAAACTGTATTGATAGGTCTTTTATATGGAGGTAAAAGAGAAATATCTTCTCCATTTAATAAGATTTGACCACTTGTAGGCATTTCGAATCCTGCGATCATTCTTAATGTAGTAGTTTTACCACATCCTGAAGGTCCAAGAAATGTAACGAATTCCCCTTTTTTAATCTTTAAGTTAAAATTTTCAACTGCATACACATCGGAATCATCAAATTTTTTACTGACATTATTTAATTCAATAATGTATTCGTTATTTACTTCATTCATAATATGTTTTCTCCTTTATCCTTATAATATTTAGAAGTTTGGTGGACTAGATATCCAAATTATTTTTGCTGGTGTTGTATTGTTGTTTTCAAGATAATGTGGTTTAGATGATTCATAATAGAAAGTTTCACCTTTTTTGCATTTAAATCTTTTATTATCAATACAAACAATGACGCTTCCTTCAAGAACATATCCGAATTCTTCTCCTTCATGTGGATAATCAATAGGGGTAGATTCCTTTGGATTTAGAACTAATAAAATAGGTTCTACTTCGTTTTTTTGTGCATTGGTAACTAACCATGTAATTGATCCGTAATCGTAATCACTTTCAATATAATCGTTTTTCGTGAATACAATCTTTTCAGTGATAGTATCTTTGGAAAAGAATTCATTTAGGTTTGTTCCTAGTACATCTAATATATCAACTAATGTTGAAATTGAAGGAGAAGTAAGATCGTTCTCTAATTGAGAGATATATCCTTTTGTTAGATCACATCTAATTGCTAGTTCTTCTTGCGTAAGATTTTTTAATAGACGCAATTCTTTGATTTTCTTGCCTATTTTAAGCATATGACCCTCCTTCTAAAAAAAAGTTTCGAGATTTTAACTAAAAAGTTTACATTCACTAAACTTTAACATAGAAAATATAATTACTTTTATTTGAAAAATCAATATATTTTTTTTTAATTTTTATAAAAATATTTTTCCTCTTTTCAATTACTATAGAAAAATGCCTAAACCTAGGACTTTTATAAATATAATTTCAATTAAAAAAATCATGTTTTTCTCTTTGAATTATGAAGGCGAAAAATTCTTTGAAATGGATTGGTAATTCAATGATAATTTTTTTTATACAAATTTTGATTTTTTTTATAGAAAAAATACATTTTTTATGTATAATTAATTATTTTAATATGAATAATATGTTTTATCTCTACATAATAAAAATATATATTATTTTTGAACTAATATTGATATAATGATTTTGTTTAGGAGGAAATTAATATGTCTGAAGAAAAGGATGTTGTAGATAATTTAGTAGAAGAAAAAACTGAAGAAGCTTCAAGAGAAAATGAAACACCTACTCAAGAAGAGAAACCTTTTGATGGTTTTTATGATGCAATTGAAGTTGGTGAAAGAGAAGAAGTACAAGAAAAAATTAATGATGCAAGAAAGGTCTTTAAAGAGATTCATAAAAATGTTATGTCGAGAAATAAGATTATTGGAATCGTCTTTTTGGTAATTATGCTTGGAATGGCTGTACTTGCTTATATATTCCCTGGAATTGTAATGTATATGTTCTTTGGAGTAATTGCTTTCTTTATTATTGTTCTTCTTTTATCGAAGAGTTTACGTGGAAAGATGGATGTTGCAGTTGGTGATTATTTGTTTGCATATGGAATAAACTCAGATTCATTCGTTTATAAACATAATGATATTAAAGATGTGAAAATGGGTTTTAGAAATAAACCTGATGAAGACGTTATTAGAAGTTTAGCTTTTAAAGAAAAGGTTTTCCATATTGGAAGCCGTGATGTCATTAAAGGTACAATGGCAGGAATTAATTTTGAGACAGCAGATGTATCTATTAAAACCGGTGAACCAAAAGATAGAAAAACACATAAGACTGTATTTGTTGGTAAAGTCATCACTTTATCTACTGAGATTAAGGATGAAGGTAGAGTTCTTCTTTATAGAAAGGGATGCGGAGATGCTGAACCGGATAATCTTAGTGATGTTAATGAAGTTAATGTTTCTTCATTAAGTGAAGAGTGGAAAGTTTATTCTTCAAATGATAATTATGAAAAGATTTTTACTGAAAAAGTCATTGATGCTTTAAACTCATTATCTGTTGATGAATTATTAAATGATATTATCGTTTCTTTCCAAAAAGAAAGAATAATGGTTGCTTTATCTTATGCAGATAGCTTAATGGTTATTCCTTTAGAGAATGATTTCAACATCGATGGAGTCGATCATTATAAAAAGGATGTTGAAAAAGTTGTTGAGCTAGTAAAAGCAATAAAATCTAATAAATATATTATAAAATAATGTAAGTGTGAAAGATGCTTGAGATATAGCATCTTTTTTTTACAATATACAATTGCATTAAGTGAAGTTGAGAAATAAATATTACTAAATGCAATTTAGATAATGTAGATATTTACTGCTTATTAATGGAGAGAAAAAAGAAAGAGAAGAAGATAGAATCATTAATAAAATGTTCAATGGAGTGGTTTTCGATTACTCAATAAAAACCATATATCATAGAAAATATATCCTACATTTAAATATTTTCATTAGAATATTACTTATCATAGGTAAATGATGATATAATACATATGAACTTTCAAGGAGTTAGTATTATGTTAGACGAGAACAGTATTGGTAAATGGATACATGTTCAAAGCTATAAACATGATGGTACATTGCATAGAACATGGGATAGCGCCATGGTTGTAGATTTCAATGAAGATTATATCGTAATAGCTTCGACATGTAATAAAGTTATAGAATCAGATGGGAGAAGATGGTTTACACGTGAACCTGCTATTTCTGTTTTCTTTTTTAAGGAATGGTATAACTTTATTGCTATGTTTAAAGAGAAGGATATCATGTATTATTGCAATATTGCTTCTCCTTCATTAATTGATCGTAATTGTATTAAATATATCGATTATGATTTGGATTTAAAGTTATTTCCTGATAAAAGTATTCTTCAATTAGATTCTAAAGAATATGAATATCATAAGAAGAAATATGCTTATTCTGATGATCTTGATTTTGTTATTAGAGCAGCTAATGAAGATGTAAAAAAGCAAATGAGCAAACCTAATTGCTTTCCATTTGATGATGCTAAAATGAGAGAGTATTATCAAAAATTCTTAGAAATCAAAGAGGAACAAGAACATAGATTAATAAAAAATAAAGAAGAAATATAGGTTCTTTAGAATCTAATGGGGCGACTAGCGTTAATCTAGTCGTCTTTTTCTTTGTGTGACGGGCGTGACATATATTTAAAGGGTGAAAGTCCTAAGTAGGAACGTCGTTATAACTACATAGCGAAACTAAGTCTAGTACCATGAGGTATGTGATGAAAGAAGAGAATAGCAAATAGACTGGGTAACGAAAAGAAACTTGATATAAGGCGATTAACTAGTGGTGAAATAATTAGACATCGTTAGAAACCAACATTTTTCCGACAATTCTATTATGATATTTACTCAAATCCAAAAACATGGAGTTTAAACAAACTTTTAGGAATAGAATCCAAAAACTATAGAATAATAAATTTGATAAGTGTATAATGTACTTGTGTAGAGAGGGAAAATGTATATGAATATTATTAGAGAGGAATATTTAAATAGATTAATAGCCTTAAGAGATAAACATATTATAAAAATAGTTACTGGGATTAGAAGGTGTGGAAAATCGACATTGTTTGAGATTTTTCAAGATTATCTAATTAATAATGGGGTTTCTAACGATCAAATTATTAGTATTAATTTTGAAGATTATGATTATGAAGAGTTAACTGACCCTCACAAACTATATGAATATATCAAAGATAAAATAACTGGTAATAAAAAAATGTATGTCTTCCTTGACGAAATACAAAATGTTAATGACTTTCATAAAGTAGTAGATAGTTTATTTATCAAAAAAAATATAGATTTATATTTAACGGGTTCTAATGCTTATATGCTTTCTAGTGAAATTGCCACTTTAATTTCAGGAAGATATGTGGAAATTAAAATGTTACCTTTATCATTTAAAGAGTATGTTCAAAGTACTGGAGATACCAATAATTTGAATAAAAAGTATAGAGACTATATTGAATTTAGTTCGTTCCCTTATGTTTTAGAACTTAAAAAACAATATAAAGAGATTAATGTTTATTTAGAGGGTTTGTTGAATACAATAATTCTAAAAGATATAGTTCAAAGAAATAAAATAGCAGATGTATTAATGTTGAAGAGTGTCTTAAGATTTTTGTTTGATAATATAGGAAATCAATTATCAAGCAAAAAAATAGCGGATACATTAACATCTAATGGAAGAAAAATAGATTCAAAAACGGTAGAAAAGTATATTAATTCTTTAATGGAGAGTTATGTTATCTATCAGGCAAATAGATATAATATAAAAGGAAAAGAGTATCTTAAAACATTAGAAAAATATTATGTTGTTGATATAGGTTTAAGATATGCATTGTTAGGACAAAAATCAACTGATGTAGGGCATATTCTAGAAAATATAGTTTACTTAGAATTAATAAGAAGAGGATTTGAAGTCTATGTAGGAAAAGTCAACGAATTGGAAGTGGATTTCGTTGCTATTGATGGTAAAAGGACAATTTATTATCAAGTATCTGCGACAGTCAGAGATGAAAATACATTAAAAAGAGAGCTTGCCTCTTTAGAAAAAATATCAGATCACTATCAAAAAATTATATTAACCTTGGATGAGGATCCAGAGGCGGATTATAATGGTATAAGAAGAATCAATGTTTTAGAGTGGTTGATTGATAAATAAGACATCATAGAGTATGACGTCAGAACTTAGCTTTTTTTGGTATCCTCACGTTACTATTCGCCTGAATTATGTAGATGGATTTTGCCAGATTCAATCGAATATTTAGAACCAAAAAATATTAATGGGTTGAATTCATACTGTTATTGCAACAATAATCCGATTATGTACGTCGATCCTAGTGGACACTTTGATATTACTGCAACAATGATATGGGCTGTAATTGGTGCAGCTATAGGGTTTGGAGCTGCTTATATTCCTGATGTTATTGAAAATGTTAAAGCCGACGGATTTCAATGGAGTGATTTAAATACTTTTGAAGGCAATTGGCAACATTATATCGGAGCGACTTTGGGTGGAGCTGAAGCAGGTGCTAATGCAATCAGTGGTATGCTAACATTTACAGGAGCAATGGTTGGTGGAATTATGGGGGTTAAAGTTCTAGGAGCTGAATTTTCATTCAAAAACTTTGCGTTATATCATCTTGGTGCAGCATACTTTGGAATTTATTCAATAAAGATTATTCTTGCTTATATTAAGAAAAAACTTAAGGAGAGATATTAATGTATTATCTTGAACAAAAACAATTTAAACCAGCAATGATTTTATTTGGAATACCATTTATTCCATGTATTATTGGATTAATTATTGCTAATCTATTGCTATTTAAACTCGAATTACTGATTATGTTATCTATAATTATTGGAGTCTATTTGATAATAGTTATTATTTTATGGAAACTTTCCAAAAGAAAAAACCATTATCTTTTACTTAAGGACAATGAGATAGAGTTAGAATTTGTTGATTCTATTAAAGGTAAAATAAAATTAGAAGTTCAATTTGATGAAATAGTTAGATTTGAATATTATAGAATAAATTCAATTAAAGGTTGGGTAATGTTGTTTTCATATATTTTTCCTAAATGTGTATATTTAACATATAATTCAAATGGAGAAGAACAAAAAAAGTTTATTGGATATTTAGATATTGGAGATATAAAAGAAGTATCAAAAAAAACAAATAGTGAATTAAAGATTTATTAATATATTTTAATTAACACAAACTTGCAGGAGTGTGATTATCTGGCTCTGTGGAATCTTATGGGGGTTATGTGGACGACAAAAATTAAAAGATGTGGAATTTTTTTGGGATTCTAGCATCTTTTCTTATGAGGATGAATCAATCTTATGTGATTATTATAATCATAGTTGAGCGTTTTTTAAAAAAATGCTTGATAATATATGCTTTTGGAATCAATGCTGAAACATAATATCTAGAAGATATGATTAGCAAAAAAAGATTGTCGTAGTAAATATGGATTAGAGATTTCTCCTATATGTGGAAAATAAAGAAATGATATATTATGTCTTTTACTGAATTAGATTGAAAAATACTATAATAAAATTATAAAATGTGTGTTGCTGAATGAAAATTGGTGATACGATTATTGTGTATGACAATTAGTGAGGTTAGTAAATGGAAGTTAGATATGTTTCAAATTCACTTGAGGATACAAAAAAACTCGCATTAATGATAGGAAAAAATCTATTTAGAGGAAGTGTGATTTCTTTAAATGGTGATTTAGGAGCAGGAAAAACTACTTTCACTCAGTCTTTAGCACTTTCTTTAGGAATTGAGGATAAGGTTTCTAGCCCTACTTTTAATATTTTAAAATGCTATTTTGATGGTAGTATGCCATTTTATCATATCGATGCTTACCGTCTCGAAGATGGAACTAATGCCAACATTGGCTTAGAAGAAGTTATTGAGGGTGATGGAGTTTGTGTAATTGAATGGGGACAATTTATCAAAGAAATGGTTTTTGAACCATTAGATATTCAAATTAAAATTCTTGATAATAATAGTCGTGAATTCGTGATAACTAGCAATTTTTCAAAATACGATGTTATTATGGAAGACTTAAAGGAGATATGTAGGTAATATGAAGGTCTTAATATTAGATAGTTCAAATACAGATTTATCAGTAGGAGTAAGTATTGATAATAAAATCATTTATAAAATGTCTTATGAAGCATGGCAAAGACAATCTGAATTTATGATTCCTGAGATTGAAAAAGCAGTAAAAGAAACAGGAATTGAATTGAAGGATTTTGATGAGATTTTATGTGGAAAAGGACCTGGTTCATATACTGGGATTAGAATTGCATTAACTATTGCAAAAACTATTTCTGTTATGAGTGGAGCAAAACTAAAATTGATTTCATCATTAAGAATGTTTGGAAATAGAGAAAAAAAGTTTATTGCGTTAATCAATGCTAGAAGTGCTCGTAGCTATATTGGAGTATACGACCATGATCAAATTATTTTAGAAGATACGATTTTAAGTAATGAAGAAGTAAAGAAATATATTTTTGAACACCCTGATTATGAAGTATATGGCGATTTAAATTATCTTAATTTAAAAGGTAAAGAACCAATGATAATTGAAGGAATGCTTTCGTTTTCTAGTTTAATAAAAGAAGAAGAGAATCCAATGTCTTCAAAACCAGTTTATTTAAAGGATTAGCTATGATTATTCGACAAGCAAATATAGATGATATTTTGAATATTGTAAATCTTGAAAAAGAAAATTTCATCTCTCCATGGACGGAAGAACAATATAGATACGAAATAAAAGAGAATGAGTTTTCTAAAACATTAGTAGTGTATGATGGTGATACCTTAGTTGGATATTTGAACTATTGGTTAATATTCGATAGAGGGGAGATTAACAAGATTTGCATAAATGATAAATATAGAAGAAAAGGATATGCTAAAGAACTATTAGATATCGCATTTAAAGATTTTGAAGAAAAGGAATGTTTATCAGTTAGTCTAGAAGTTAGAGTATCCAATATAGGCGCACAAAAATTGTATGAAAGTTATGGATTTCAAGTGGTAGTAATAAAAGAAGCATATTACTCGGATGGAGAAGATGCAAAATATATGATTAGAGGTGTATTTTAATGGCAGATAAAATTATTTTAGGAATAGAATCAAGTTGTGATGAAACTGCAATATCAATATTAAAAAACGATACTGAACTTTTAGCAAATGTTGTTTCTACTCAGATTGCAGTACATAAAAAATATGGTGGAGTTATGCCAGAAATCGCTTCTAGACTTCATGTTGAAAATATTGGTGTAGTTTTGAAAGAAGCGCTTGATACTGCAGGAATAACAATGGAAGAAGTTTCTGCGATTGCAGTTACTTCTGGACCTGGATTAATAGGTGCTTTACACGTTGGATTACAATGTGCGAAAACTTTAGCATTAATGTATCATAAGCCACTTATTCCAGTCCATCATTTATCGGGTCACATATATGCAAATGAATACGTTAAACCATTAGTTTTTCCTTGTTTATGCATTGTTGTTTCAGGTGGTAATACAGAATTAGTAGTTATGGATAAGCATCTCTCATTTAATGTCATTGGTGAAACTAGAGATGATGCAATCGGTGAAGCTTTCGATAAAGTTGCTAGAGTTGTTGGCTTATCTTATCCTGGAGGAGTTTCTATTGATAGATTATCGAAAGAAGGTAAACATACTTATAATTTACCTCGTCCATTAAATGATCATACATATGATTATTCATATTCTGGAATTAAAACTGCAGTAATTAATTTAGTAAATAAATTAAAGCAAAAAGGGGAGGAAGTTAATGTACCAGATCTAGCTAGATCTTTCCAAGATACTGCGATTGATTTACTTCTAGATAAAGCTTTACCTGCAGTGGATGAATATAATATTAAGCAAGTGGTTCTTGCAGGAGGAGTTTCAGCTAATTCTTATCTAAGAGAACAAGTAGTAAAAAGATTGGAAAATAAGCCTGTTGATGTAGTTATTCCTCCGATTTGGTGTACGACCGATAATGCAGCGATGATTGCAAAGGTTGGTTCGTATTTGTATGATGAAAAGGTTTTTGCTCCATTATCTCTTAGCGCAAATCCTTGTTGGAAAATTGAAGATTATAGAAAATTCTAATCGATACATTTTTATCGAATATTATTGACATTTCAATAACTTAGTGCTATATTATATTTGTAATGAGGAGTAGCATACTCGGCTAAATATCGTCAGCACATTTATTTAAATCGGTATTAGCAATCCAAAAGATTTTGCAAGATCATTAACGTATTTGTTGATGGTCTTTTATTTTTGGTCATCAATGGTAATTAATAAGGAGGAAAGATATATGAGTGTATTAATTACATCAATAGTACTATTTGTCGTCAGCGCACTAGTACTTACAATTATTGCTGTTATATTAGATAAGAAAGGAATGACATGCGTAAAAGGTGGTAAGACATATTATGAAAAGAGTAGGAAAGGATATAAATTCATTCCTTTTTCACTTCTTTCATTTGTAATTATCTTATTTGCTTCATTTACTACAATCCCAGCAAATAGCGTTGGCATTATCTATGATGAGGTCCAAGGCGGTGTACAAGAAAGAACATATAACGAAGGATTTCACACAAAAAGTGTATTTGAGCATATAACTACTATTTCGACTGCAAACCGTTCTGCATTAGTTAGAACAACAGGCCAAACAAATGATGGACAATATGCAACATTCGAATTATCAATAATCTATAAGATAAAAAAAGAAGATGCGGGTAAATTCTATAAAGTTGCAAACGATAGTGATATTCCTCAAGATGCACTAGATACAATTATCAAATCCTCTCTTCAAAGTTCAACAATTAAATTCAATATTTTTGAACTATTATCAACAGAACTAGAGAATGCTAGAATTGATTTCAAAAATGACTTAGAAAAAGCATTATATGAGAACTATAGCATTACTTTAGTAGATGTTGCATTTGATGATTTAGATGGTGGCGAAGAAGTTGAAGCAATTTTACAAAAAAGTGCAAAGGCACAACAAGAAATCGATATTGCAAAACTTGAAGCGGAAGCAAATCTTATTACTGCAAATAACGAATCTGAAGTAAAAAAGATTCTTGCAGATGCATCTGCTTATGCAATTACTCAAGAAGGTGAAGCACAAGGTATGGCTGCGAATGCATATGTCAACAACATCGTTAAAATGATTGATGGATTATATGAAAATATGCAAGGAACATTAACTTATGAACAATGTTCTTCAATGGTTCTTTCAATCGTATTCTATGATTCATGGAATGGTGAACTTCCAGAAGTTCTTACGAGTGATTCATTATCTAGTATGATTGGCTCGTTAATTAAAACAGCATAATGATGAGGCAAGAGCTTTAGTGCTCTTGCTTTATTTTGCTCTTCGAAATATAGTAGTGATGTTCTTCTAATAGTTTATGTGATAGAAAACTTCTTTAAATGTGTCTTTAAATGTTGTATTATCTTTATATGCGTAGGGATATTTTTATGGAAGAAAATGTAGAAAGAAAAGAAGAATCATTCTTTGTAAAACATAGAAAATTGATATTTGAGATTATTAGATTTCTTTTAGTAGGCGGATTCGCTACTTTAGTAGATTGGGCAATTTCATTTTTTGTTACGAGTATCACTCCAAGCGTGATGGTTGGAAGTCTAGATATTACTCATACTGTTTTATCAACTGCTTGCGGTTTTTCTATTGGGTTACTCGTTAATTATTTTCTTAGTGTTATCTTTGTTTTTAAAGATAAGAAAGATGAGAAATCAGGCAAATCATTTAAGGATTTCCTAGTATTTTCTTTGATTGGTGTATTAGTTTTATTGTTTCAATTCTTATTAATATATTTAGTGAATGATTTACTATTTGTAAAAGGAATGGAATGGACTGTAATACTTGTAGGAAATCTAACATGGGGATATATTATCGCAAAAGTTCTAGCAACTGCGATAGGATTAGTATTGAATTATATCTTTAGAAAAATATTTGTATTTAGATAGAGAGGTGCTTACAAATGAAAAAAGTTGTTATTATTGGCGCAGGACCTGCAGGATTAACTGCAGCATATGAGCTATTAAAAAATAATCCTTCAATGGACGTTACTATTTTAGAAGCAAGTAATGTTATTGGAGGCATTTCTCAAACGCATCGTTTTAATGGTAATAGAATGGATTTAGGTGGACACCGTTTCTTTTCGAAAGATGAAAGAGTTACTAATTTGTGGAGTGAGATTATGCCTTTACAAAGCAAACCTTCAAAGGATGATATTGAAACAGGTACAATTAAACCTCTTGCTGAAGTAGGACCGGATCCTGAAAATGATGATAGAACAATGCTTCTTAGAAATCGTGTATCACGTATCTTTTTCTTACGTAAGTTTTTCGATTATCCAATCACGTTAAAAGCAGAAACTTTTAAAAATATGGGATTTAAGAATACGATGAAGGCTGGATTTGGATATCTTGGATGCTGCCTCCATAAGAGAAAAGAAAATTCATTAGAGGATTTCTACATCAATCGTTTTGGTAAACCTTTATATCAAATGTTTTTCGAAGACTATACGACAAAATTATGGGGAATTTCACCTAACAAAATTTCTCCAGATTGGGGCGCACAAAGAGTTAAGGGCTTAAGTTTATGGAAAGCTGTTTGGTCGGTTCTAACTAAACCTTTTAAAAAGAATTCAAAGAAAGTTGAAACATCACTAATTGAACAATTCTGGTATCCAAAATTTGGACCTGGTCAACTTTATGAAGCAATGGCAGATGATATCACTAAAATGGGTGGTAAAATCATCATGAATGCTGAGGTAAATAAGATTTGTAGAAAAGATAATAAGGTTGAATATATTGAGGCAAATGTCGAAGGAGTTCAAACTAGATTTGATGCAGATGACTTTATTTCTTCTATGCCAATTAAGGATTTATATTATGCTTTTGGTGAAGAGAATTGCACAAAAGAAGTTTTTGATATTGCGACTAATTTGATTTATCGAGATTTTATTACTGTGGGATTACTTGTTAATAAATTGAATTTAGTTAATAAAACAAAAATTAAAACTGTTGGTAATATCGTTCCTGATGATTGGATTTATATTCAAGAAAGAGATGTTAAGGTTGGAAGATTGCAAATCTTTAATAACTGGTCGCCATATATGGTTAAAGATAATAAGAATACTGTCTTTATGGGGCTTGAATATTTCGTTACAGAAGGTGATGAGATGTGGAATATGAGCGATAAAGATTTTATTGAGTTTGCGATTTCTGAAATGGTAAAAATCGATATCGTCGATAAGGATGCTGTTCTTGATGCTTGCCGTTTAAAAGTCAAGAAAGCATATCCTGCTTATTTTGGAGTATATAAGGATTTTGATAAAGTTAAAGAAGATTTGATTTCTTTTGATAATTTATATTGTGTTGGAAGAAATGGACAACATCATTACAATAATATGGATCACTCGATGGTTACTGCAATGATGGCAGCTTCAATTGTTTTAGAGGAAGGTAAGTATAATAAAGCTGATATTTGGGAAGTTAATACTGAAAAGGAATATCATGAAACAAAAGAAGGAAATGAAAATGGTAAAGAAAGTAATTAATTATTTTAAGAACCATATGATTTTAACAAAAAGCATCGCTTTTGCCTTGCTTTTTATATTTATTTGGGTTTTATATGATATTTTTGTTCCACTTTCTAAAGTAGGTACAGATGCATTTCAAACTATTCGTACTTTGATGATTATTTCACCCGTTATTTGTTTTGGTATCGGATGTTATTTAAAGGGGAAAAATAAATTATCAATTGAAGCGTTTGCTCTCCTAATTATGATTGCAGGTTTTTCCATGCGTATTGGATATGCGTTCTATACGGGAGCTAATTGTCGTCAACATGATGTAGAGATGTATAATGGAAAAAATCTAGCAACATATGAAAATGGTGGACAAGGACACTTCGCTTATACTTTGTATATTTATGAACATGGTACACTACCTCCTGAAATAAAATGGCAATTCTATCATCCACCTCTATGGCATAGTCTCTCTGCTGGATTTATGAGAATATATGGTTTCTTTAAAGGAGAAACGGATATTGCGACTCTATATAATTCTTGCATGATTCTATCTAGTTATATTGGATGTTTAACTCTATATGCATGTAAGAAGTTGGTATTTGAAATTATTCCTTCAAATAAGGGAAAAGGAATAACTTTATTACTTCTTGCATTTCATAGTCAATTTTTCATTATGGCAGGTTGGATGAATAATGAACAATTAGCGTTGATGTTTACTATTTTTAGTTTATATTTTGCAATTAGATATCATAAAACTAATTCTTGGGTAAATATTGTTTTATGCGCCATCTCAATTGGATGTGGAATGATGTCAAAAATTAGCGCAGCAACTATTGCTTTACCAATAGGAATTATCTTTGTTTATGATCTAGTAAGAAATATTAAAGATAAGAAAACAGTTACTACATTACTTCAATTTGGTGTTTTCTTACTAATTTGTGCACCATTAGGTTTATGGTTTCAAATCAAGAATATCGTTCAATTTGGATTTGATTCGATTAAAGTTCCTTCTATTAGTACTAGTTCTTCTTTAAGTGTTATTAATTATTCGATATGGCAAAGATTTGGTTTATTTAATCCGTCAAATATCAAAGAAGGAATGTTCTGCATCTTAAGACCAAATGAAAATGGATATATGGACTATAATGTATGGCTTTATACATTAAAATGTTCTGTTTTTGGTGAATACAGCTATTGGGGTGGAATGTTTTTTGCTGGTAGTTTGTTAGTGGCAAACTCTCTTCTAATCTTATTATGCATTTATACAGCTTTTGATGTTGTTATTCGCGAATGGAAAAAAGATACTAGAAATCTAAACATTTTGATGATAGTTATTATTTTGGAAAGCTTAATAGCTTATATTTATTTCCAAATCACTAATCCAGTTACTTGTACGCAAGATTTTAGATATATGACGTTTATTTTAATTCCTTCAATGTATTTTGTTGGAAAATCATTTTCTGAAAAAAGTGGAAATAAGATGTATAAGAATATTGTCATCTATGCAACAGTTATCCTATTTGTTTCTTTCTCATTCTTAACTTTCGTATCTGTGCGATAAATACATATTTATCTATTATTGTAACTATTTGGAGCTTGTTAATATGAAAAAAAGATGGGTTTTATTAGTTTTATATATTCTTATGTTATGCGTCTCTTGCAATAACAATATTAGTGATATATCGACTCAGGAAGTTGGGGAAGTATATATCAATTTTAACGATAAGAGAGTTGAAAATGGAAGTATCATAAATGTTGAGACAGGAGTAATATATGGACTAGAAGTTCGATTTAAAGGCAATTGTTCAAATATTAGATTGGAATATGATAAAGATTATTTTGAAACGAGAGATAACATGAGTTTTTCTAGTCCTAATTCGGGATCTAATAATCGATTTTTTGTAAAAGAAAAAGAAGGGGCAACATCTCTTAAAATATTTGTAAATGATACTTTACAAAATGAATATCATTTCATTGTATCTGATAATTCTATCAATTATACATTAATTGATTCATCGAAGAACAAATATGTTTCAACTGATCAAATTGTTAAACTTACATCATTAGATGAATATAAAGAATATATAGACAGAGTTGATTATCGTGAAAAATGTACTTTCAGCGAGAATTATTTCAAGGAAAACAATATATATTTTGTATATACGATCAATGAAAAAGATTGTGAATATAGAGGAATGACAAAAGTTTTCAATGATGAAAGGTATACTTATTTTAATATATGCAGTCAGATGGGAACGATGGATGAAGTTAATGTGGATTATTATCTAGAAGTTTATAGCCTAAAAAAGGAAGATGTTAGAGAGGAAAGTCTTTTCTTTGGTTCATATTATTATTAATTATTTTTGAATAATATATCTCAATATATATAATAAATATCTACTAGTTATGATGGTTTCATTTAAAAAAGATATGTAAATATTTATATTAATGCGATATAATCATTACGATACGAAACGTATGATATATCGCATTTTTGTTGAAAGAAGAGGATGATTTATGGGAGCAAAAGGATTTTATTTAGAGATTAAACATATTGATAAGAATAGCGGTGCTAGATATGGTATCTTACATACTCCTCATGGAGATGTAGAGGTTCCTATGTTTATGCCGGTAGGAACTCTTGCAACAGTAAAAACCTTGTCTCCTGAGGAAGTTAAAGCTTGCGGGGCGGGTGTGATTCTTGCAAATACATATCATCTTTCTTTAAGACCTGGAGAAGATATCGTTGCAAAAGCTGGTGGTCTTCATAAATTTATGAAATACGATGGACCAATGCTTACAGATTCTGGTGGATTCCAAGTATTTTCTCTTGCAGATAATCGTTCTATTACGGAAGAAGGAGTTACATTTAAGAGCCATTTAAATGGTGAAAAGTTGTTTATTTCTCCAGAAAGAGCAATTGAAATAGAAGAGAAATTAGGCGCGGATATTGCGATGAGTTTTGATGAATGCTGTCCATATCCTACTACATACGAATATATGAAGAATTCTGTTGAAAGAACTTTACGTTGGGCAAAAAGAGGTAAAGAACATCATAAGAGAGAAGATCAAGCTTTATTTGGTATTGTACAAGGGGGAGAATTTAAAGATTTAAGAAAATATTGTGCAGAGGAATTAGTCAAAATGGATTTTGATGGATATTCGATTGGTGGAACTTCAATTGGTGAACCAAAAGATGTCATGTTTAAGATGGTTAGATATGCAGTTAAATACTTACCTAATGATAAACCAAGGTATTTGATGGGAATTGGCTCGATAGATGAGATTCTTGATGGTATTTCTCAAGGAGTAGATATGTATGATTGTGTTTTACCTACTAGAATTGCACGTCATGGTTCTTTGATGACATCTCATGGTAGAGTGAATATTAGAGAAGCACGTTATAAAGAAGATTTCACGCCACTAGATGAAGAATGTGATTGTTATTGCTGCAAGAATTATACTAAGGCATATTTAAGACATTTATATGTTTGTGATGAGACATTTGGTAAGAGATTGCTTTCAATTCATAATATTAGATTTTTAATAAAGATGATGGAAGGAGCAAGACAAGCGATTAAAGAAGATCGCTTCTTAGAGTATAAAGAAGAAGTAATGAAGAAATTTGGTAATACAAGAGGTTTTTAATATGGAAGAAATAGATATATTGGATATTAGTAATTACGATTATGAATTACCGGAAGAACTAATAGCTCAATCTCCTTCACCTTTAAGAGATCATTCTCGATTAATGGTGATTAATAAGGATGATAAAACAATTGAACATCATACTTTTTACGAGATAATCGACTTTTTGAAACCGGGCGATGTTATTGTTAGAAATAATTCTAAAGTCATTCCTGCTCGTCTTTTTGGTGTTAAAGAAGGGACGGGAGCTCACGTGGAAGTTCTCTTACTAAAAGATAAAGGAAATGATGTTTGGGAATGTTTATGCGGAAATGCTAAAGCGATTAAATTAGGAACGATTATTTCTTTTGGAAATGGAGAGTTAAAAGCAGAATGTGTTGAAATTAAAGATGAAGGTATTAGAGAAATGAAACTCCTATATAAAGGAATTTTATTTGAAATACTTGATGTTTTAGGTAAGATGCCTTTACCACCATATATTAAAAAACAATGTGAAGATAATTCTCGATATCAAACAGTTTATGCGAAAGTTGAAGGAAGTGCGGCAGCTCCTACTGCAGGATTTCATTTCACGGAGGAACTATTTGAAAAAATAAGAAAAAAAGGAATAATTGTTACCGATGTTACATTGCATGTTGGTCTAGGTACATTTAGACCAGTTAAAGTATCAAATTTAAAAGATCATCATATGCATTCTGAGATGTATGAAATGAGCGCGGAAACGGCGAATATTCTTAATAAAGCAAAAGAGGAAGGAAGACGAATTATCGCCCTTGGAACTACTTCAACTAGAACACTTGAATCAGTTTGGCAAAAATATGGTTCATTTAAAGAGTGCAAAGGTGAAACTTCCATTTTCATTTATCCTGGATATAAATTTGGTGCGATAGATGCTCAAATCACTAATTTTCATTTACCAAAATCAACACTAATTATGCTTGTTTCTGCTTTTGCAGGAAGGGAATTTATTTTGAGCGCATATAAAGAAGCTGTGAAGGAAAGATATCGCTTCTTTAGTTTTGGAGATTCTATGTTCATTTATGGAAACGATAAGAAAGATTAATTATTATAAAGAATCTCTTATTGAATTAGAGAAAATTAAAAATAGTGGGATTAAACCTTCTATTGCTCTTCATGCTTGTTGTGGACCTTGTTCTGCATATCCAATAGAATTTTTGGTGGGTTATTTCTCAAAAGTAACCATTCTATTTGATAACTCAAATATTTATCCTTTTGAGGAATATTCAAGAAGAAAAGACGAACTTATTAGATATGTCAACATTTTTAATGATGAACACAATACAAATGTGGAAGTCGTTGTTTTTGATTATGATAATGAATCATATAATGAGATGCTTGACGAATATGGTGATATGGATGAAGGGTTATCTCGTTGTTTCAAATGCTATCGTACACGCATGGAAAACTGCTATAAGTATGCAGAGGAAAATGGGTATGATTATTTTTGTACTGTAATGACAATTTCTCGTCAAAAGAGTTCACAAGTAATGAATAAAATTGGTATCGATTTATCAAAAAAATATAAAACTAAGTATTTCTTATCTGATTTTAAAAAGAATAAGGGTATCGATAGAGCTAGAGAAATAAGGATTGAATACAATATGTATAATCAACAATACTGTGGATGCATTTATTCATATAATAGATATCTTAAAAGAAAAGAGAAAGAGAATTTATGATATATAGTGGAAAGATTCATTTGACTAATATGTTCATGATTTATGATGAAAATGGAAATATTCTAGTGCAAGAACGAATAAAGAATGATTGGCCTGGGATTAATTTTCCTGGTGGACATGTGGAGATAGATGAAAGTCTAGAAGAATCGTGTATTAGAGAGATGAAAGAAGAAACGGGTTTAGATGTTTTTGATTTAGAAGGTTGTGGGTTCTTTGAATGGAACAACATAGATACTAAAGAAAGACACATTGCAGTTTTATATAGAACAAATAAATACGAGGGAAACATAATAAACTCAAAAGAAGGTAAAGTATTTTGGATCAATTATAAAGATATTAATGAATATTGTTTATCTCAAGATTTTGAGAAGATAATGTTTGAATGTATGAAGGGACTTAATATTTGTAATATTAAGAAATAATAAAATACCCATTTTTGAAACACGAATATCCGTTGTCAAAAAAATGGTTTTTTTATGGCTAGAAAATTTTGCATTATATAAATATATATAATTATTTTAAAAATACAAAAAAATATTAAAAAAATTGTTGACAATGATTTTTATGTTTAGTAGAATGTTGAAGTCAAGTCTGCAAAAGATACTACGCATTGAAGTGGGAGATTGCTGAACGCCGACAGCCGTTGTCTAGCCGCGACGAAACTTCGTAATTCAGGTAACTCACATGGAGCGTTGTCTAACATGATTTAGACCAAGAAGGAGATTAGAAAAATGGCAAAAGCAAAAACAATTAGAGTTCGCTTACAAGCTTACGATCACAAGATCTTAGACTTATCAGTCCAAAAAATCGTAGCAGCAGCGAAAGCTACAGGCGCTGGAGTTGTAGGACCAATTCCTCTTCCAACAGAGAAACAAGTTTATACAATTCTTAGAGCAGTTCACAATTTCAAAGATGCACGTGAACAATTCGAAATTAGAACACACAAGAGAATTATTGACATTGTGGGTCCTACAAAACAAACAATTGATGCATTAACACACATGGATCTTCCAAGTGGCGTTGACATCGTAATCAAGTAAGAAGGAGGCAGGAAACCAATATGAAATCAATCGTAGGTAGAAAAATGGGTATGACCCAAGTATTCGCTCAAGATGGCACAATGTATCCTGTCACTGTTGTCGAAGTCTTACCAAACGTTGTTACTCAAGTTAAGACAGTCGAAACTGACGATTATGATGCTATCCAAGTTGGATACGAAGACAAGAAGGAAAACCGCTGCAACAAAGCAGAATTAGGTATTTTCAAAAAAGCAGGTGTTGCTCCTAAATACGAATTAGTCGAATTGAAGGGTGACGAAATGATGAGCTACAAAGTTGGCGATTCAATCAATTGTGGAATCTTTGCTTCAGGTGATGTTGTTGATGTCACAGGCGTAAGCAAGGGTAGAGGATTCTCAGGCGCAATCAAACGCTGGGGATACAAAATCGGACCTAAAGGACATGGTTCAGGTTATCATAGAGGAGCTGGTTCATTTGCTACAAACGGTCGTTACAATCGTGGCGTTATGAAAGGCAAAAAGAGCGCAGGTCATCATGGTAACACTACAGCAACAATCTTAAACTTAACAATCGTTGCAGTAGATACAGTTAACAATGCTATCTTAGTTAAGGGTGCTATCCCAGGACCAAGAAAGTCTATTGTTACAATTAGAAGTGCAGTTAAAACACAAAAAAGTAAGCCAGCTGTAAAACCATTAGTAAATTACACACCAGTGGTCGATGGCGGAGAGGAGAAATAGGCAATGGCAGCAAAGAATGTTTCTTTAAAAGTTATTAACCAAGCAGGCGAAGAAGCAGGTAAGGTTAGCGTCAGCAACGAAGTATTCGGTGTTGAAGTAAATAGCCAAGTCATGTTCGACGCAGTTCAAGTTTACCAATCAAACATGAGACAAGCTACAGCAAAAGTTCTCACTCGTTCAGAAGTTCGTGGTGGTGGTAAAAAACCATGGAGACAAAAAGGAACTGGTAGAGCAAGAGCTGGTTCAAATCGTTCACCATTATGGAGACACGGTGGTATCGTATTTGGTCCAACAGGCACACAAAACTACAAATTATCTCAAAATAAGAAAGCTCATGCATTAGCAGTTAAATCAGCATTAACATTAAAAGCTCAAAACAAAGACATTATCGTTGTTGATGCATTAAACTTCGAAGCACCTTCAACAAAGGCAGCAGTTGATTTCTTAGCTAAAGCAAATGCAAAGGCAAAAACATTAATTGTTATCGCAGATGATAATGACAACCTCGTTGCTTCTGCAAGAAACATCCCAGGCGTTATCGTTGTTAAAACAAACAACTTATCAGTCTATGATGTATTGAATACAAACAGCTTAGTCTTCACAAAAGAAGCAATTAAGGCTGTGGAAGGAGACCTCAAATAATGGCAGCAAAAAAGAAAGTCGCTACTAAAGTAGAAGAAAGAAAATACGCAGCTCCAGCAATTGAGAGCTTCGATGTAATCATTGCTCCAATCGTTACAGAAAAGACAATGAAACAACAACAAGAAGAAAATATCGTAACATTAAAGGTTGCAAAAAATGCAAATAGAGCTCAAGTTAAACTTGCAGTTGAACAAATCTTCAATGTTAAGGTAGATAGAGTTAACATTGTTAACGTTCTTCCAAAAGCAAAAAGAGTTGGCCGTTACGAAGGCAAAGTTAGCGGTTATAAGAAAGCAATCGTTAAAATCAATGCAGCAGACAAAATCAACGTTGCTGGCGATGCTGAATAATTATTAAATAAGATTATTATAGGAGATTAGAAGAATATGCCAATTAAAAGTTATAAACCTACGACACCAAGCCGTCGTCATATGACTCAATCAACATTCCAAGAAATCACAACATCTACTCCTGAAAAAAGTTTGTTAGTATCCATTAAGAAAACTGGTGGTCGTAACAATACAGGTATGATTACATGCCGTCACATCGGTGGTGGAAATAAAAGAAAATATAGAATCATCGATTTCAAGAGAAACAAAGATGGCGTTGTTGGAAAAGTTGCAACAATTGAGTACGATCCAAACAGAAATGCAAACATTTGCTTAATCAATTACACAGATGGTGAAAAGAGATACATCCTTGCTCCAAAAGGATTAAAAGTTGGAGATTCAGTAGTATCTGGCGATGCATGCGATATCCAAGTCGGTAATGCAATGCAATTAGCAAACATCCCAGAAGGTACATTTGTTCACAACGTTGAATTAACTCCATTAAAGGGTGGACAATTATGCCGTGCAGCTGGTACATCAGCTCAAGTTCTCGGTCTTGAAGGAAAATACGTTATCTTACGTTTAGCTTCAGGCGAAGTAAGAAAAGTATTAAGTACATGCCGTGCAACAGTTGGTATAGTCGGTAATGAAGACTGGAACTTAGTTGTATTAGGTAAAGCTGGTAAGAGCAGATGGAATGGCGTAAGACCTACAGTTCGTGGCTCTGTTATGAACCCTAATGATCACCCACATGGTGGTGGTGAAGGTAAATGTCCAATCGGTCGTGATGCACCAAGAACTCCTTGGGGTAAACGTGCAATGGGCGTTAAGACAAGAAAATCCAAGAAAGCTTCAAGCAAATTAATTGTAAGAAGAGCTAATGGTGGAAAAGCATTATAGTGAAAGGAGAAAGTAGAAAATGGCACGTAGTTTAAAGAAAGGCCCATTCGCTGATGCACACTTAATGAAAAAAGTTGAAGCATTAAACGAAGCAGGCAAAAAAGAATTAATTAAAACATGGTCAAGAAGATCAACAATCTTCCCATCATTCATCGAACACTCTTTCGCTGTATATAACGGTCATGAATTCATTACAGTTTATGTAACAGAAGATATGGTCGGACATAAGTTAGGTGAATTCGCTCCAACAAGAACATATAAAGGTCATGCTGGAAACGATGATAAAGGAAAGAAATAGGAGGTAAGAAAGTATGGAAGCAACAGCAAAAGTTACTGGAGTACGTATCACTCCTAGAAAAGCTAAGTTAGTAGTAGATGTAGTTAGAGGCAAAGATGTTTCAGTTGCATTAGGTATCTTAGCAAATACAAATAAATCAGCAGTAGTTATGGTTGAAAAATTAATTAAATCAGCTGCAGCTAATGCTGTAAACAACTTCAAGATGAATGAATCAAAATTATACATCAAGACAATTTACGTCACTGAAGGACCAAGACTTAAGAGATATTTACCAAGAGCAAAAGGCTCTGCAGATACACTTCTTAAGAGAACATGCAACGTTAATATCGTTGTAGCAGAAAGATAGGAGGAAGAAACGGATGGGACAAAAAGTTAATCCAGTCGGCATGAGAATTGGAATTAGCCGTGATTGGAATTCCAAATGGTTCGCAGAAGGAAAAGACTTCGCAAAAAACCTTAATGAAGACTATAAAATCAGAACTTATCTTTCAAAAGAATTAAAACGTGATTTAGTTTCACACATCGAAATCGAAAGATCAAAGAACGTAGCTACAGTTTCTGTTTTCACAGCTCGTCCAGGTCAAGTTCTCGGTGCAGAAGGAGCTAGAATTAAAGAATTAACTAAGGCATTAGTTAAATTAGTAAAAAACGACAATGTAAAAATTGTTATCGTTGAAGTTAAGAATCCAGGTGTTGATGCAAATATCGTTGCTCAAGAAATGGCTCAAGGCTTAGAAGAACGTGCTTCATTCAGAAACGTTCAAAAGAAAGCTATGCAAAGAGTAATGAAATCAGGCGCTATGGGTGTTAAAACTTCTGTATCTGGCCGTTTAGCAGGTGCTGATATCGCTCGTGCTGAAGGTTACAAAGATGGCGTTGTATCATTACATACATTACGTATGGATGTTGACTACGCATTAGCAGAAGCATCAACAACATATGGCAAACTAGGCTGCAAAGTATGGATCTGCCGTGGTGTTGCAAAGAAATTTAAGAAAAATGACGATGCTGAAAATACAGTAGAAAAGAAAGGAGAATAGTTGACTATGTTACAACCAAAAAGAGTTAAATATAGAAGACCTCATTCAATCAAGTACGAAGGAAAATCAAAAGCTGGTAATACAATCGCATTTGGTGAATACGGCCTCCAAGCTGTCTCCGGAAACTGGATTACAGCTAGACAAATCGAATCAGCTCGTATTGTATTAGCAAGATATACAAACAGACAAGGTAAGATTTGGATTAGAATTTACCCACAACTTGCAAAAACAAAGAAACCTGCAGAAGTTCGTATGGGTTCTGGTAAAGGTTCAGTCGATGCATGGGTAGCTGTTGTTAAAACAGGTAGAGTTATGTTTGAGATTGGTGGAATTCCTGAAGCACAAGCAAGAGAAGCACTCCGCTTAGCTTCATATAAATTACCACTCAAAACTAAAATTGTTGCGAAAGGAGAAGAAAAATAATGAAATTAGCAGAAATTAGAGAACTTCCAACTGAAGAATTAAACGCTAAAGTTTATGAATTAAAACAAGAATTATTATCTTTACGTTTCCAACACGCAACAGGCCAATTGGAAAATGGCAAAAAGATTACTGAAGTTCGTAAAACAATCGCTCGTATTTATACAGTATTAAAAGAACGCGAACTCGGAATTAACTAGGAGGACTAAAACATGGAAAGAAATACACGTAGAACAATTCAAGGTGTTGTTGTTTCAGACAAAATGGATAAAACAATCACTGTTTTAGTTGAAACTCATAAGAAAGATGCTAAGTACGGTAAGAGAGTTAAATACGCTAAGAAATACAAAGCACATGATGAAAATAACGAAGCAAAAGCTGGTGACGTAGTTTCAATTATGGAAACAAGAAAATTATCAGCAACAAAACACTATCGTTTAGTAAAAATCGTCTCTAAAGCAGAAGACGTTAAATAGGAGGATAAGAAGTTATGATTCAAACAGAGACTAACTTAGTTGTTGCAGACAACTCTGGTGCAAGATCAGTTCGTGTCTTCCGTTTATACGGCGGATCAAAGAGAAGATCATGCTCAATTGGTGATATCGTTCTTTGCGCAGTTAAGGACGCAATCCCAAATGGTAAAATTAAAAAAGGTGATGTTGTCAAAGGCGTTATCGTAAGAACTGCAAAAGGTATCAATAGACCAGATGGTTCTTATGTTAAATTCGATGACAATGCAGTCGTAATTATCAACGAAGATGGTTCACCAAAAGGCACTCGTGTCTTTGGCCCAATCGCAAGAGAATTACGTGATAAGGGTGAAGGTTTCATGAAGATTGTTTCCTTAGCTCTTGAAGTATTATAGGAGGGAAGGCCAGTATGAAATTAAGAAAAGGCGATAAAGTTATTGTTATTGCAGGCGCTGACAAAGGTAAAGTCGGTACAATTCAAAAAGTTTTCCCAAAATTAGATAGAGTTGTAATTGATGGTGTCAACACTGTTAAAAAACACAAAAAACCAACACAAGGAAATCCAGAAGGTTCAATCGTTGAAATGTATGCTCCAGTACACGTATCAAATGTAGCATTATACGACGAAAAAACTAAAAAAGCTGTTAAAGTAGGATATAAAGTTGTTGATGGTAAAAAAGTTCGTGTCAATAAAAAGACAGGAACAGAAATTAAGTAGGAGGTAACTGAGAAATGGCACGTTTAAAAGATAAATATAAATCAGAAGTTGTTGCTAAATTGATGGAAACATACTCTTACAAATCAATTATGCAAGTTCCTTCAATTGACAAGATCGTTATTAACATCGGTGTCGGTGATGCAACTAGCAACTCAAAATTATTAGAAGATGCAGTTAGAGATTTAACTACAATTTCCGGTCAAAAACCAGTTATTACAAAAGCTAAAAAATCAATCGCTTCATTTAAATTAAGAGAAGGTCAAGCAATTGGCTGTAAAGTTACATTAAGAGGCGATAGAATGTATGAATTCTTAGATAAATTAGTAACAATCTCTCTCCCTCGTGTTAGAGATTTCCGTGGAGTTTCAAAGAATGCATTCGATGGCAAAGGAAACTACACATTAGGCGTTAAAGAACAATTGATTTTCCCAGAAATCGATTTTGACAAAATTGGCAAAGTTAGAGGTATGGATATCGTTATTGTTACAACAGCTAATACTGACAAGGAAGCATATACATTATTAGAATTAATGGGTATGCCATTCCATAAATAAGAAAGGGGATAAGAAAGTATGGCAAAAACATCATTAAAAGTTAAACAATCTCGTCCTCAAAAATTTAAGGTCAGAGAATATACACGTTGCACAATTTGTGGACGTCCACATTCAGTAATCAGAAAATTCGGCGTATGCCGTATTTGCTTAAGAAATTTAGCATACAAGGGAGAAATCCCAGGTATGAAGAAATCATCATGGTAGGAGGTAAATAGATATGGGAATGACAGATCCAGTAGCAGATATGCTCACAAGAATTCGTAATGCTAATGCATTGAAACACGAATCAGTATCAATGGGCCTTTCAACTATGAAACTTCACATTGCTGAAATTCTTAAAGAAGAAGGCTTCATCGCAGACTTTGCAGTAAGTGGCGATGTTAAGAAAGAATTAACATTAACATTAAAATATTCAGAAAATGGCACAAAGGTCATTTCTGGTTTAAAGAAAATTTCAAAACCAGGTTTAAGAATTAATGTTTCATGTGATAAACTTCCAAGGGTTTTAAATGGTTTAGGTATTGCAATTATCTCAACATCACAAGGTGTTATGACAGATAAGAAAGCACGTAAACTTGGAATCGGCGGCGAAGTTATCGCTTACGTTTGGTAGGAGGATAGAAATATGTCAAGAATTGGTAAAAAACCTATCGTAATTCCTGCAGGCGTTACAGTTACAGTAAACGGTTCACACGTTGAAGTTAAAGGACCTAAAGGTACTTTAGTTAAAGACTTCGACCCAATTATTTCAATTAATGTCGGAGAAAAAGAAATCACATTCACACGTCCTAATGATGGCATCAAAGCTCGTTCATTACACGGTACAACAAGAGCATTAGTTAACTCAATGGTCGTTGGTGTTAGTGAAGGATTCAAAAAGAACCTCGAAATCGTTGGTATCGGTTATAGATGTGCAATGAGAGGTGACAAACTCGTATTAAACCTTGGTTATTCACACGAGATCGTTGTTACACCAGATGCAGGTGTTAAAATTTCTTCATCAGATCCATTAAAGATCACAGTTGAAGGTATTGATGCTCAAGCAGTTGGTCAAACAGCAGCAAGAATTAGATCATACCGTGAACCAGAACCATATGGTGGTAAGGGTGTAAGATATGAAGGCGAATATGTCTTACGTAAAGAAGGCAAACGTGCTTCTAAGAAATAGTGCTCAAGAAAGGAATAGGAAAATATGATTAACAAAGAATCAAAAAATGTTAGCCGTGTTAGACGTCATGCTCGTATTAGAGCTAAGATTAGCGGCACAGCTGAATGCCCAAGATTGAGCGTATTTCGTTCAAACAAAAACATTCATGCTCAAATTATTGATGATGTAAATGGCGTAACATTAGTTGCATGCTCATCTACAACATTAAAATTAGCAAACGGCGGAAATATTGAAGCAGCTGGAAAAGTAGGTGCAGAAATTGCTAAATTAGCACTTGCAAAAGGTATTGAAAAAGTTGTATTCGATCGTGGCGGATATGTCTATCATGGACGTGTCGCAGCAGTCGCTGAAGCTGCTCGTGAAGCAGGATTAAAATTCTAGGAGGTAGGACAATGGCAGAAGAAACAAAAAACACAGTTGTTGCTGAAGCAGCACCAGTAGCTGATGCTACTCAAAAAAGAGCTCCTAGAGGAGATCGCGCAAATCGCGGACCGAGAAAAGATGGTAAAAAACCATTTAAGAAAGATGGTAGTAAACCAGTCGAAAAATTGTACGAAGAAAGAGTCGTCGCTATCAACAGAATTTCAAAAACTGTTAAAGGTGGTAGACGTATGCGTTTCGCAGCATTAATCGTTATCGGTGATGGCAAAGGTAATTTCGGTTTCGGAACAGGTAAAGCTGCTGAAGTACCAGATGCAATCAAGAAAGCATTAGAAGCTGCAAAGAGAAATATGCTCCATATCTCAATTGTTAAGAATGGAACAATTGCTCATGAAGTTTACGGTGAATTCGGTGCATGTAAAGTTTACTTAAAACCAGCTCCAGAAGGTACTGGAATTATCGCTGGTGGTCCAGTTAGAGCTATCCTTGAATTAGCAGGTATTAAGAATATTTATTCTAAAGTATATGGTTCAAGAACTCCAATTAACTGTATTAGAGCTACAGCAAACGGATTAGCTAATGTAAAAACAAGTGCTCAAATTGCAGCACTTCGTAAATAGTAGGAGGAAAAACCATGAAATTAAATGAATTAAAATACAATAGTGGTTCAAGATCTTCCAAAAAGAGAATCTGCCGTGGCTTAGGCTCAGGTTCTGGTAAAAACGGTGGATCAGGTAATAAAGGTCAAAACTCAAGAAGTGGCGGTGGAGTTCGTCTTGGATTCGAAGGTGGACAAAACCCAATTTATAGAAGATTACCAAAAAGAGGATTCAACAATTTCACAAGAGTTGAATACGCAATTGTTAATGTTCGTGATTTAAATAAATTTGATGACGAAACAGTTGTAACTCCAGAATTATTAATTGAAAAAGGTTTAGTTCCTTCTTCAAATGCTGGTGTTAAAATCTTGGGTGATGGAGAATTAGCAAAGAAATTAACAGTCAAAGCTAATAAATTCTCAAAATCAGCTGAAGAAGTTATCAAGAATGCTGGCGGTTCAGTAGAGGTTCTCTAATATGAAGAAGCTCGTTGCCATATTAAAGAATAAAGATGTTAGAGAGAGAATTCTCTTTACACTCATGATATTCTTAGTATTCAGAATCGGATCAAACATCACAGTCCCAGGTGTCAACTTATCTCAATCACTTGGTGATACTGATGTATTAAGTTTGATGAACTTACTAGGTGGTGGTGCTTTACAAAATTTCTCTGTATTTGCATTAGGTGTTTCACCTTATATTACATCATCAATTATTATCGAACTTTTATCAAAAGATGTTCTTCCTGCTTTAACTGAGCTTTCTAAACAAGGCCAAACCGGTAGAAAGAAAATCGAAATGGCAACACGTTACTTGACTCTCGTTTTAGGAGCAGTTCAAGCATACGGTATTATCGTAACAATGCATAACTCAGAAGCAATTACTTTCGTAGAAACTTTGAATTTCTGGGTCTATGCAAAAATCATCTTATATTTAATGGCAGGTTCTATGCTTGTCATGTGGATGGCAGACCAAATTACAGAAAAAGGTATTGGTAATGGTGTCTCAATGATTATCTTTGCTGGTATCGTTTCTTCTCTTCCATCACAAATTTTCTCAGCTATCTCATACTATTTCACTAGTGAGTTTGTAACAGAAAAATCTAGAATTGTCGAAGGTGGATTAAGATTAGCTCTTTATCTCATCACATTAGTATTAATTATAGTATTTGTTACTTTCGTTGAGAAATCAATAAGAAAGATTCCTGTTCAACATTCTGGAACAGGTGGTGCATTAAATGCAAAAGTAAATAACACATCTTTCTTACCTATCAAAATCAATTCAGCTGGTGTTATTCCAGTCATCTTTGCTTCATCAATCATGATGGCACCTGCTGTTATTGTTTCATTCGCAGTACCTGATTACTCATCTAATGAGTCAATCATGAATG
Organism: uncultured Caryophanales bacterium; assembly: GCA_945873815.1. Classification (GTDB taxonomy): domain Bacteria; phylum Bacillota_I; class Bacilli_A; order RFN20; family CAG-449; genus UBA3210. The sequence continues at coordinate 209,809 of CAMCEE010000001.1, forward strand.
TGTTAAATGCATTCACTTCATCTGCGATGACCAAGATGCCTTGGTTTGATGGTTCGACCTGGGAAATGCCATGGGGATTAATTATTTATGTAATCTTAATCTTCGCATTCAGTTTCTTCTATTCGAACTTAACAATCAATCCAGAGCAATTAGCAGAAGACTTCCAAAAGTCAGGCTCTTATATTCCAGGTATTAGACCTGGTAACGAAACATTCCGTTACGTTAGAAGAGTCTTAAATAGAGTTACATTCATCGGTGCTTCAGCATTAACTCTTATTGCAGCATTCCCTGTTGTATTAACTCTTGCTAATATTGTTCCTTCTTCATTAGCCTTAGGAGGAACAGGTATGATCATTATCGTTGGTGTTGCTTCGGAAACTTATCAACAAATCGATGGTCTTATCGCAGCAGATACTCACGCATCTGTTGCAATGTAAAAGGAGGATAGTTGAATGAATATAATTTTAATGGGTCCACCTGGAGCAGGTAAAGGCACACAATCTGAAAAGATTTTATCTTATTGCGATATCCCTCACATTTCTACTGGAGATATGTTTAGAGAAGCAATTAAGAATCAAACTGAATTAGGAAAAGAAGCTCAAAGCTATATCAATGCTGGAAAGCTAGTTCCTGATGAAGTTACAATCGGTTTAGTTAAGGAAAGATTATCTCGTCCTGACTGTGCAAATGGTTATCTCTTAGATGGTTTCCCAAGAACTATTCCACAAGCTGAAGCTTTACAAGTTTTAGCAAAAGAAATCTCTCGTCCTGTTGAATTAGTAATTAATATCACAGCTGATCAAGATGAATTGGTTAAAAGAATTTCTGGAAGAAGAGTTTGCTTAAAATGCGGTAACTCATATCATGTATCCTTTAAAAAACCAAAGGTAGATGGTATCTGTGATGCATGTGGAAGCGAATTAATCCAAAGAAAAGATGATACAATTGAAAGCTTGAACGTGAGATTAGATGCCTATGAAAACCAAACAAAACCTTTAATTGATTTCTATTCAAATTTAGGATTATGTAAGGAAGTAGATGGTTTACAAGACATAAATGATGTTTTCTTAGACATTCAAAAATTACTTGATGAGGTAAAATAACTAATGATTACAATCAAATCTAGTAGAGAAATCGCCTTGATGAAAAAGGCAGGACAAATCCTTGCTAATGTATTTGATGTATTGGAACCATTATGTATACCTGGCACTACAACGAAGCACCTTTCCGATGTTGCGGAAAAGGTGATTCGTAATGCTGGGGGCATCCCTGAAGAAAAAGGGTATTATGGATATCCTGCTGCAATATGTGCATCGGTAAATGATGCGGTAGTTCACGGCATTCCTTCATCATATAAACTTAAAGATGGAGACATTATATCGATTGATATTGTTGTTTCATATGAAGGTTATATGGCAGATGCATGTAGAACGTTTGCAGTTGGTAATATTTCAGAAGAAGCAGCAAGACTTATTAGAGTTACGAAAGAGTGTTTCTTTGAAGCGATGAAAGTGGTTAAACCAGGTAATCGTATTGGAGATATCTCTAGTGCAATTCAACGTCATGCTGAATCCAATGGTTATTCGGTATCTCGCGATTATACAGGTCATGGCCTTGGTCGCAAAATGCATGAAGACCCATCAATTCCAAATTTCGGGATTCCCAATACTGGACCAGTATTGAAGGAAGGAATGACGCTCGCAATTGAACCAATCATTTTACAAGGAAGAAAAGAGACAAGGGTCTTAAATGATGATTGGACTGCAGTTACTTGCGATCACAAATTAGCGGCTCATTATGAAAATACAGTTGTCATAACTAAAGATGGTTATGAGATTACTACTATGAATGAACAAGGAGAAATGTAAGAATGGCAAAAGGAGACAACATAGAAGTAGAGGCGGTAGTCGTTGAAACTTTACCAAACGCAATGTTTAGAGTAAAGCTTGAAAATGGCGTAGTAATTATAGCCCACGTTTCTGGTAAAATCCGTATGAACTACATTCGTATCTTACCAGGTGATAAAGTTACCGTAGAAATATCGCCTTATGATTTAACACGTGGTAGAATAACATTTAGATACAAATAGTATCAACTAGAACATAAGACTAGTATTTAGGAGGAAAAATTTTATGAAAGTTAGACCTTCAGTTAAACCAATTTGCGATAAGTGCAAGGTTATTCGTAGAAAAGGCCGCATCATGGTCATCTGCATCAACCCAAAGCATAAGCAAAGACAAGGTTAGTTTAGGAGGAATTTAATATGGCACGTATTTTAGGTGTAGACATTCCAAATGATAAGCAAGTAGCTTATTCATTAACTTACATTTATGGTATTGGATTAAATACTGCAAAGAAAGCTTGCGCAGCAACAAATATCGATCCAACTATAAGAGTAAAAAATCTTAGTGAAGAACAATTAACAGCACTCAGAAGCGAAGTTTCTAAGTACAAAACAGAAGGTGATCTCCGTAGAGAAATCGCATTAAATATTAAAAGACTCGAAGAAATCGGATGTTACCGTGGTATCAGACATAGAAGAGGATTACCATGTCGTGGACAAGGTACAAAAAACAATGCTCGTACATGTAAGGGACCAAGAAAAACAATTGCTAATAAGAAAGTAGCAACAAGATAATAAGAAAGGAGAGAAAGTATGGCAGCACAAAAGAGAGTCGCTCGTAAAAAGAAAATTAAGAGAGCTTATACTAAAGGTATTGCACACATTCACTCTACCTTTAATAACACAATCGTCACAATTACTGACGAAGCAGGTAATGCAATCGCATGGTCTTCAGCTGGTGCATTAGGTTTCAAAGGTGCAAAAAAATCAACACCATTTGCAGCTCAATTAGCTTCTGAAGCATGTGCAAAAGTTGCTTTAGATCAAGGTTTAAAAACAGTTGATGTTGAAGTCAAAGGACCTGGACCAGGTCGTGAAACTGCTCTTAGAGCATTATCAGCAGCCGGTTTACAAATCCAAGTAATTACAGATACAACACCAATCCCACATAATGGTTGCCGCCCACCAAAGCGCCCACGTGGATAATTAGTAATGCTTTGTAATTTATATCAAATTTAGACCGGGAGGAAACGCTATGAAAAAATTTGAAAAACCACAATTTAAAATCGCTACATACGATGTAACAAAAAATTATGGTCACTTTGTGATTGAACCACTCGAGAGAGGCTTTGGTACTACTCTTGGTAACGCATTAAGAAGAGTTCTTCTTTCTTCTTTACCAGGTGCTAGCGTTTATGCAGTAAGAATTGAAGGAGCACGTCATGAATTCTCTGCTCTTGATGGAGTAGAAGAGGATGTAACTTCTATCATCTTAGCTCTTAAGGAATTAGTCCTTATTGCTAATGAAGAAATTGATAGCCAATACGATTTAACTTTATATGTTGATGGAGCTAAAGAAGTTACAGCAGCAGATATTTCATGCCCAACAGGTGTTGAAATCGTCAATAAAGATTTAGTTATCGCTCACGTTCAAGAAGGTGGCAAACTTGCTATGACAATTAAAGTCAAAACAGGTAGAGGATATGTCACTGCTGAAGGTAATAAAGATGCAAAATTATCAGTTGGAGATGTTATTCCTACTGATTCAAATTATTCACCAATTACAAAATGTTCATACAATGTTGAACAAACTAGAGTTGGTCATGACAACAATTATGACAAACTTGATATGGAAATCTTTACAAATGGTGCAATGATGCCACATGATGCAATTGCATTAGCAGCAAAAATTTTAGTTACTCACTTTGAACTATTCGTAGATTTAAGTGAAATTGCAAAATCTGAAGATGTTCTTGCTGAAACAGTTGAAGAACCAAAAAACAAATATCAAGAAATGTTAATTGAAGAACTCGATTTATCTGTTCGTTCATCAAACTGCTTAAAGAGAGCAAATATTTCTACTGTTATGGAATTAACTCAAAAGACAGAAGAAGATATGATGAAAGTCAGAAATCTTGGTAAAAAATCATTAAAAGAAGTCAAAGATAAACTTCAAGCAATTGGTCTTGGCTTCAGAGAATACGAATAGGAGGAGCTTTTAGATGAAAACTCAAGGACGTAAAAATGTTCATGGTAAAGGCGGCGTTAGAACTAAGGCAGCTTATACTACAAGCAAATATAAGTCAATGTTAAGAACACTCGTTACAGATTTAATCGTCAAAGAGAGTGTTACATGTACTCTATCTACAGCACGTGATCTTTCTGCATTAGCAGATCGTATGGTTACATACGGAAAAGCAGGAGATCTTGCACATAGAAGATTAGCTGCAGCAACAGTACGTGATGTATGGGCAGATGAAAAGAACAATGTAACTGCATTAAAGAAATTATTTGATGTTTTAGCACTATCATATAAAGATCGTAACGGTGGTTATACAAGAGTTTTAAAGATTGCAAATAGAAAAGGTGATAATGCACCTATGGCAATCGTTTCATTTGTTAAATAATTATCATAAATTTTAATAGCTTGGAAAGAGATTTCTGAGCTATTTTTTTTGACTTTTAGGAATTTTTATCTTTAAAAATCATATATTATCATTCAAAAGTATATTAAAATAGAGTAGAATATTTTTTAATGAGGTGTATTTATGGCTGGAAAGAGAAAAGACTATATTACATGGGATGAATATTTTATGGGAGTTGCTTCATTATCAAGTAAAAGAAGTAAAGATCCATCAACTCAAGTAGGTGCATGCGTTGCATCAAAAGAGAATAAAGTTCTCACTATGGGATATAATGGAATGCCAATAGGGTGTAGCGATGATGATCTCCCTTGGGATAGGGAAGGTAGTGCTGTAGATACGAAATATTTATATGTATGTCATGCTGAGTTTAACGCTATATTAAATGCAACGTCGTCTTTAAAAGATGGAAAGATATATGTGACATTGTTCCCTTGTAATGAATGTGCTAAAGCTATCATTCAATCAGGGATAAAAGAAGTTATCTATATTTCAGATAAATATAGTGATAGCGATTCTGTTATCGCAAGTAAAAGAATGTTTGATTTATGTGGAATTAAATACCGTAAATATGAAGGTAAGACACCACGCATTGACTTTGTAAAGGAGTAAACGTATGAGTAATAGTTTAAGTGAAGCAAAAAGAAAAAGAAGAAATAGAAATCGCTTCTTAATCTTATTATTGATTTATTTTATGGCACTTGGTACAGCGATTGGAGTTACTGCAGGAATTAAAGATCTTAATACAGTTGCTTCTATTAGCATCATTGCTGGAGTATCCGTTATATATTGGGTTGCATTCTATATCATTATAAGAAGAAATAATCAAAAGGGAAACTAAATGGAAAAAGCTATTGAGATAACATCATTAGAATTTGAGTATGAAAAAGATTCGAAAGTTTTTTCGGATCTTTCTTTAAGTATACAAAAAGGAGAATATGTTACTTTACTTGGACATAATGGATCTGGTAAATCTACTCTTGCTAGATTAATTATAGGATTACTAGAAGCAAAAAGTGGAAAGATTGAGGTTTTTGGAAAAGAGTTAAATGAAGAAAATATATATGCTATTAGAAGCAATGTAGGAATAATTTTTCAAAATCCAGACAATCAATTTATAGGTTCTACTGTCGCGGATGATATCGCTTTTGGACTTGAAAATCATCAAGTTCCACATGATGAAATGGACTCGATAATTAAAAAATATGCATCCTTAGTAGGAATGGAAGATTTTTTAGATAAAGAACCAACTTCTCTTTCTGGTGGACAAAAGCAAAGAGTTGCAATCGCAGGAGTTCTTGCAATGCATCCTAGTTTAATCATTATGGATGAATCAACTTCCATGCTTGATCCTCGTGGAAAAAAAGAGATTAGAGATGTAGTTAAGAAATTGAGAAATGAAAATAAAGACTTAACGATATTATCGATTACACATGATGTTGAAGAAGCTTTTGACTCTGATCGCATTATTGTAATTAGTAATGGTAAGATTATGTTTAATGATGTTCCAAATAAAATATTTGAGCATGAAAAAGAATTACTCAATATTAAACTTGATATTCCTTTCGTATATAAACTAAGAAATGGATTAAAAACTAAGGGAATTGATATCGATTCTTTGGATGAGAAAGAGATGGTGAGATTATTATGCCAATAAAATTTTCTCATTTAAATTATGTATATTCTAAAGACACTCCTTTAGAAACTGCTGCTCTTCATGATATTAACTTAGATATTATTGATGGCTCTTTTGTTTGCTTAGTTGGACATACAGGCTCTGGTAAATCTACTCTTATTCAACATATAAATGCTTTATTGACTCCAACTAGTGGATCAGTTGATGTCAACGGCATTAAGGTAATGAATAAGAAAGATAAAAAAGGATTTTTAAAATCTCTTTCTAAAGAAGAGAGAAAACATCAAAACATTAAAGAAATTAGAAAGAATGTCGGCTTAGTTTTCCAATTTCCAGAATATCAATTATTCGAGGAAACAGTATTAAAGGATGTTTCATTTGGACCAAAGAATTTTGGATTTAGTGATGAAGAAGCAATTAAAAAAGCAAAAGAATCATTAAAATTAGTTGGTATCGATGAATCATTATATGATAAATCTCCCTTTGAATTATCGGGGGGACAAAGAAGAAGAGTTGCAATTGCAGGAATCATTTCTCTTAACCCAGATATCTTAATTCTCGATGAACCTACCGCAGGATTAGATCCTCAAGGTAGCAATGAAATGATGGAATTGTTTAATATACTATATAAGAATGGAACTACAATTATCATGGTCACACATGATATGGATATTGTTATTAAATATGCAACGGACGTGATAGTACTTAAAAAAGGCGATATTATATTAGAATGTAAACCTCATTCTTTATTTTTGAACGATGAAATATTAAAAGAATTATGCGTTGAAGAACCTAAACCAATTTCTTTTGCAAAGGATCTAATTAAGAATGGAATGAAAATTAGTTTAGAAAACGTTAAAGATACGGATACATTAATTGAAGAAATATGTAAAGCGAGGGTGAAATATGAATAACATTACGCTTGGTAAATATATTCCTTACAATTCAGTTATCCATAGAATGGATCCAAGAAATAAAATCATTTCAATGATTATTTTTATGGTTCTCATTTTCTTAAAATTTTCTAGCGTTCCGATGAATTTCTTCATTTATGGGTGTTTATTTGTTGTTCTCTTTATTGTAATGAAGATAGCACATATTCGTTTTAGGATGCTCTTTTCTCAACTTAAAGCTTTGTGGATTATGATTTTTATCCTTTTAATCGTTAATCTTATTGTTCCTGGAGATGAGAGTTATGGTTATTTTGAATTCTTTAATACAGGATGGAAAATTTATTATTCTGCAATATACAACACATTATATATTATTGTTAGATTGATTATTATGCTAGGCATATCTTTAGTATTAACTGCAACTACTAAGCCACTTGAAATAACAAATGCGCTTGAATGGTTAATGAAACCACTTAAAGTTATTCGTTTTCCAGTACATGAAATTGCAATGACAATCTCTCTTGCTTTAAGATTTATTCCTACTTTATTAGAAGAAACGGACCGTATTATGAAAGCTCAAGCATCGCGAGGAGTTGATTTTGAGCATGGATCGTTTAAAGAAAAAGTAAGAGCGATTATCTCTCTTATCGTTCCTTTGTTCATTTCTGCTTTCCAAAGAAGTGGTGAACTTGCAGATGCAATGGAAGCACGTGGTTATGATCCAAGTGCAGTTAGAACTAAATATAGAGTGAATAAATGGCATACTAGAGATACGATTTGTATATCAATTGTACTAATTCTTTTGGGTGGTCTTATTACATTGAGTGTAATGAAAATCGATGTTGTTGCAATGATAGTTAGCGTCGTAGAAAGTTGGTTCTAATATGAGATTAAAAGCGATTATTTCATATAATGGTAAGAATTATTTTGGATACCAAGAACAAACGAAAACTGGAGAAATTACAATTCAAGAAGTTATCCAAAATGTACTAAAGAAAATTTTTTCAAAAGAAATAATCATCTATTCTTCTGGAAGAACTGATCGTGGGGTACATGCGCTTGGCCAAGTTATTCATTTTGATATCGATGAAGAAAGAGATTTAGGAAAATTGATGTGGTCAATTAATTCTCTTCTTCCTACGGATATTCATTTTATTTCATTAGAAAAAGTTGATGATGAATTTCACGCTCGTTATTGTGCAAAGGGAAAAACATATCGATATATTGTTAACACTAATGAGCATAATCCACTTTTAGATGATATAGTATATAATTCTAAACGCCCATATGATATTGAGATTGTTAAAAAAGCAATGAAACTTTTTTTAGGAGAACATGATTTTTACAATTTCTCTTCGAATAATGAAGGAGATTCAAGAAGGATAATTTATTCGTTTAATCTTGAACAAAGAGATGGTTTTTGGATATTTAATATTAAAGGTAACGGATTTAGACGTTACATGGTGAGAATGATTATTGGAACTTGTTTAGAGGCTGGATTAAAAAAGATTTCTATACAGGAAATAAAAGATATGCTAGAAAGAAAGAAGGATGTTAGAACGAGATTTAAAGCACCTTCTTGTGGTTTATATCTTGTTGAGGTTGAGTATTGATTAAAGGGGGACATCATTATGATAAAAGCAAATTATCATACACATACATATAGATGTGGACATGCGGTTGGAGAGGATGAGGATTATATTAGAGAAGCTCTTGCAATTGGATTACAAGAAATAGGGTTTACAGACCATATTATGCTTCCATACCATTCTCAACCTGGTATTAGAGGCGATTATAGCGTACTTGATGATTATGTTAAATCATTAAGGGAACTAAAAGAAAAGTATAAGGATAGAATTAAAATTCATATTGGTTTTGAAGCGGAAGCAATGAAGGAATATTTTCCTTACTATAAGAAATTATTGGATGACGGAGTTGTGGAATATATTATTTGTGGAAACCATTGTGAAGTGAAAGATGATCATTTGAAATTTTTCTTTTCAAGTGTAACAACTAAAGATGATATTATTAGATATACAAATTCATTAGTTGCAGGAATGAAAACTGGGCTATTTAAGTTTGTTGCACATCCTGATTATTATATGGGGTCATATTTTAAGTGGGATGAAGTGGCTAAGTCGTGTGCAAGGAAGATAATATCAACTGCGAAAAAATACGATATTCCATTAGAATTTAATTTTGGCTCAGTGAGAAGAGGAATGCAAATTCTAGGAGATGAATACCGTTTTGCATATCCTTATGATAAATTCTGGGAAATGGTGAAAAAATATAACTGTAAAGTTCTTATTGGCCTTGACGCTCATGCACCAACAGATTTATCAAATCCGAATAATGATGCTGGATATAAAAAAGCAAAGGAGTTAGGTTTGGAACTATTACAGAAATTGGAATTTTAGATGAACCTAAAAACTGTTTATGAATTTATTGTTGTTATCAACGTATTATTAATTCTTTTATTCATTTTTGAAGAGAAGAAGAATTATCGTTCGATGTTATTATGGGTAGTACTATTTATCTTCTTCCCTCTTGGTGGATATTTAATATATCTACTAATAGGGAGGGGAATCTTACTACCTTCTTTTTATTATCGAGAGAATGAAATTAATTTGACTTTATATAACAAGATTACTTTTTTTAATGATGGAAGAGAATTATTTAAGGATATTTTTTTACTTATTGAAAATGCAAAAACTAGTATTCATATAGAGAGTTATATTTTTCGAGATGATGAACTAGGTAAAAGACTTGTTTGCTTATTAAAGAAAAAATGTAAGGAAGGTGTAAAAGTAAAAGTCGTTTATGATCCTAATGGAAATCTATTCAATGATAAACATTTCTTTGATGAATTGATAAATGAAGGAGGAGAAGTAAGGAAATATTATTATGGAATTTATCGATTTTTAAATTTTAATTATCGTAATCATCGTAAGATTATTGTTATTGATGGACTAGTAGCATATATTGGTGGATTTAATATCGGTGAAGAATACTTATCTAAACATCCTCGAATCACCCCTTGGAGAGATTCACATATTAAAATTGAAGGAGAGAGTGTATACTATATTCAAAAAACCTTTCTTAATGATTTTTATAGTGCTTCGAAAAAAAGAAATGTTAATGTAGATTCTAGTTTAATAAGGAGTAAAGTTGAGGCTTATTGCCCAATTGAAGTGGCAACTTTTTTTCCTAATGAAGATTATCAAGTTGTAAAGCAAGTGTATCTAAAAGAAATATATAATGCAAGAAAAAGAATCCTCATACAAACGCCGTATTTTGTTCCTGATATTGGTTTACTAAACTCTTTGAAATATGTTTTAAGACAAGGAATTGAAGTAGTTATTATGATTCCGAAGGTATATGATAAAATCATTTCTTATTATGCTACATTAGAATATGCGATGGAATTGTTTGAAAAGGGAGCAAAAGTATATTTATATCATGGTTTTATTCATTCTAAAGTTATGCTTGTTGATTCATCATTTCTTTCAATTGGTAGTACGAATTTTGATATTAGGAGTTTTCATCATAATCTAGAAGAAAATGCGTTTATCTATGATACAAATAAGATAAAAGAATATTATGAAACATTTAAGAATGACTTATATAAATGTGATGAATATGATGAAATATATGAAAGAAAGTATCTTAAAAAGTATAGATTTGGACGGAAAATCTTTAAGATTTTATCTTCGCTTATGTAATTTTTGTCCTATGATTTTTTTACTCTATTCTTTTAAAATGTGGAGGATTGTATTTATAAAAACGTACGATATAATATTATTGAAGTGTTGGATATTATAAAAATGGTGTTAGGAATGATTTATTAGTTCTATTAATTCTATTTCTTACATTAATTGGAGGCAATATTATGAAAAAAATACTCGTTATTCTAGCTTTATTTTTCTCGCTCCTTTCTTTCTCATCATGTAATAATGAAAACTTGAGTAGTGAGAGTGAAATAAGAATCATATCTTTTTCTATCGGCGATTTTGATATGTCGAAGGAAATTGTTCTAGAAACAAATCTCATATATGATTTTGAGATTTTATCTAACGAAAAAGATATGAATATAAGATTTCAATATGAGGAAGAATACTTTGATTTAGATAAAGAACTTATTTGTTCTTATAGAGGAAGTACTAGTCTGGGCGTTAAAGATAAAGTTGGCGAGACTTCGATTGAAGTGTATGTTAATGACATATTGGAGCAAGAATATTGTTTTGAAATTGTCGATAATTCTATCGGATACGATTTAATTGATACAAAGAAGATTAATAATTCTATGGGGGTAGATTCTCCTTATGAAGAATATATTGATAGCATTGTGGCTCTTACTTCTTTTAAACAATATAAAGAGTTTATAAAAAAAATAAACTATGAAGAAAAATCTGTTTATACTGAAAAATGGTTTGAAGATCACAATATCTATTTTGCTTTTTATGTTGTAAGTGGAAATGCAAAAAGCCTAGGTGTTACAAAAGTATACTGTGATAATGACACAACTTATTTTAATTTGAAGAAAGAAAGAACTATTGAGGATGGGTCATTTGATTTTTATTTCCAAGTATTAAGTATAAAGAAAAATGAAGTAAAAGAAATAAATCGTTTTTGTACATCTTGGTTCTAGAATATAAATTTATCAATTTTGAAAAATATAAAAAATGATAAAAATAACTGATTTGAAATAAATACTAGTATCTTTAATGTAGAAAATGACAATTACTTGTGATAAAATTAATAAGTCTTATTTCTAAGGAGATTTTTATGGGAAGAGCACACGAAGTTAGAGCAAAAGCTATGGCTGCTTCTGCAGCAGCAAGATCCTCATTATTTATGAGAGCATCAAAAGAAATCTATATGGCGGCAAAATCAGGTGAACCTGATCCAACAATGAACTTAGCACTTAGATCTGCAATCGAAAAATGGAAAGGTCAAAATGTTACTAAGGACGTTATTGAAAGAGCTATTCAAAAAGCAAAAGGTGGATCACAAGAAAACTATACAGCTGGACGTTATGAAGGATTTGCTCAAGGTGCATCTGCATTAATCGTAGATACATTAACAGATAATACAAATAGAGCATATACTGGCGTTAATAGTTGCTTCAAGAAAAAGGGTGGTCACTTAGGAACTCCAGGTTCCGTTTCATATAATTTTACTGAATATGGCGTAATTGAATTTGATGGTGGAAATCGCGATGAAATCGAAGAGAATTTGATTATGGCAGACGTTGATGTTGCTTCAGTTGAATCTGATGAAGGCTACATTACTATCTTAACTGATCCTACAGCATTAAATGCAGCAAAAGACGTATTAGCTGAAATGGGAATCACTGAATTTGATACAAACGAAATCAAAATGGTTCCAAATGAATTAGTTGAATTAGATGGAGAAGAAGAGGAAAAATTTAAGCAATTAGTCGCAATGCTTGAAGAATGTGAAGATGTTCAAGCAGTTTACCATAACGTTAAATTTCACGATTAATTAATAAACGGCTTCGGCCGTTTTTTTGAAGAGGGATAGTATGAGAAAAGATTTAAAAGAAAAGAGAAAAAAGCTTGGAAGAAATTATTCTGATTATCTATATGAAGTATTAGGTTACTTGTCTCGTCAAGGCTTAACTCGTTATGCATATTATGCCTTACGTGATGATGCAATTGAGGCGGTGTATGAATGCCAAGAAAATGGTGATACACCAAAAAATACTTTTCATAAAGGCTATGAGAATCATTATCAAAAGAAAATTAACTTATTACCAAAGAAGAATGTCTTTGAAAAGGTTGGTAGTTTTACTTTTTCCTTTTTTGCCTTGTTTTTTATCTTAGCTTTATTTGTATACATATATCGATTTGGAGTAAAAGATGCTATATATTATTCTAGTGGTATCTATTTGTATATTACTGCATCGAGTATTTCCAGTATGTTTATTTATGGATTTCTTGGCGCGATAGTTTCGATATTTTTGCAAAGGATTGATAAGAAGTCAAAATATATTATGGCTTCTATTACTGCAGCGATTGGAATAGGTTTTATAATTCTATTTTTAGTTCTTGGAGCAAACAATCCAAATCCTTTAAAAATTAATATGATGATCGTTTTACCTGTATGCCTATTTTTATCAGGGGCTGGACTTACTTTAGAATTACTCGTCAGTAAGAAATTGTTTTTAAAAAAATAGCTTATAAAAGTGCGATTTCTTGTGATTTTTTGCTTATTTAAGAAATATTGATGCTTTCAATTTAGCACGTTAACTTATTTGATTAAGCAAAATGAATTATTTTATAAAAAATATTTGCAAGAATCGGCTTTTTGTAATATTATTATATATGGCACTAATTCGCCAATTGTAGTCCCGGTAAGACAACAAGGTTTAGGAGGAATTATTAATTATGCAACGTCAAACAACAATTGCAAAAGCCCATGAAATCGAACGTAAATGGTACGTCGTCGATGCAACAAATCAACCTTTAGGTAGATTAGCAGGTTTCATCGCAAAACGCTTAACAGGTAAAAATAAGGCAACTTATACACCTAATGTCGATTGTGGCGATTATATCATCGTTATCAATGCAGACAAAGTATCACTTTCAGGTGATGCAGAACACAAAAAGAACTACTACAATGTTTCACAATATTTAGGTGGTTTAAGAACACGTTCATCAGGCGTTATGAAAAGAGAATATCCAGAAGAAATGGTCGAAAGAGCAGTCTGGGGTATGCTTCCAAAAGGTCGCTTAGGAAGACAAATTTACAAGAAATTATTTGTCTATGCTGGTAGTGAACATTTACACGAAGCTCAAAAACCAGAAGCACTTGAAATCAAATACTAGGAGGAGAAATTTATGGCAGCAAAGAAAAAAGTTGAAAAAGTTCAATATTACGGAACAGGTCGTAGAAAATCCTCAGTTGCTCGTGTCTTCGTCACAGAAGGTACAGGTAAAATTGTAGTTAATGGAAGAGATGTAAATGAATACATGCCATATGCTACATTAGTTATGGATTTAACACAACCATTAAATATTACTGGTACAGCAGACAAGTTCGATGTCAATGCAACAGTTAAAGGTGGCGGCTTCACAGGACAAGCAGGTGCAATCCGTTTAGGTATCACACGTGCTTTAATGAATGTTACAGCAGACTTCAGAAAACCATTAAAGGTTGCTGGTATGGTCACAAGAGATCCACGTGCTAAAGAAAGAAAGAAGTACGGTCTCAAAGCTGCAAGAAGAGCACCACAATTCTCAAAACGTTAATTTATATTACATTTACGAGAAAAATCAAGAAAGTCATTTCTATTATGGAAATGGCTTTTTTTGTGTTAAAAAACTCCGATATAGTGGCTATTTGCGCTTCTTTTCTGTATTATGATAATGGATATAGATAAGGATGTTTAAGAATTGATGAGTTTGCTTAGAATTTTTTAAATTATACTCTGAATTATGCTCTGGAAATTGAAAATGAAAAGTGGCAAAAAACTGAGATTTTGGTGTTAAAATGACGATATTTGTGTGATATAATGATCGTAATAAATTGACTTTTAAAGGAGAGTAAAATGAGGATTGGAATTATTGACGCCGAATTACTTGGTAGAGACAAGCATCGATTTCCAAATCTAGTATGTGAAAAAATATCCGCATATTGGAAAGGGAAAGGTGCAAAAGTTGTTTTATTATATGATTATAAGGAATTATGGAAATACGACCATGTTTATATATCGAAGGTTTTTACCGATACACCGTGCCCCCAAAAATTATATGATGAAACATGGCTTGAGAAGCATCCTAAAATACATATAGGTGGAACTGGATTTTATTTTAATAAAGCTCCAAATTTGCCTGATGAGATTGAACATCATATGCCAGATTATCATTTGTATGATGATTGGATAGAAGATAATGTAAGAAAAGCGGAAGAAAGTGCAAAATTGAATGGTAAACCTTTTAATAAGAATTCTTATATGATTCAATTTAAAGAATACTTAGACTATTCTATTGGCTTTCTAACTAGAGGTTGCTTTAGAAAATGTGGATTCTGCGTTAATAAAAAGTATGACCATGTATTTAAACATAGTCCACTTGAAGAATTTTATGACCCAACAAGAAAAAAGATATGTATGTTGGATGATAACTTCTTAGGATGCCCACATTGGAAAGAAATGTTGAACGAATTAATATCAACAGGAAAACAGTTTAAATTTAAACAAGGGCTTGATGAAAGATTATTGACGGAAGAAAAATGCGAAATGTTATTTAATTCAAAATATGATGGAGACTTCACTTTTGCATTTGATAAGATTGAAGATTATAAATTGATAAATAGCAAATTAGAATTAATTGCGAAATACAAAAAAAATAAAAGTGTCAAATTCTACGTTTTAGTAGGATTCGATAGCACAGATGCAAAGGACATTGAAAATGCATTTGTTAGAATTGAATTATTATTAAGATATGGATGTTTACCATATATTATGCGTTTCCAAAATAAGAATGAAACGCCTTGGAAAGATTCCAAATATAGAACATTATATGTTGCGCTTGCAAGATGGTGCAATCAACCTAGTATTGTTAAGAAGATGAGTTTTAGACAATTTTGTGAAGCAAATCAAGCTTTAAAGAAAACAAAAGATGGTACATTGTGTTCAACAATGAAAGCGATGGTGGATTTTGAAAAAGAATATCCAGAAATTGCTAAAAAATTCTTTGACGTAAGAATGGAAGAACATAGAAAAATAACGGAGGAAAGATAACATGGAACAAAGCTTTATTAAATTAAAAATAAGTGATATTGAATTGGATGTAGAAAATCCAAGAATACAAAGATATATTCAAGAATTTGGTGACAATATTACCGCTGAAGGTATTGCATTAGCTTTGAACGATTCAGGTGATACTTCTAGTAGTACTTATGAAACATTGAGAGAGTCTATTCGTGTAAATAAAGGAATTATTCATCCAATTATTGTAAACCACCAAAAAGATGGAAAATATGTTGTAATTGAAGGCAATACTAGAGTTCAAATTTATAGAGAACTAAAGGAATATGACCAATCTTCTAAGGTTTGGGATTCAATAATATGTGTTGTGTTTGAAGAATTATCTCAGCAAGATATTGATGCAATTAGATTGCAATCGCATTTAGTTGGCCCTAGAGATTGGGATGCATATGCAAAAGCAAAATATTTAAATCGCCTCTCGAACGTAGATTACATGCCGATGAGCAGTTTGATATCATTTTGTGGAGGAAAAGCTGCTGAAATTAATAAATTAATCAAGGCTTATAATGATATGGAAAATTACTATGTTCCATTAGTTGATGAAGCAGGACAAACGGTAAATCCAAGAGAGTTTTCTAAATTTGCTGAATTACAAAATAAAAGTATTTTACAAACTTTGGCTGCTACTGGTTTTTCAAAAAACGATTTTGCAAAATGGGTTTTTGAGGGAAATATCGATACAGCTCAAAATGTAAGAAAATTAAGATATATTTTGATTAATAAAGCGGCCAGGGAAAAGTTTTTAAGGACAACGGTCACTGAGGCAGAAAAAATATTGAACGCTGAGAATAGAAAAGATCCAGAAGGATTAACTATTAATCAGTTAGTTATTGAATTAAAAAACAAAATTAGGGATATATCAAGAATTGATACAAGAAATTTAAGAAATGGAGAAGGAGATTATGCTCGCCAAAAAGATGATTTGTTGGATTTAAAGGCAGAACTTGATGACTTAATTGAAGAAATTGATGTTAGAGAGGATTAAATATGGCAGAAGGTCCTGAACATAAAGAATTTGTAAAAAAAATGTATGAATTTATATGCTCTCTTATTCCAAAAGATAATGTAAAGTTTATCGTTGTTGATAACGAAGGAATCGCTTCACCGGAACCGATTTTTTACGGCGTGATTCCTGATATATCATATAATTTTAAGGACGTTATGGTCCTTGGCGAAGCAAAGTCGAAGAAAGACTTTGACAGACCACATAGTTTAAGACAATATAAAGCATATATTGAAACATGTGAAAATAATAGTAATGCTCATTCTATATTTGTTCTTTACGTTCATTGGGATGCTTTTTTAAGTGCGCAAACTATTTTAAGAAAAATGATTCCTTATAATAGCATATGTGATTATTATGTTGTCGCATCAAATGGGAGAAGTTGTAAGTTATGAGTATAGTATTTAGAGCTAAAACCAATTTTAATACGAAACATGATGCATTTTCTTATCAAATTGAGGCTGTTGACTCAATAAAAGATCTTGAATATGCTGCAATTTTCCATGAACAAGGACTTGGTAAAACAAAAATCGCTATTGATTTAATGGAGTATTGGTTTCAAAATAGAAATATTGAAACAGTATTGATTGTGACAAAAAAACAATTGGTGAAAAATTGGCAAGACGAATTGGATGAACATACATACATTAAACCGACTGTTCTTACAAATAAAAAGAGAGATAACTATTATGTTCTAAATACCGCTCAAAGAATTGTCATTACAAACTTTGAAACTGTTGAGACAGAAAAGTTTAGGTTAAAATTATGGCTTAAAACAAGAAATGTGGCTGTAGTAATTGATGAGTCAACTAAATTAAAAAATCCAGACTCTAAACTAACTCAAAACTTTTTTGAAATAGCTGATTTGTTTAAGATTAGGGTGATTATGACGGGTACTCCAATTGCAAATAGACCATATGATATGTGGGCACAAGTTTATTTTCTTGATAAAGGAAAAAGTTTGGGAATGGATTTTAATGAATTCAAGAGAAATACAGATTTGAAGAATGACTTGGGAGATAATGAAATTCAAAAAAGTTTATTTGAGGAGGCTGTTTCTGGAATTTTTGAAAAAATAAAGTCATTTACTGTTCGTGAAACCAAAAATAGCGGTATTATTAAACTTCCTAACAAGGTTTACCATACTATCATTTCTGATTTTGAGAACGAACAGCTTAAAATGTATACATCAGCAAAGGAGGAACTTGAAGTTCTAATTCAAAAAGATGAAGTTGCAAAAGTTGATGATGAGTCTGTTTCACTTAAGAGATTACTAAGATTACTTCAAATTACTTCGAATCCAAGAATGCTTAATGAGTTATATTTTGGTAACTCTGGAAAAGAAAAGGAATTGGATTTACTCTTGAAAACTATTATTGATAGAGAAGAAATGGTTATTGTATGGTCGAACTTTATAGAAAATATTGAATACTTTTATGATAAGTACAAAGAGTTTGGAACTTCAAAAGTACACGGATCAATGGAAATAGATGAGAGAAATCGAAATATAGATGATTTCAAAAAGAAACGAACAAAAGTTTTATTTGCTACTCCACAAGCAGCAAAAGAAGGATTGACACTTACTGTTGCAAATAATGTTGTTTTCTACGATAGAGGCTTCAATTTAGACGATTATTTGCAAGCTCAAGATAGAATTCACAGAATATCACAAACAAAAGAATGTAATATTTATAATATTATTATGAAAGATAGTGTTGATGAATGGATAGACAAGCTTTTAGAAGCTAAGCAACAAGCTGCATGGCTTGGACAAGGAGATATTGATATTCAAGAGTTTAAGAATAATATTGATTATAGCTATGGAGAAATTGTAAGAGAGATACTAAAAAAGGAGGATTAATTATGGAAATGAAAAAAGGAACGATGAATATTGGTGGCAAAGTGTATGTTACTGAAGAAACAGAATTGCCACAAACAATGTTAAAATATTATGTAAAGAATCCGAGAGTTTATTCTGAGTTAATTAAAGAAGATGGTGAATACCCTGGACAAGCTGAAATTGATGCTCATATGACCTCTTCTGAAAGAGCTAAAGAGTTGAAAGAAAAGATAAAAGCTAATGGCGGATTAATGAATCCGGTTATTGTAAAAAAAGATGATTATTCTGTATTAGAAGGTAATACTCGTTTAGCTGCATATAGAATACTTTCGAAACAAGAACCTAATAATCCATTATGGAAAAATATGAAATGTATTATTCTCCCTGGAGAAATAACAGAAGATGATATTAATATTTTATTAGGTAATTTCCATATTAAAGGAACAAAAGATTGGGACCCATATGAACAAGCAGGACATTTATATAGATGGCGTCAAGAAAGTAAACTCCCAATAGAAACAATGGCTAAGCAATTGGGATTGACAAAAGGCGTAGTTGAAAATATGATCAATGTTTATACTTTTATGAAGGAACACGATGACCTTAATAAAAGTAGATGGAGTTATTATGAAGAATACTTAAAAAACAAGGGAGTTAACGTTTTAAGACAAGAAAATCCTAACTTTGATACTATTTTTGTAAGCCAAGTTGTAAGTGAAAAAATTCCATCTGCTCAATATGTTAGAAAAATAGGAGAACTTGGAAATTTAAATAATAAAGAAAGAAAAAAGGCTACAGAAGGGATTGTAAGTGGAGAACAATCTTTTGTGGAAGCATATGAAACTGTTGCAGAAACTGGAAGATTTGATGATGCATTAAAGAAAGTTAGAAAATTTAAGACTAATATTTCGGATGATTCCTTCGAAAAACAAGTAATTGCATTAGATGGGACAGCGAAGAAAGATATTATTTTCGATATTAAAAAAATACAAAAAAGGTTAGCTTCTATTTTGAAAAAAATTGGTGAAGAAAACAATGAATAGTGTTGAGATTTTTTTTGAAAGAGAATTTGAAAATAAAATAAATGAAGCGATGTTTTTTAGAAATTATGTATTTCCAAAAGAAGAAGTCATATCTTATATTAAGGAAGTATGTAATATTTCTTTTACTGAACTTTTTGAATATATTTATTCGTTGCGTGAAATGAAAAAAATTCTTCCAACAAATATATATCAATTCAGTTCATTAGAAGATTGCACTACACAACTATGCGCTAAATTGTTATCGACTTCTGATGAAGGGTTGAGATTTAATGAAGTTGGTGAATTGTTTGAAACGTACAAAAGAAATGATATGGCTAATAGAAAATATGGCGAAAATGCTGCAAAAACGGGTCGAGAACTTGGATTATGTCAAATTATTGATAATTATGTTTTTTTATCATGTATTGGAAAAGTGCTTCCTGAATTAAGTAAAATTGAAATTGATAAGTTGATTTCAAGATTGATTGTTAGGTCGAATTATTTCGTTGATTTATTTTATTTATCAAAAGAAGAAAAATTGGAATCATGTATTTTGATGTCGGCATTATCTGATAAAACTAAACTTCGTAGAAAGAGTAATATAAAAAAGTTATTGGTAGAGTTGAAGAAAGTAAATGATCCATATCTTAATGAAAAATTAAATAATATTATTTTTTGATCGACAAATATCTTATTGATCGATATAATTATTTTGATAGGTGTCTAGCGATGGACTTAATATGGAACCAAGTGAAAGTCTTGGACTGTGCCAGCAACTGTAATATGGACGAAATCAAATTGTCATTGGGAAACTGAGAAGACAGAAAGTAGGAAGAAGTAGAGCCAGGAGACTTGCCTATACAAGAATATTATTGGAGGAAGCTATTCTATACATTTTTTGTTGCTGGGGCACGATGAATGATGAATAAGAATTAGCAAAAGAAAAATGAAGAAGAGATTATTTATCTCAGTTGCCCTCTTAGCTGTTGGGGTAACATCATTGGTTGGTTGCAACCAAAAAACAGCTGCGGATGGATCTTTTGATTTCATCATTTACGAAAGCGATGCTGATAATAATGATTTATCAAATAATAAAGTTGTCTCTAAATATCATATTGAGTATAAGGATTGTAAAACTGTTACTGATGCTCTTATCAAAAAAGAATCATTATATTTTTTTAATAATGAATCACCTGATTATTTAGTATTAGTAGATAGTCAATATGGATTATCTTATTCTGAAGGTTACTTTGCAAATTATGCAGAATGTGCAAACAATACAAAGATTGATGTCTCATATTCTTATACTGCAGTAAATGGTGTAATGGCTGAACATGGAATTGGTGAAACACCATTAGAAGGATTACAAGAATACGGTTTTGTTATCAATGGATGGAAACAATAAATCGGTTAAATTAGTTGCACGAGACATTACCTTTATGGCAATGTTGACTGCAATTTTATTTCTTCAAGAGGAAGCGTTAACATTTATTCCCAATGTTCAATTGACGGTATTTTTGATACTCTTGTATTCTAAGAAACTTGGTTTTTTTAGAACATCGATTATCGTAATTGTACACGTTATTTTAGATAACTTAGTGATGGGCTCTTTTAATTTAGTGTATACACCAGCGATGTTTGTTGGATGGATGTTAATTCCAATTGTTATTAACTTATTTTGTAGAAAAATTGAATCACCTATTGCTCTAGGTATAATTGCTGCAGTTTGTGCTTTTATGTACTGTTGGTGTTTCATACTTCCTACTTATTTGCTATATAATATGGATCCATTAAAATACTTAATTTCTGATATTTTATTCGAAGTAATACTTGCAGTTTGTGCATTTGTATCAACTAGTATTTTATATAAACCATGTTCTAAATTGTTTGATAAATTTAGAATTACAAAGACAAATGTTTCTAATGAATTATAAAAAGAATCAAAACAAAATTATTGTTGTGATTCTTTTTTTTTGCTAAATAAGCGTTTTTTTGAAGAATATATCATTTAGTGATTAAAAGTATTTACTTTGTTAAAAATGAAAAAGAAATTTATATAATAGTCCTTTGAATCTAAAAAGAAATGCCTTATCTGATAAAAATAGAAAAAAATAGAAGGTGAATTAGAAGCGTAAGCCTTTTAGAGGGTTATGTGTTATTCGGTGCTATAAAAAACTTGTAATTTAGGTGTTTTTTCTATGAATTTATTCATTGTTTCATTTTTGAAAATTTTGACACAAAAAAGAATGAACTCTTCATGGATGAAAGCAAAATAAGATAGATAGTACCTTTTTGAATAAGGTTTACTTGTAATAAGGTCAAAGAGGTTATTGAATAATTAATTATTTCATTTAATAAAATGAGCAATAATATAAAAAACAAATAATTCATCGATTGTTGATTGCAAAATATATATTTGCAAGAGAAAAAAATTTCTCTAATTATACTCTAAAAGCTTATTTTTTAATAAAAGCGCCAATACATTGGCTGTAATTCGTTTTCATTAATTCTCAAAACGTTAATTTATATTACATTTACGAGAAATCAAGACAATCCTTCGTGGGTTGTCTTTTTTTGCGTGTGACGGGCATGCCATATATCTAAAGGGTGAAAGTCCCGAGTAGGAAAGTCGTTATAACTACATAGCGAAACTCAAGTCTAGTATCGTGAGGTATGGGATGAAAGAAGAGTGTAGCAAATAGACTGGGTAACGAAAAGAAACTTGATACAAGGCGATTAACTAGTGATGAAATAACTCAACATATTAAAATCACAAACGACCGTAATAGTTAGTTAGTAAATCAAGTACTCAAGGCTAGAAAGATATATGTCTTACCCCGTGAGGTCTAGTGAATTTGGGGAAACTCGAAGTCGAAAAAGGTTTGTCACTAGAAGTCAGCAGAATCCATAGTGTGCGCCAAGTAAACGTTAAATCGTTTCTCTCAATATTAAAAAAAAATGTTGTTAGTAAGGTGCTTATTTATAACAGTGATAACACTGTATGGCAAAGTCTAACCAACAGCCATTACCAAATCCTTGGACTTAATATCGTGAGGTATTAGGTTAAGCGTAGGACAGGGAGTTTAGAAAATCGAAACGAAAGTGAAGTATCGTAAGCTTCGAAAAGTCAGCAACCATCAACTAGATGGCGTAAAATCCTAGTGTCGATTCTATACTATGGGAAGAAGACAGTACTTATGATTCATTATGGTGAGAATTAATAAGACTAGGCGGAGTATAGAACTCAATGAACTAAACAATGATAAATAAGTACAACTTGGGAGGTCTTGATAATTCAACATTAGTTGTATGGCTAACAATATCTCGCACATAAAGAAAGCCAAATGATTATCAAGAAGTCAGAATCATTGGTAGTAGCGAAGAAGTTATCGAAAGATAATGGAGTGAAGCGATGATGATATGTAGTGTTTGATATAGAAGTTATCTTACACACAAAGAGGTGATAAATGATGAATAACAGTATATCAAACGTAGGTGTGTTTGTATCAAAACATCCGGAAAGGAGAGTACAAAATCTAGCAAGGTATCTAAGTGAGGAAAATCTTAAGATTGCATTTTATAAACTTAAGAAAGGTAAGGCAGTGGGTGTTGATGGTGTAACACTAAATGAGTATGCGTCTAATCTAGATGATAATATTCATAATCTTTACAAAAGATTAGTGAATATGACATATAAGCCAAAACCTTCTAAAAGAGTTTATATTCCAAAACCTGGTTCGAATAAGAAAAGACCTCTTGGTATTCCATCTCTAGAAGACAAGATTGTCCAATACGTAATGGCTATAATATTAAATCAAATATTTGAGCCAATGTTTATTGATGAATCATATGGATTTCGACCAAAACGTAATTGTCACCAAGCAGTTACACATCTTAGAAATATGATAGTAACTAGAAAAGTTAATTACATAGTCGATGCCGACATTAAAGGGTTCTTTGACAACATCAACCATGATTGGATGATTAAGTTTCTAGAATATAGAATAGATGATAAAAGATTTATTGAAATTATCAAAAGATTTCTAGCAAGTGGAATAATCGAGAATGAAATGTATTATGAACTAGATAAGGGTACACCACAAGGAGGCATTATTTCACCAATTCTCGCAAATGTATATTTACACTTTGTCCAAGATTTATGGGTAGAGAGAATAGTAAAACCAAAATCTAGAGGCGAAGTATATTATGTGCGTTATGCTGATGATAGTCAAATATGTTTCCAATACAAAGATGACGCACAAAGATATTATGCAAGTCTTATCTCAAGGCTTTCAAGATTTGGACTTGAGGTAGCAAAAGATAAAACAAGAATAATCGCCTTTGGTAGATTTACTAAAAGCGATATGAAGGCAAAAGGAATAAAAGGAAAACCTTCAACCTTCTCGTTTCTAGGATTTACGTTTTATCTATCTCAAACTAAGAGTACGGGAAAGTTTACTGTCAAACTTAAAACTGATTCAAAGAAACTTAACGCTAAAATGCGTAAAGCAAGTGAATGGTTAAAACAAGTTAGACATAATGATGTAAAGGATACTATAGCAAGTATCAACAGGTCTTTAAGAGGGCATTATCAATACTATGGAGTTTCGGACAACATTAGATGTATGAATAGATTTAGAAAACATATTATTCGTATGTTGTTTAAAGTGTTACGTAGTAGAGGTAATCGCCATAGATTAACCTGGGATACATATTTCAATAAGATTTTGAAATATAATCCTATCATTAATCCAAAGATTTATATTAAACTTTACTCAGATACAGCATATTGAATATATATTGGGAGCCGTATGCGGGAAAACCGCACGTACGGTTCTGCGGGGGTTTGCGGCAGTAATGGCGCATTCTACCTACTAGTCGAAAGATGAAGGGATGAATAAATAAACCTTTTGCAAAGTACAAATGGACG
>CAMCEE010000002.1 GCA_945873815.1 uncultured Caryophanales bacterium
ACAAAAATCAGTATCAAAAAGATGGATATACTTTTGTGGGCTGGTCTACTTCTCCAAATGGTCAAATTGAATATATTGATTGTGATAAAACTTATCAAATGGGTACAGGTTTAAGCTATACGCTATATGCAGTTTGGAAAGCAAACTTAAACACTATCTTCTTTGATGGGAATGGTGCCACATCAGGCGAAATGGCAAATCAATATGCAAGTTCGAATAGTAATGTAAAGTTAAACAAAAATGAGTTTAGCAAACAGGGATATCACTTTATTGGATGGGCTAATAACAAAAACGGAACCTCTCAATATGCGGATTGCGCTAATTATCTAATGGGGATAAATTCTCAAAACATATTATATGCAGTTTGGGAGCCGAACACAAACATTATAACTTTTAATGGAAATGGTTCTACTTCTGGAAGTATGTCAAGCCAATCAGGGCTGTCAAACAGCAATATTTTACTTAATCAAAATATGTTTAAAAGAGTAGGATTTTCTTTTGCAGGTTGGTCAACTTCTCCTAATGGTGAGATTGAATATTTAGATTGTTCTAAGTTTAGCTTAGGGGTCGAAAGCAATTATACTCTTTATGCTATTTGGAATGCTAACACAAATACTATCATTTTTAATGGTAATGGTGCCACATCAGGTGAAATGGCAAATCAAAGTGCAAAAACTGACCAAGTTGTAACATTAAACAAAAATCAGTATCAAAAAGATGGATATACTTTTGTGGGCTGGTCTACTTCTCCGGATGGACAAGTTGAATATATTGACTGCGATAAGGCTTATCAAATAGGCACGAGTTCTAGTTATACACTTTATGCAATATGGGAATTTGGAACTCTATATTTTGTATATAACGAACAAAATCTTATAGACCTAATTGCGTCAAATTATAACGACTACGACGAAATTAGATTAATGGCGGATTTAGATTTTAAAGGCAGCGAAATTACACCTTTTGCAAACTTTACAACGACATTTAATGGAAACCATTTTAGTATTTCTAATTTTAAAATCAATAATAGACTAGGATTCTTTGAAAGGACATCTGGTGCAATAATACGAAATTTGGGACTCTGCAATGTTACATTAACATCAACATCAACATCCTATGACGCATTTGGGGGACTTATTGGAAAATGTGCAGATACGACAGTTGAAGAGTGCTATACGACAGGACTCATATATATAAATCGTTATACTGGGACAACCAAAGATACAAGAGCGACCGCTGGTGGACTTATCGGAGAGTTTGTCAGCGATACAAATTCTACTGTTAAGAATTGTTATTCAACTTGTGATGTTACAGCAAGAGCTAATTATATTGCTGAAGCTGGTGGGCTTATTGGAGGTTTTGTCGCAGGTTCAGCAGAAGTCATTACGATTGAAAACTGCTATGCAACTGGGAATATTACAACCTATAGTTATGGGCAAATTCAAGATTCAAGAGCGTATTCTGGAGGATTTATTGGAGATGTAAACAGGTATGCAAGCAGCAGAGGTGCGACAATAAATATATCAAATTGCTTTGCGACTGGAAATTTAGAGTCATATGCCAACAGATACAATGATAATGGACGTTTCGCTGAAAGCATAGCAAATGTAGAATCTAATATCAGCAATTGTTATTCATATTTTGGTCAAAAATCAACACATAATGGCAAAAAGTCTTCTTTCGGTTACAATTATAGTAAAACTGTAGAGTTAAGTGAAATATACTCATTTGTATTTAATAACTGGGATACTGACACTTGGAATTTGTCATTGACAGAATCCCCAACACTAAAATAAAAATATTAATAAATTAAAAACACTCAATCAAAATAAGTTTTGGTGTTTTAATTTTCTATGGGATATGGTTATTTCTGAAATTATAAAATACATAACAAGTCCGGTATTTAGGACAAGTGGTAGGATTTGCCAATCTTCGACAAAGAAAGTTGTCGCTTTTGAAAGATTTTTTAGTTTTATTATGCTATGCTTAAAATGGAATGGAAGAAAAATTTTATGTTAAGATTAAAGACGACTTTGGCGTAGTTCGTGAGTTTGAAGTTCCTACACTTGAAATGAAAGTTGCGATTGACAACATTGACAAAGATTTGAAGGAACAAAACAAACATGACGCTATGAACTATGCTCGTTCTTTTTCTGCCTATCCAAGCGAGGACTATATAAGCTATAAAGCACAGCAGTTTGATGACAACAAACTTATTTCATATTTTGAGTAGCAGCGAGTGATTTTGAAAAAAGCAATTTGGCAAGTTGTCAAAAATATGGCAAACGAGAAATACAAAAAGATTTTGTATATGCGCTTTAAAGAAAAAATGAAATTCAATAAGATTGCCGAAAAACTTGACTGCTCTAAACAAAGCATATCTGACAACTATAAAACTGCCATTGATTTGAGTGTTTTGCTTTGTGAAAATAAAGATTTTCAAAACACATATTTATTCAAGCATTGGAAAGAACATTTGAAGATTGAAACAAACTTAATTGCAAAGGAAAAGTTAAATGAGTTTGCAAAAACAAAAGACTTTTCTTCAATCACGAGCATAGATAAAATTATTGATTTTGTTGATGAGGTTAAAATAATCCAAAAGAAAGATAAAAAGCTCGGACTTGTTGATGATACTAAAAAAACTTTAAAGAAAAATATTTGATGTCAAAAATTGGTTTATTCGATGTCAAAATTTGGTATTAAAATTGATGAAAAAAATATAAAAAAGCCCGTAAAATCAGGATATTACTGGTAAAATTGAGTTGACTCGAACTACCGACCCCCCCACCTTATGAGGGTGGTGCTCTAGCCGGCTGGGCTACAATCCTATATGTTTGTTTTAACGACTTTAACAACTGTCGTCGGATATAACCAAGTGGCTAGATTTCCCTTATCATGAATATAGTCTACAGCAGCTGTAATTCCCACTCCAATAACAGCACCGATAATTGCTGTTAATATGAAGAAAGGTAAATTACCAGATGGATCAGCATAAGAAGTCGGATTATTATAACAATAGCAATATAAGTTCAAACCATTAATACTTTGAGGAGCTAAATACTCAACACTATCAGGACTTATGAACCTACCAATTTCAGGATCATAATAACGTGACAGTAACCAGTAAAGATCAGTTTCCTCAACATAATAATAACCTTTATATCTAAATCTATTAATAGAACTTAGATTTATACCTGAAGTATCAGTTTTTGTAATAGTTTCTCCATATGCTGAGTAATTATATTTTACAACGATGTTACGATTAGAATCAATAATGCCTATAATATTTTGAAGGATGTCTCTAACGTAATAATACGTATTTCCATCGTATACAAAACCATATAAACTTTCATCTGTATCATATAAGTAGTATATTGATTTATTTGCCACTTTATCCGTTTCTTTTATTAATCTATTTGATATCGTATATTTATTTATCAAAGTTTGTTCGACGCTCTTTTGAAATAGAAAACATTTCTTTTAATGCTTCAACGTTTTCTTCATCAATGTTGTTTTTAAGTTTCGATAGAGTAGCAATGAATGAATCAATATCTAGTACTAAATGCTCTTTGTTTGCAATAAAGAGTTCACTCCATAGAGAAGCATTGATTTTTGCAATGCGAGTTAAATCTCTAAATGAATCGCCAGTGTATCTTATTAGGTGATCATTGTTTCTATCGCACATTAATGCTACTGCAATTGCATGTGGTAATTGTGATAAATATGAAATCATTTTATCATGTTCATCAATAGATAGGATTTCAATATTCTTGAATGAAAGAATTTCACCTATATATTTTATTTTTTCTATACTAGAAGAAGTGTTTTTTTCAGTTGGTACAATAATTAGGTTCGCACCTAGAAATATATTTTCGTTTGCATATTGAACTCCACTGACTTCGCGCCCTGCCATAGGGTGCATTGCAAGAAATTCGCCTTTTTCAAGAACGTTTTGGATTTTGGTAACGATTTCCTTTTTAACACCTGTAACGTCGCTTAAAAGGACGCTTTCTTTGAATAAATGCTTATTCTCATTAACCCAATTAAAAACCATACTTGGATATAAACATAAAATGATGATATCAGCATTTTTAATTAATTCTTCATTGCTTTCGTTGGTATTTAAAATGATTTTTTCATCTTTTGCATAATTGATTGATTCTTTATTAATATCAATAGCGTACACATTATGATTAGTTTTAGTTAATCCTTTTGCAATTGAACCGCCAATTAATCCTAATCCGACAATTAAATAGTTTAATTCTTTCATAAACTCTCCTTTCGTAACGATTCGAAATCTTTTAAGAAATTTGGATATGATTTATTAATGCATGTTTCGTCATCAATAGTTATTTCATCTAGATGAGAAGTAATGATACATAATGTCATGAATATTCGATGATCATGGAAAGATGATAAAGGTTTATTTGGAGTATGCATTTTTCCACCGAAAATAACTAATGTATCTTCATCAATTATTTCAACTTTTATTCCAAGTAATTCTAGGTTGTAACGCATCGCTTCAACGCGATCTGATTCTTTTATTCTTAATCTTTTAATTGAAGTGAATGTTACTTTACTATTTGAAAAAGCAGCTAGGCCAAAAAGAATAGGACCTAAATCTGGGTTTTCATCAAGCGATACAGTACATTCATTAATTTGGGAAGGATACGAGATAATAGAATCGTCATTCACTTCAATCTTGCCTCCCATTCTTCTTAGTATCTCTATGATATTTTTATCGGCTTGATATGAGTTTCTATTCATACCATTAACTTTGACTATATCGTTAATTAATCCAAGAGTTAAAAAGAAACTAGCTTGAGAATAATCATTTTCAATGTTATATGAAGTAGAATGGTATTCTTGATTTCCTTTGATAGTGATGATTTGATTATTGGAATCAAAATCAATTTTAATGCCGAATCGATTTAATGTATCGATTGTCATCAAAATGTAATTTATACTACTAATTGTATTCTTTATGATGATTTTACTGTCTCCTTCGAGTAATGGAAGAGAGAAGAGTAAACCAGAAATGAATTGACTAGACACATTACCTTCTATTTCAAAAATTCCACTTTTGAGTGACCCTTGAACGATGTATCCATCTTCAGTCTTATCGATTGTAATGTCTTGAGCTTTAAACGCTTTCTCGTATGAAGTAATTGGTCTATTTATTAAATTACCTTTTAATATAAATGTATTCTTTTTAGAGAAAACTAGACTTAAAGGAATTAAAAAACGAAGAGTAGAGCCGGATTCATTAACATTTAAAACTGCCTCATCTATTTTTTTATCAATTGGATGAGTAATAATCGTGTTTTCATAAACATCTATTCTTGCTCCTAGACTACGTAACGAAGCGATAGTTGCATCGATGTCGTTAGAAAAAGAAACATTATTGACAATGCATTCTTCTTTTGAAAGAGCAGCAGAAATAATGGCGCGATGAGTATCAGATTTTGAACTTGGAGGAGTGATTGCTCCTCTATATTTACCTTTGCGTATTGTAATCATAATTTACCTAAATATATAGTCTTTTTAATGTCTCCATCGCTTTTTTATATCCTTCAAACCCTAAACCAACAATCGTTTGAATGGAAACGAGTTTAATATATGAAACATGTCTAAATTCTTCACGCTTATATACATCCGATAAATGTACTTCAACAGTAGGAATATCTACAGATTTTAAAGCGTCCATAATCGCAATAGAATAATGTGTATATGCGCCGGCATTGATGACTATCCCATCGACTTTTTTGTATGCTTCTTGAATTTTATCAATGATAGCTCCTTCATGATTTGATTGGAAAATATCTACTTCAATTCCTAATTCATTTGCAGCATCTTTACAGTATGATACTAAATCATCGTAAGTATTGTTTCCATAGATTGATGGTTCTCTAATACCAATCATATTGAGGTTTGGTCCGTTAATAATTAAAACTTTCATCGAATGCCTCCTTAATTCTAGTTATAGTGTCTTTGAAACTATCATTGTTTTCTATTTCAATATCACAATACTTTTTATAAAGAGTTATACGCTCGTTTAGAAGTTTATGATATTCTTCTTTATTTTTAGTTAATGGACGTTTATCGTCGTAAATGAGTAAATCATCATCTCTATTTAAGAAAACAATATATCCATTTTCTTTTAGTGCGAAAATGTTTTCCTTATTTTTAATGATTCCTCCACCAGTTGATATAACTAGATTTGTTTCTTTTGAAATTTCTTTTGTAATTTCATTTTCTATTTCACGGAATTTACTCTCACCATATTTATCGAAGTATTCTTTGATTGGAAGAGGTATTCTTTTTTCAATTTCCTCATCTAAATCATAGAATTTTTTATTTAATGCTTCTGCAAGAACTTTTCCAATTGTTGTTTTTCCTGCCATCGGCATACCGATTAGGACGACGTTTGATTTATTAAGGTAGATTTTCTTGTATATTGATTTATATACTTCAGCATCATTCTTTTTTGAAAAGAAGATTTCATTTGCAATAACTGCTTGATTAACAAGCATTTCTAGTCCTCCAGTTGCAATAATGCCTTTTTCTTTTGCCTCTAAAACTAAAGGTGTTCTAAGTGGATTATAAACAACATCAACAACATATTTTAGTGATGGAAAATCATTAAGAGAAATGATTCGATCGTAATTATTTGGATACATTCCAACAGGAGTAGTATTAATAATGACTTCCACATCTTTTCTTTTTATTAATTCATCAAATGTTAACGTACCTTTTTCTTTTTTTCTAGTCGCAGTAATAATTTCTTTTGCACCTAAATCTTGAAGTAAGGAAAGGGAAGTATTATGTGTTCCTCCATTACCAAGAATGGCACAAATCTTGTCTTTAATATCGATTTTATGATCTAGGATCATCTTCTTTAAACCACCGTAATCTGTGTTATAGCCATATAATATATTATTCCTATTTACAATCGTATTTACTGCATGAATCCTATTTGCTTGTTCATCGATTTTATCTAGAAAAGGAATAACGAATTGTTTATAGGGAATTGTAACGTTAATTCCGAGAAAATCTCTATTCTTAAGTAAAGATGATACTTCATTTGAATCTAATTCATTTATTTCATATGAAAAAGAAGAGAGTGATTCATGAATGGGCTTAGAAAATGAATGAATGAGTGGTTTACCGATAATTCCATATTTCATATTATTGATCCTCTTGTTGTAACATTAAATCTAGAATGGTGAAAGCAATCAATGAATCGATTACTACGCATGCTCTTTGAACAATGCATGGGTCATGTCTACCTTTGATTTCAAGTTCGACATTTTCTTTATTTTGATTGATTGATAATTGCTTTTTTGCAATCGATGGAGTAGCTTTAATTATCGTTTTAAAAACAATAGGCATCCCATTAGATATTCCACCATTTATTCCTGCATTATTATTAGTTAATGTGATGATTTTTCCATCGATATTTCTAAATGCATCATTAGCTTCACTACCATAAGTGGTTGCAAACTTTTCACCTAATCCAAAAAGAATTCCTTTTACAGCCGGAATAGAAAATATAGCATGAGATAAACAAGATTCAAGAGAATCGAAAAAAGGCTCTCCTAAACCAACTGGAAGAGATAGTATGTAAGATTCGACTTCTCCTCCTACTGAATCGAGATTTTCTTTAGCATTTTTAATCACTTCTTTCATCTCGATTTCTTTTTCATCATTCAATATTGGAAAAGAAGAAGAATTGAACTTTTTTATCATATCTTTAGTTGGGACAATGATTTCATCATCTTTAATTCCATGAATTGATTTAATTCTTGAACCAATTTCAATTCCTTTTTCATTTAAATATTGGATGATGAGCGCAGCACTTGCGACAATAGGCGCAGTCATTCTCCCTGAAAGATGACCTCCACCTCTTAAATCTGCTTGTCCGTGATATTTTATATCTTGAGTATAATCAGCATGCCCAGGTCGATAGACAATATTTGAATAAGCACTTGAATCTTGCTTTTTATTTTTAATGACTAATTTTAAGTCATCTCCATTTGTATAACCATTTGTTACTCCGCTTTGAATTTCAAATTCATCATCTTCAATTCTTGCGGTTGATTCTTTTCCATTTGGTCTTCTTTTTGCAAGTTGAAAGTTGATAAAGTCATAATCTACTTTCATCCCTTTTGGGAGATTTGATAATATTACGCCAATTTCTGGAGCGTGACTTGCACCAAAAATCGTCATTTTTAATTTATTACCTAAGGTATCTGACATAGTGTGCCTCCTTTACAATGATTTTTTTAAGTTCCTCAATAGAAATAGATTCATCAATGTAACCTCCATTCTTTTTATCTACTTTGATTAAATCTATTTTTTCATCGTGCATCTTTTTATCATTCTTTATGAATTCAATTATTTGCTCTGCATCAATCTCTTCATCAAAGTGAATGTCTAATTTCTTTAAGAAAGAAGCTACTTCAAGGGGATCATCATTAATGAGCATCATACCTATTCCTACTGCTTCTCCATGATATAATTTGTCGGAAAAGCCATAGATGCTTTCTAAAGCATGACCGATTGTGTGGCCATAATTTAGTATTTTGCGTATTGATTCTTCTTTTTCATCGTTTTCAACAAAATGCTTCTTTACCATAATTGATTTTATTATGATAGATTCAATATCTAATTCTTCTTTTTTGAATTCATCTATAATTGTTTTATCGAATATGTAACCTGCTTTTAATGCTTCAACTAGGCCATTATTTAATTGGCGCTTAGGTAATGATTTCAATAAGGAAAAATCAATCAATACTCCTTTTGCAGGGTAGAATGAACCAATCATATTTTTATAATGTTTATAGTTGATTGCAGTTTTGCCTCCAATGGATGAATCAATCATTGAAAGAGAGGAAGTAGGAATATTAATGTATTCGATACCTCTTTTATATGTTGAACAGGCAAAACCAACTAAATCACCAATAACTCCTCCTCCAAGAGCAATCACTAAATCTTTACGAGAGAAATTGTTATTTAGCAATGTTTCTTGGATTTTTAGATAATTTTCAATTGATTTGGTATTTTCTCCATGAGGCAATACTAAAACATTAACATAATCAAAATTTGATTTTACATCTTCTATATATTCTAAAGGAATATTATCATCTGTTACGATAAGAACTTTTTTATAGTCTAATGAAAAAAGATTAGAAAGTTCTCTTAGTGAGTTCTTTTTTATGATGATAGAGTAATCTTTTATCCTTGATTTTATATTTATTAGCATATTTTCACCTCATGTATAGGTTAATAGTAAAACATAAAATGTTTTAATGCAAATAATATCGAAGAAATTGGATATAATAGAACTTATTTCATTATATCTAACGAAAAGAAATCTAGTAAATCCAAAATGGAATAATCTGGTAAATCACTTTTTTGTTTACGAGGATTGAACCATACAGTTGTAATATTAAAGTTCTTACCTCCTTGAATGTCACTAGATAAACTATCTCCAAGAATGACCATCTCTTCTTTTTTATTAGGGAAATCTTTTTCTATTGCTTTAAAAAAATTGACATCTGGTTTAGCATAACCAATGAATTCAGAAATATAACGATTATCCAAATATTTATCGATGCTAGATAATTTGAGTCGAGATTCTTGAACTTCATTGACTCCGTTTGATACTAAACAAATTGTCATCCCTAATTTTTTACAATGTGATAGGAATGGAAGAGCGTTATTAACAAATATGACAATATTTTTAAGACCGTCAAAATACATTCTATTTTCAATTTTACCATCTGTATTAATGCCAAAATCATTAAAAAATGAACTAAAACGTTCATTTAATATGACGTCTCTACTGATCTCTTTTCTTTCATATTTTTCCCAATATGAACGATTTATTCTATCGTATTTATCAAGGTTTTCTTTCGATACTGGAATGTGATGATAGTTAAAAACAGAAACGATTGCCTCATCGCTTGTTTTTCGAAAATCGAGTAATGTGTCATCTAAGTCAACTAATAGAATTTTTTTCATATCATTTACCTGTTTCAAACCATTTTGTTTCAATGAATGGTTTATCTTTTTCTTCTAAACTTGGAACGAGTTGATTGTTGAAATAATAATCTATTGTCCTCCCTTTTCCTTCAACTTTGCATGTTTTACCATCACTTGAACAAACAAATGTTCCGTTTGTTCCTGTCCAATATATTTCATTAGTATAATATCTGAATCTTGAAATGACTGCAGGATAAGGGTGTTGAGAGGAAACGACACCTTTTTGAGAACGATTATTATCGCTTATTGCGGAACTAATTAAAACCATATTCGGAGAAACTATATCTAGCATTGTAAGTGAATTAGATCCGGTCGAGCCATGATGATTTGCTTTAAAAACGGTGAACTTGTCTTTTGAAAAATATTGTTTATCAATTCTATTTTCTAGTCTTTCTTCAATCATTTTAGAAATATCTCCTCCAAAAAAGAATTGAGTATTATTATAATTTAAGGCGAATGTCACAGAGACATTATTGATATTTCCTCCTTGGTAAGTAGAATTTGGTAGAGGATATTCTCCAGTATCAAAAAGATCAATATAGACATTGTCATCAACATCTAAATATATGCGATTAGAAAGGTTTTCCGTATGAAAGAAATCATATGCAGCATGATAAAGCGTTCCTTTATCAATGAATGAATGCTTGATATTTTCAACGATTTGAAATGAACTAGTTGAATATAGCGCCCCAGAATCAATCCAGGTTGTAATAGATTTGATTCCGCTATTAGATAAGACACCAGAAGCAATTCCTCCAATATGATCAGCATGAGGATGAGTTAGTATTAATGTGTCTAAGATATTATCTTTTACGTTTTCCTTGATTGTTTTTGATACTTCTTCTGCATCTTCGTTTTGACCCGCATCAACTAGGATTTCAAAGTTCTTGTATTTAATAAGTATTGAATCCCCATATTGATTTTTCATTTCGTTGAAAATAACATAGAGTTTTTCTACATTATTATTTTTACAGGAACTAAATGATAATAATATCAATAATAATAAAATAATGTTTTTAAGCTTTTTCATCGATACCTCTATTTAAAATATAAATAGAAAGTAACAAAAGAACAAGAAATTAATATTCTTAAAATGAAAATATGGTAATATTTATAAGCAAGAGGTGTATAAATATGTTTAAGATTGGATGTCATGTTTCAAGTAGCAATGGATATATGCAAATGATTAAGGATACCGAATACATTGGAGGTAATGTCTTTCAATGGTTTACAAGGAATCCTCGAGGATGTCAAGCAAAGGAGATTGACCCTATTGATTTAAAAGCATTTATCGATTATGTTAACGAAAGGGATTATGGTCCATTTTTAGCGCATGCTCCATATACATTAAATTGCTGCTCGGATAAAGAAAGTGTAAGAGAATTTGCATGTGATGTCTTTAAAAAAGATTTAGAGATACTCAATAATATTCCTAATTCAATGTATAATTTTCATCCTGGAAGTCATGTAGGACAAGGAATAGAAACGGGTATTAAATATATTATCGATACATTGAATGAAGTATTAACTAAGGATAATAAGGTTCTAGTATTATTAGAAACTATGGCTGGAAAAGGTAGTGAAGTAGGCTCGAGATTTGAGGAGATAAAGCAAATTATCGATGGAGTAGTTTTAAAAGAACAAATAGGAGTCACGCTTGATACATGTCACATTTCTGATGCTGGATATGATGCGATTGAGAACTTTGATAAAGTATTAGATGATTTTGATAGAATAATTGGATTAGACAGATTAAAAGCGATTCATTTAAATGATTCTAAGAATCCGCTTGGTGCACATAAAGATCGTCATGAAAAAATCGGAGAAGGATATTTTGGTTTAGAGTCAATTAAGAAAATTATTAATAATCCGAGAATAAAACATTTACCATTTTATCTTGAAACTCCTAATGAGTTAGATGGATATAAGAAGGAAGTTGAAATGCTAAAGGAAATGAGGGTTTAGTATGCAAAGATATTTTATTGAAGAGATAGATAATGGTAGACCGATATTTTCAAAAGAACAAACTCATCATATCGTTAATGTGATGAGAATGAAAAGCGGTGATAGGATTACAATAGTTTATCAAAATGAATCATTCCTTTGTGAACTTGAAAACAATAATCCATTATCTATGAAAATTATTGAAAAATTAAATGAAGATCATGAACTTCATAATGATGTAACGTTATTATATTGTCTTCCAAAAGGAGAAAAATTGGAACTAGTTGTACAAAAAGCTACCGAATTAGGAGTGAATGAAATAATCTTAGTTCAATCGGAAAGATGTATTGCAAAGATTACTAAAGAAAATAAGGATAAGAAATTATTGAGACTTAATAAAATTGCTTTAGAAGCTAGTGAACAATCAAAAAGAACTAAAGTACCTCTTATTAAGGAAGTAATATCGTATAAGGAATTATCGAAATTCCACTTTGATCATCAATTTATTGCCTATGAAAATGAAGGAGATTTATCTTTTAAGGCCCATATTGAAGCGATTAAGGAAAATGAAAGTATTGGAATATTAATCGGATCTGAGGGTGGATTTTCTCCTAGCGAAGTTGAAAAAGCAAAGGAAGCAGGATATATATCCGTTTCGTTAGGGAAAAGAATATTAAGAAGCGAAACTGCAGTATTCTACGCTTTATCTACTATTGGATTCGTACTTGAAAACAAATGATATTCAATGTGAATAATGATATAATGTGAACTATGAAAGGAAGATAGAAATGAGTATATTTACAGTATTGAAAAGAAAAAAAAGAATATCTCTTATACGTTCGGAAGAATATGCTTTTTATGCTGAAAACACTCAATTGCTTTCTAGATTTACTACTCATTATCATATGAGTCAACCAGATACTACAGGGTTTAAGATTATTCAATGCAATATTTTAATTCGCGCGATAAAAAATAAAGATATTATTGAAAAGAATCTTGAAAAATATTCATTGGAATCGTTGGCTGTTCCTGTAGATAAAAGAGATAGATTTATTAGAGATAAAGTATGGGAGGATTTAGAAAATGCGCATGCACCATATTTTGAAATCGATAAGGGTAGAATCTACATTCCGTTCTTTTCAAGAGGATTGAATTTAATATATAACGATCAACCAACTAGATTAATGGATTATCCTTATAACGAATTAAAAGATAAACCTCTCACTGCATGTATTGATTTGTTTGATATGTATAATTTTTCATTATTTTCTTCTACCTTTACTTCACTAATCAAAATTAAAGAAGATAAAACTAGCGCAGCCTATTATCATAAGGAATTCGAAACGATATACATTATTAATAATCAAGGAAGATTGGATGTTTGTATTCCGATTTTTGACCGATATTTAAAAACTAGAAATGAAGAACATCTCATTAGGCGAATCGAAAGAGTAGTAACTGCATATTACTCAAATGATTGTTCAGCATTTATTAAAAGTTTATATGAAGAAAATCTTATTTCTCATAAAACATTTATTGCTCTTGCACGTAGTGCATCAAAAAAAGCGATAAAAAAAGATAAGATTTTCAATCGAGGAAAAAGTCCAGATGAAGTATTATAAGACATTGTCACTTGGTTGCAAAGTAAACACGTATGAAACGGAAGCAATTAAGGAATTATTAGAAAAAGAGGGATATATTGAATCGCACGATGAAAAATGCGATGTTTTTGTCATCAATACTTGTGCAGTTACTCAAGTTGGAGAACAAAAATCTCGTCAAATGATCCGTAAATCAATAAAAAGTAATCCTCATGCAATTTTTGTTGTGATGGGATGCTATTCTCAATTACATCCTGAAGTGGTCAAAGAGATTGAGGGCACAAACATTATTCTTGGAACTTCGAAAAGAAGTGAAATCATTTCTTTGATTAAAGAATTTGAAGAGAAAAAAGAACAAATTGTAAAAGTTAATAAAGATAATAGAAATGAAGAATATGAATGTCTAAATATAGTTTCTTATAATGAAAACACTAGAGCATTTGTGAAAGTTCAAGACGGATGCAATAATTTTTGTTCCTATTGTATCATTCCCTATACAAGGGGTGGATTTAGATCGAGAAATAAAGAGAGTATTCTTGAAGAGATACATGCCCTTGCAGATGCTTCTTTTCAAGAGATAGTGATTACGGGAGTTGATACCGCTGGATATGGAAGCGATAAGAATGATGGGTATTATTTTAATGATTTAATAAAAGATATTTTAAAAGAAGAACCACGTATAAAAAGAATTCGTATTTCATCGATTGAAGCTAGTCAAATCGATGATGAATTTATCGAGATTTTAAAAACTAATCCTCGCATTGCCTCACATTTACATATTCCACTTCAATCAGGATCGGCAGGCGTATTAAAAAGAATGCACCGTAAGTATACAAAGGAAGAATTTTTGGAAAGAATTAAGAAAATAAGAAACGCCTTACCTGAAATTGCGCTTGCGTGTGATGTTATTGTAGGATTTCCAGGAGAGACGGAAGAAGAATTCTTAGAATGCGTGGAGTTTATTAAAGAATGTGGATTTAATTATCTACATGTTTTTCCATATTCTATTAGACCAGGTACTCTTGCTTCTAAAATGGATAATCAAATTGATCCAAAAGTAAAAAAGGATAGAGTTCACCGTCTTATTGAAGTTGGAGAAAAACTAAAAATGGAATACGAAAAGAAGTTTATCGGAAGAGAACTTGATGTCATAATCGAATCATATGATCCTAAAACAAAACTTTATAAAGGATATTCGAGCAATTATATTGAAGTACACGTCTCTTCTAAAGAAGAGATAATTGGAAAATATATTGTTACAACATATAATGGGTAAATGGAAAAACTATTCATTTTTTGTATAACTAATTTAATAAAAAAGGTTGACATGAAATAAGATTTCCTTTAAAATACATATCGTGTCTATTGAAGACAAACAACGTAGGAGGTGTGTAAAGTATGGCAGTACCAGCTAGAAGAACATCTAAAACAACAAAGAGAATGCGTAGAACTCATTTCAAACTTCACGTTACAGGTTTAGCAAAATGTGCTAATTGTGGTGCAATGGTTAAGGCACACCAAGTTTGCCCAGAATGTGGATATTATAATGGCAAAAAAGTTGTTGATGTAAAAAACGCAAAATAAATTTTTAAAAATAGGTTTATTAACCTGTTTTTTTTTACTCAAAATTTCACTCTTTTTTTATTTTATGTATTGTTATATAATTTATTTGTATTTATAAAGGAGAAAAAAAATGGATTATAATAAATATATTGATCACACGTTGTTGAAAGCAGATGCTTCAATTGCAGCGATAAAGAAATTATGTGCTGAAGCAAAAGAATATGATTTCGCTTCCGTATGCGTAAATCCTGGATTTGTAAAATTGTGTGCTGAAGAATTGAATGGAACTGACGTCAAAGTATGCACAGTTGTTGGGTTTCCATTAGGTGCTACTTCCACTGAATCAAAGGTTTTCGAAACAAAACAAGCAGTAAAAGATGGTGCTACTGAAATTGATATGGTAATCAACGTATCAAGATTAAAAGATGGCGATGATGAATATGTACTAGAAGAAATTAGAAAGATTAGAAAAGCATGTAAAGGGAACGTATTAAAAGTCATCATTGAAACATGCTTATTGACTGATGAAGAAAAAATTAGAGTCTGTAAACTAGCTAAAAAAGCAAAAGCAACATTTGTAAAAACTTCAACTGGTTTTTCAACTGGCGGAGCAACAGTTCATGATGTAAAATTAATGAGAAAAGCTGTTGGAAAGAAAATGGGAGTTAAAGCTAGTGGTGGAGTTAGAACTGCAGAAGACTTCCTTGCAATGATTAAAGCAGGTGCAACTAGAGTTGGTGCTTCGGCTGGAATTGCAATCATGTCGGAATTGAAATAAGTAAATTATTAGACGGTAAGATTATTTCTTATCGTTTTTTTGTATAAAAATTCTAATTCGATAGATAATAGTAAATGTGAGAAGAAATGGTTTCTAGCAAATATAAATAAATCATTTCAGTTAACAAAATGGGCTTACATATCACTTATTGTAAATTATGAAAATGAATGTCTTGTTTTTGAAAACATTTTCATATATACTAAATATAAGCCGTATTAAGCCCTAAAAAAAGGGGAAAAAATGCAAAAAGCTGTAAAACTGATAGTATTTGGCATGGCAATGGGTATGGCGATTGAGAAATGTTTTATGAAAAAGATTTCTTCTTCGACCGATGAACCTAGTATTAGTTCATGCAAAGAAAACGATTCTTGTTTTGATATGGATGATTGTACACCATGTTCAAAAAAGAAAACAAAACTAGATCTTTTAATTGAGGAATTCAATAAAATAGATCTAAGCGACGTTAAAGAAAAAACAAAACAAGCACTAGAAAGATTTAGAAATAAACTTCAAAGCATGTAAATGTTAACTATCACAATAAAGCGCGGCTAGAGCGCTTTTTTTATTTAGATTATGAGAGGAGAATTATTATGGGAGTGTATAA
The DNA here is from genome assembly GCA_945873815.1 of uncultured Caryophanales bacterium. Classification (GTDB taxonomy): domain Bacteria; phylum Bacillota_I; class Bacilli_A; order RFN20; family CAG-449; genus UBA3210. Next base: position 16,541 of record CAMCEE010000002.1, read on the forward strand.
GGATAGAGTCACGATTTATGAGGTAGCTAAAGCGGCAGGAGTTTCACTTGCAACTGTTTCAAGAGTTATTAATAATCAATCGAATGTCACACCTGAAACTAAAAAAAGAGTAGAAGAAACAATTCAAAGATTAGGATATAGACCTAATGCTTTGGCTCAAGGTCTTGCAACATCAAGAACGACAAATATCGGTATTGTTCTTTCTGATACAAACTACATGTACATTTGTAATTTGTTATCTGGAATGATTGATATTGGAAAGATTTACGGATATCAAACAACATTATTTGTCACAAAGCATTCTCCTGATGAAGCAAAGGAAGTCATTTCAAAATTGATTACATCTCATGTGGATGGTGCTATAGTTTTTGATGATGAATTGGATGAATCGGACATTCGTAATATTGAATCATATAATGTTCCTACCGTCATTATTGGAAATAAGGTGAAGGGAGATAAAATTGCTTCGATTACTTTGAATTTTATTGATGGAATCGTTGATTTTGTTGAAAAACATAAAAATGGAGATAAATTTCAATTTGTTAGAATTGCAAATGAAGGTAAACTTATTAGAGGAGTTGAAAAGGGCTTAGAAGAAAAATGTAGAGATTATATTGAAACGATTTCTTGTTCGGATTCCTATCATGAAGTATATTCTCATTTTGTTGATTATTTTAAATCCATTCCTCATGGAAGATTTATTTGCCCTCGCGATTCCATCGCATGTGCAATTCAAAATGCTGCGCTTGACATTGGATTAAAAGTTCCTGAGGATGTTCAAGTTTTATCTATTATTGGAACAAAATATTCATCCATTGCTCGTCCAACAGTTTCATCCCTTGAAATGGATATGTATGAAGTTGGATCTATTGCAATGAGAATGGTGACTAAATTATTAAAAGATGAACTCAAAAATCGCGAATTCGTTTTCAATTCTGAATTCGTTCAAAGAGCTTCAACAACTGAATAATTATTTGAGACTTTCGAGTCTCTTTTTTTGACCCTTTACTTTTTCAGTGCTTTTGTTATATCTTAATAACAGAAAGAATTTTTACTATAATTTTGGAGGTGGATTTATGAGTTTTATGGGATTTAATCACGGAGTGAATATTATTGCATATAAGAAGAATAATCATAGATTTGGAATGTGCGCTGCATGGTGTATGCTTGTTGATTACGATAAAGCTATGATGCTTCTTGGAGAACAATCAGACACTGGCAATAATATTGAAAAAGGCGATATCATCGGGATAAGTGGATTATCTAAAGGACAAAAAGATATTGCTTTACATTTTGGAAATAATCATTCATTGAGTGAAGATAAATTTGCTCTTATTGATTTTATTGAGGATGATAGTGCTATTCTTATTCCTAATGCTAAAACATCGATGGTTGCAAGAGTAATCGATATTATTCATACGAATGAAAATCAACTTGATAATCTTATTTATGTTGAGTTTATAAAAACTAGTGAAAATGAGAACGTAAAGTTTTTATCTTTTGAGGAAATGAGGTAACATAAATGGATTTATCATTTATTCAAGATAATTCAATCATTATTTGCCCTAGTGAAATAAAGAATGAATTCATTACTTATTTTAATAACAAAATTGAAGTTCGTATTAAGTGTCTTTCTAAAAGTGAATTAATTGAAAGATGCTATTTTAGGTATGATGATAATGCTCTTTTATATCTAATGAAAAAAGGGAAAACATATTCTGAAGCAAAAGAAATATTAGTTAATCTTAGAGGAATTAAAAGAGGTAATGAAAAATTAGATGAATTATATAACATATATGAGGAATTAAATCAAAATCATCTTTTAAAGAAAGATTATTTGTTTAAGAATCTATTCAATGAGAAGAAAGTTTACGTATATGGATATTCAAAAAAGGACGAGGAATTGAATTATCTTCTTAAATCATATTTAAAAGTAGATTACGAGTTTATTGAACGAAAAAATAAAAACAATAAACCGATGATTATTAATTTTGAATCAAAGGAAGATGAAGTTAATAGATTATTTATTGAAATAGCTAAGTTAGTTGAAAAAGGTGTATCATTAAATGATATCTACCTTTATAAATATCCGAGTGATTACGATATGTTAATCAAGAAATACGCTCGATATTATAATCTTCCAATTGAATTTACTTGTGAATTAAACTTGTATGAAACAAGCGTGTTTAATGAATATCTCTATAATCTAAAAGAATGTAATAATCTAATTGAAGCTTATGATAAATTAGATGATTATTCTTATTATGATTATGGAGCAAAAAGAAAATTAGTTAATTTGATTAATGATGCATTGAACGTTTCGGATTCGATAGATAACATATATCAATTTATCATTGAAAAAGCTAAAGGAATTAGGCTAAAAGGAAAGAAATATGATAATTCAATTAAAATCGTTTCATCTAATGTTGTGAGGGATGGATATGTTTTTATCGTAGGTTTTTCTCTTGGATCATATCCTACTTTTTCAAAGGATACAGATTATTTATCGGATAAAGAAAAAGAAATTTTGCATCTTAATACAAGTGTATTGAAGAATAAGATAAATGAGGAAGAATTATCCTATTTTGTTTCTAATCAAGATAATCTATACATATCTAGAACTAGTAAAGATGGGAAAGAAGAAAAATATGATACTCAAGTTGCTAAATCGTTGAATTTAAAAAATATTATTAAGAATGATGAAGGAATACGCTATTCGAAAGAATTAAGTGAAATCGAAGTAGCTCGATATAATGATGTATATTTTTCATATCGAATCGATGGTGTTTTTGTCGATGCAATTGATCCTAAATCCTTTGCTTATCGTGAATATGATTATCATTTTAAATATTCTGATGTTTTTAAAGATGATAAAATGATTACTACTTCATATTCGCGTATAAATGAATATAATAAATGTCCTTTCAAATATTTTATTATGAAACTTTGTAAATGTGATTCTTTTGAGGATTCCTTTACGATAAATCTTGGTAATCTATTTCATAAAATTCTTGAGGATTCACTTAGTAAATCGATTAACCTAAATGATTACCAAAGTGAAATAGATGAGAAATTTGTTACTTGTAAAGACAAATTCTTCTTAAATCATCTACTTCCTCAAGTGGAAAAAATAATTGAAAAGAATAAGGATTTTATTACCCATAGCTCTTTTAACAAACAATATGCAGAAGTCCAATGCACGATTTCAGTGGATGATAATTCTATGCTGAAAGGAAAAATCGATAAGATTGTCGTTAATGAGAAGGAAAAAGAAATCTATATTGTGGATTATAAGACATATAATTTATCTTTTAATAGAATGAAAGTTCCTTATGGATTTGATTTGCAATTACCTTTATATGGTGTTTTATTAAAAGAACAATTCCCAGATTATAAACAAGTTGGATTATATATTCAAAATATTTGCGTGCAAAAGGAAAATGAAAAGAGTTTTCTTTTAAATGGATTAACTCTTTCAGATGAGAGTGTAATATCCCGTCTTGATCATTCTATAGTAAATAAATCATATTATATTGATAAGATTACTAAAACAAGTAAAGGATTAAAAAAGAATAAATCTCTTATCAACGAACAAGAATTTGAAGATATCCTTAAGGACGCAAAAGAAGCTTTATCGAATTCTATAAGAAATATTAGAGAGGGTAAGTTTGATATAAAACCGACTAGATTTACTAATGAACAATCTTCTCCTTGTTCATATTGTAAATTGAGTTCAGTATGTTTCCATGAGGCTAGGGATACAAATATCATTACTATAGAAAAAGAAGAAAAGGAGAGTGAGTAAAATGGCATGGACGAAAGATCAAGAACGTGCAATTCATGAAAGTGGGTATAATATCATCGATTCTGCGGGTGCAGGTTCAGGTAAGACGGCTGTGCTTTCTGAAAGAGTTAGACATTTTATTGTGGATAAAGGATATAGAATAAATGATTTTTTGATCGTTACTTTTACTAAACTTGCCGCTGGAGAAATGAAAGATCGCATTAGAAAAAAATTGGAGGAAAGCGGATCAAAAGAAGTTGAATTTGTCGATTCTGCAAGCATTACAACTTTTGATGGTTTTACTAATGCATTAATAAAGAAATATCATTATAAATTGGGCATTTCTAATGATTTTGGTGTAGTAGATGAACCAGTTATGGACGTTACAAAACATCATATATTAGATGAGATGTTTGATCGAGAATATGAGAAACATGATCCACTTTTTGAAAGGATGATCTCAAAGTTTTGCTTTAAGGATGACGATGAATTAAAAGAACTTGTTTTAAAGATACAACAAAAGATAGATAAAGAAGTTGATAAGGAAGAATATTATCGCTTATTTATGTTAAACCATTATTCAACGGAGTTTTATGATTTTTTGATTGGTGAATTAGAGGGTATAATCATCGCTCAAAGGGATGAATTTTATAATTTAGTTAACGAATTACCTCAAATAGAATCCAAAAAAGGAGGACCTTTATATTTAGATTTAGTATTTTCTTTATTTGAAGATTTCTTTAATTCTACATCTTATGATGATTTAATTTCAAATTTTAATAAGGTTACAAAGTACCCTACAAAACCTCGAAATCAAGAAGACCCTTCATTTGAAATATGCTCAAAAAAATATAATGCAATAAAGAAATTTTTTAGTTCTCTTCCTAATTCAAAAAAAGAGATGGTTTCTTCATTAGAAGAGAATAAAGAATACGTGGAACTTCTCATGTCTTTTGCCTATGAACTTGATAAAAAACAATATGAATACAAAAAGGAAAAACAAGTATTCTCATTTGAAGATATTGCTAAAATTGCTCTAAATTTGATTAAAAATGATAATAATGTTAGAGAAGAGCTCAAGAATCAATACAAGATGATTATGATTGATGAATATCAAGATACGTCGGCAATTCAAGAAGAAATGATGTCACTTATTAGTAATGATAATCTTTATATGGTTGGAGATATTAAGCAATCTATCTATGCTTTTAGAAATGCTAAAAGTGAGATTTTTGCAAATAAATATTTGAAATATAAGAATCATGATGGTGGAGAAGCTATCGATATGAACAAGAACTTTAGATCGAGAAAAGAAGTTTTAGAAGATATCAATTTCATCTTTTCAAAAATTATGACTCTTGAAACTGGAGGAGCAAACTATAAGAAGGATCACATTATTGAATTTGGTTTAGAAAAATATTTGGAATGCGATAATGAAAACCAAAACAACCATTCAGAGTTTATTATTTATAATAAAGATGATGATGAAGAAAATAGACCTCAAGCGGAGATAGAAGCACGTTTAATCGCGGAAGATATAATTTCTAAGATTAATGGAGGATATACAGTTTACGATGCAAAACTTCAAATTAGAAGAGAATGTGAATTTAGAGATTTTTGTGTGATTATTGATCGAGGAACAGAATTTCCTTTGTATAAAAAGATTTTTACAGAATATCAAATTCCACTTTTTGTTGAGCAAAATGAAGAGATTCAAAATGCTTCAATCATCAAGATAATAAGAAGTATTATTGTAATTGCTCAAGCGGTGATTTCTGGTAATTTTGAGATGAAAGAAAAGATTGCACTTCTTTCTTTAGCTCGTTCATTTCTCTTTAGTAAAACTGATGAAGAAATCTATCTTATGTGCATGAATGAGAACTATTTTGATAACGATATTTATAGAGAAATTAAAAATATTATTTATGAGAATAAGGGTTTATCTAATGCATTGTTATTTGATGAGTTAATATATGGACTTGACGTATATCACAAATTAGTTTTAATTGGTGATGTTGAAATCAATTCCATCCGTATCGATCAAATTCGCGCAACTTTTAAATCGATGACAAAACTAGATTATTCTTTCGATGATTTTATTTCGTATTTGGATAATGTAGAAAAATATGAACTTAAAATTACTATTACTTCGCAGAGTTCATCACTTAATTCTTGTAAAATAATCAATATTCATAAATCGAAGGGATTAGAATTCCCAATCGTTTATTTTCCAATGCTTACAAAATCATTTAATCCAAAAGAAAGTGACGATAAAATCAATTTCTCAATCAAATATGGGACGATTTTACCTTTAGAAAATGATGATAAAGTAAACATATTGAAAATATTGAACGCTGATTGGGAATATCGCGAAAATCTTTCGGAGAAAATAAGACTTTTGTATGTTGCTTTGACTCGTACAAGAGAAAAGATGATTTTTATTCTTCCTGAAGGGGAACTAGAAGAAAAGAATAATCCTGGATCTTTTGCAGACTTATTGCGTCCATTTACTCGTGATTTTACAACAATAAAAAGGAAAGTTAGTTCGGATCTCATACTTCCAAAAATCCGAGAAAAAGAGATAGAAAGGAAAAAAATCGATTTAAAAGAGATACATTTTTCCTATAAAGAAATAAATGAAGTTCATGCAAGTAAAGATTTAAGAATCAACACGAATAAATATATTCTTGAATATGGAACATATCTTCACGAATTAATGGAAATCATCGATTTTTATAATCCAGATTTATCAATAATCAAAAATGATAAAATTAAAAACATTATTTCTAATTTCTTTAATTCACCGATAATGAAAGATGTTAAAAATGCAAAAATCTATAAAGAATATGAGTTTTCATATGACGGAATAAATGGTATTATCGACCTTTTCTTAGTTTATGATGATAATGTGGTTTTAATCGATTATAAGACAAAAAATATTGATGATGAACATTATGATTTACAATTGAAAACATATATGGATTTTTTGAAAGAAAAATTTAATAAGCAAGTGATTGGTTATTTGTATTCACTTGAAAATGGTAATTATAGGCAAATATAAAAAAATTCGGTTTTTTTGGGTATATGATGATGTATTTATATAAATATTATTTATATATATTCCTTTTTGTTATATAATTTCTTTGGAAAGGTTCTAACATTACTTTAAGAATTAGATGAGAAAAGGTTTATTTAGACTAGTCATTGCAATCCTTATTTCTTTACTCGGAATTACCGTTTCTTTTTGTTATGCGTGGTTTACTACAATTGAAAAATCTCAAATTGAAGGTTTATCTTTCCAACTCATTGATGATATTGAAGGAAATGTTGAAATCATTGAAGGAGAAGGTGACTCATCAAAGGGTATTTTCTACTTTGGCTCTAGAATGGAATATAAGATTAAAATGCTTCGCGATATTACAAATTTAAAGGTTACTGGAGAAACAATTTTTCCTACATATGGTGAATTTAAAGCACATTTTGAAAAACATGAAGATTTGTTGCTTGGAACATATAATAAATGCTTTAAAGACGGAGAAAAAGTTTATCAATATGTCTACGATATTGAGAAAGATGATAATGTCAATAAGATTGATTTCTTATTTAATTTCTTGATTAATAATGATATTTTTAATGCAATTGATGTTTATGTCGAGAATCAAAAATTAATTTATCATTCTTCTAACGACAAACCGTATTTCACTTTACCTGATCCAGAAACTGTATTTAATATGGGTATTGAATATTCATTATCTATAGCGATAGGCGAAAACGATTTTTGTCCGACATATCAAAAACAAAATGAATCGTTTTACTATCTAACAAATAGTTTGAATTGCTTTTTATTAAGTCGAATTAATTTGAGTTTTGAATCGCAAATAGTATAGGAGAAAGTATGCAAAATAATCCATTTAAGAAAATTATTATTTTAGTTATTTCATTACTTGCGACACTTCTTACAGCTGTCGGAGTTACTTTTGCTATTATCGCAAACCAAAATGTAAATAGAACTCATCAAATTGATATCGAATCCACGAACGTTACTTTTATTTATAATAATAAAACATATTTTGATGAAATTGGAACCGATAATATCAATTTGGATAAAGGTGTTCCAAGCGATGTAAAATTGAAAATTGAGATTGTTGGAACAAAAAAATTTATGGTCAATTACCGCGTTGATTTTGATCTTGAAATAAACGAACAAAATAGAGAAAAGAGCGAGATGCTCGCAAAAGCAATTGAAGTCTATGTTTTAGAAGATGGACATTATAAAAGTATTGGCGATTTGAATGATTTTTCAAATTATTTTTATAGTTCTCAAATGATTACAAATTATAGTAAAGAAGTATTTTTACGATTCATTTATTCTAAAGAAACATCAACCTCGTATGATAACTTGGCAAAAGAAGGCAATATAAGAATTGTAACGCGTGCTAATGCGGAAACAATGGATAATGCTGAATATATTTATATAGATGAATCGAATGATTTTAAAGAAGCACTTTTATCGAATAATAATGTGACGATTGTTTTAATTAACGATATTACACTAAATGAAGATTTGACGGTTTCTAATAGAATAGGAATAGATTTAAATGGTCATAATTTAACGTTGAATAATAATATAAATATTTCGTATACGCAAGATTCGTTTGATGAAACAAAAAGAGGATTAATTGATTCTCAAGGTACTGGTAATTTGCTAGGTACAGGGAAAATCACTGTATCGACAAATGAAAGTTATTTAGTAAGTAAAAATATTTCTAATTTACGTTATTCTATTTCAAATGTTAATTCTCATTTGTCGGATTTAAGTTTGACGATAAAATCTAGATTAAAGGATATAGAAGGTACTTATCATTATCCTGGAGAAGACTTAACTTACATTCTAAAAGATCTTGAATATTACATTTCTTATTTTGGTCTTACTTCGGAAGAAGGCGTTATTTCTTATAATGATGGAATTTTAAAAATTCTTGATAGCGAAAATATTAATATAACTACAACATATTCTTATTCTTTAAGATTATCTGGGGCATATATTGACGGAAATATTCAATTATATGGTAATTCATTAGAACAAATTGCACTCGATATTAAAAATAGTATTCCTGATACTATCTCTTCGACTATCTTATTGAAAACATATGATCAATATCGAAATGTATATATTGATTGGAGTGTCCAAGATGGTTTAGATAATAATCTTATGAATAACAATGGAATCTATTTACCAAACGGGAAGGCATTCATGGAGACAATCGATTCCTTAGAAGATACTGATATTCTTTTTACGATGAAATTAGTTAAAGGAATCAATCATTACGTTTATTCTTTTAAAAAAACTGGTGAATTAATCTCGATTGAAGATAAAGGTAATCTGTTAATTGATTCTCAACCTTTAGCTTTGAATTCTAATACGATTTATTCAGGCTATTCTTTATCAAATGAAACGCTAAATAAATATGGGGTTAAGAAAGTTGAGATTATTTTTCCTTCAAATGAAGAACCATATAAATACTTGAGTATAACTCCTGATAATAGAATAATCGTCGATGCTCTTGAGCAAAATTATCGTAAGGAAGGAACATTGAATGTTAAGTTGACATTTAATGATAATAGGACGTTTGTAAAAGAAGTGCATTTCTTATTGTTAGGCGATAATTCATATGTTACAGAGTACGATATTTTATACCGCTTAGAAAAAGCTTTCAAAGATAATATGTATACTCGTGGTGAGGGAAGGGAATTCTTAGTTCCTGGTTCTTTATCACCTCAATCGAGCAATGAATCAAAAGAAATCTTCGTTCAATATACATTTGATAATTCCATTAAAGATGCGATTTCAGCACTAACTAAATATTCACTAGTTTCTGAATATGAAGATCAAATCTCATATTATCTTAAAGATGGTGCAAACTATGTATTTATTAGAAATCTAAATAACCTAACATATGTTTATAAGAAAGTCGTTTCTCCAACTTTTGGAAATGAGTATTTTATATTAATAGATGGGAAATATCAAAAAACAAATGATTTATCTTTAGGAGTAAATTATTATTCTAGACATACTGCTTTATTTGAATATCAAGAAGCTAATCCGACAGATAATTCCAAAACTTATTATGTTTTCAGTAATGGAAGATACATTGAAGCAAATGATTTATCAATTGATAGAACATATTATGAAAGAATAGCTGTTGAAAAAGACATATACAGGAAAGATATTTGCATAGAAATCCTCTTTAATAAGATTTCGTTTGTCAATAACAAAGACGTTAATGTTCATGCGGTACTATATACTCTAGATAGTGAAGGAAATATCCATTACGTAGATGATGTTCCAGGAATCAATGTTTCTGGAGATGAATGGAAAAAGATGGAATATGATTTTTCATTTACTATCAAAGGAATAATTCAAAACAATGAAAATGGGATTCTAGATCATAATTTATATTCTTTCCTATTGGCTTGTTTCGACTGTAATGGAGATTCGATTATTAACTTCGATGAAAGCGAATTGACATGGGATGAAATTATTCAAAATGCAATAAATAATGGGTATAGCAGTTTGATTGGTACTGTTACAGATTCAAAAGCACCTGATTACAATAACAAATATCTAAAATTTGAAAATATGAATATCACTTCAATAAAGGGAATCGAATATTTCCAAAATATTGAAGGATTATCTCTTGAAAATACATCGATTAGTAATATCTCATATTTAGAAAGTTTGAAGAGACTTAAATATTTAGATTTATCAAACAATAATATTGCAGATCTTTCTTCTATATCACTTATGGATGATATTATCACACTAGATTTATCGTTCAACCATATTTCTGATATCGAGCCTTTAAGATATTTAAAAGCTATTTCGTCTCTCAATTTGGATAGTAATACAATTGCAGATTTTGAACCACTAACGGAAATGACTACACTAAGAATGCTTAATGTAAGTAATATGAAGAAAAATGATTCTATTTCTCTTGCGCTTGATGCAAGCAGCAAATATGCTTGGGCTTTAGTTATTGCAAATAATAAGAATTTATCTAATATTACTTATAAATTAGGCTCTTCAACATATACAATTACCGCTTCGTTAGTTGAACAAGCTATCGCAAAGGCTATGAAAGATGTATATATGATTAACCGCGTATATAAGACATTATATTTGCCTACGGTTTACTATTATGGTGGAGTAACGTATGAACTTGAATGGTTTAATGATTCTAATGCAAACATTATTTTACAAAAGCCAGATGGAAACCATAATTATCAATTATATGAGATTAAAAACCCATTTATTGATAAGGCATTAACTCTTCGTGTACAAGCTAAAAATGGTTCAAATTATTATGCTATTACTAGAACATTTAATATTACGATTGAAAAAGAACCAGGTACAGAAGCAATTCTATATTATAACAAACAATATATTGATTTGCTTGAGAAAGATATATCAACTGGTAAACTAAAATTCATTGAAGATGAGAGCTTATTGAGTGCAATCTTTGAAAAATTTAATACGATTACTGAAGGATCATATGATGGAAAAGATGAGAAAAACCTTGTTTCATTAGATGATTGGAATTCCTTTGATGAAGTTAATATTGATTTCTCATATAAGAATATTACCTCATTAAAAGGTATTGAATGCTTAAATATGGTTGGGCATACTTTTACCCTTGATTTATCTGGAAATAAAATTGATGATTTATCGCCTTTAATCTTAATAAAAGATAAAATTAAATCGCTCAAATTAGGTGGATATAATTACGATATCGCAACTCTTGTTGGTGATGATGAACGTGGAAGAATTACTAAACTTGAAGTATTGGATGTATCTAATTGCTATCAAATTGATGAATATCTTCCAGAATTATATGAACTATATATACATAATCCAGTTGTTAAGATTTATATAGAAACTAGTTATGATACTGATAGCAATGCTTATTGGAATCCATATGAGGAATTGCTTCCTATTTATCTATCAGAAATTCCTAGCGTTTTAACATTTGGAATGGTTAATCAATCATATTATATTTACGATATGATTAGTGGTGATACTACGAAAAATTCATATACATTTAATTTCTATGGATACGACTATGATTTCTATTTAGATTCTTCTTCATCGAAACTTTATTATCCAACTAGTGTAAGTGCATATAATAATTTTAAACTTAGAAATGATAATGAATTATATCTTGCTTCTATTCCTCCACAAAGTGGATCATATGGATTTGATTTATATTTATCTGCAAGCGATACTCATGGAGAAATCAGTTGTAATACATTAATACAATTAAACTATCTTGGAATTGAACAACGTATTGTAGTACATAATTCAAAGGGAGTGAATTTTGCTGATTATTCTTCTAGTGCTGTTTTACTTAAGCACCTTATTGCTTCTCCAGAAGTAAGAGTGATAGTTTTAACGAGATTAAATGATAATGGTTTCCGCATGTTCTCATCTGATGACTACCGATATAAAGATGGGTCGTTAAATGATTATCTTTCTTTTGATGCTAGTTTAAATGCAACTTCACTCTCGGTTTGCCGATATTATTTAAAAGATGATGTATATCATATTTCTACGAATGTTCTAGCAAATATTACTCCAGGCGAGATTACTATTAATGGACCTAGTGATCATGAAAGTAAAACATTATTATATGGATTAAGATATCTTCCAAAAGTTACTAGAGTTACGATTAACCGTGATTTTGCATTTGGAGATGGAGCTGATTTAGTCAATCTTACAAGTCTAGTTGTTAAATATGGTTCAATCGATATGACAAAACTAAGATATCAATTAAAAATCACAACAATGTCCTTTACTGAATGTTTCTATTTTAATTCCAATGCTGAGGTAGTAAAAAAATATTTACCAGATTTGGTATCATTTACATACTCTTACCAATGGACTAAAGATAAGAAAATTTGCTTCTTAGATGATTATCGTTGGACGAAAGGATTGATTGATGAAAATGGTAAGTCTAAAATAACTGTATTCAATGTTTATAAATCGATTGAAAATAGTAGTAAGCGCGGAATTATTGTTAAGAACGTAGAATATATTAAAGATTTATATCTTGCAAGTTTGAAAAATCAAAATAATGATAAAAATAAATTGTCATTTAAGATTGGTAGTCCTTCGAAAAACGAAGATTCATCATATTTCTTCTCAGTAGATGCTTTAGGCAATATGGGTGTTAGTACATCTAAAAACCCGGATTCTTTTGATATGATGTGGGAGGAATCTTCGGAAGCAATCAATTCTGCTTTTGATACAAAAGATAACATCAATCTAGATAATATCGTAAATAATAATATGATTAATGGATTGGGTTTAAGAGTAGATGGAACAACCTATGTATCTTTAGCTTCAACTGATTCTAGGAGAACAAAGATTACAACTTCTAATTATATTACTGTCCCTTCTTCTTCTGGTAAAGAACTATATGGTCTGGTTTATGGAAATAATTCAACGATTCACAATAGTTATCCAATTACATGGAAGTATATTTATAATCCTTCGGGATCATATTCTTCATCTAATCTATGGTCGTTAACGAATAATACACTTCAAGGTGATTTAAATACTTCATCCTTGTCATCCTATTTTACTATAACTTTAGAATCTGAAGTGTATAAGATTGTTCCAAAATCATCCGCGAATGGGTATTTATTCTTGTTTGGTATCTTGAATAATAAATATTTATATGGTTACGATTTCGTCGTCAATAGTGGAGATAATTTATTTACTAGTCTTCCTGATGTAACATTAAGAGAATATCTTTTCTCTTTATCAAAATCGAATCCAAAAACAGCGATTAACGCTACTAGCGCAATCTCGAAAAAGACTGTGATGAATAATATCTTTAATAATTCTTTCTCGAATAGTTACACATATCTAGCTGAAGATACATCGAATTATATTCTTTCAGTTGACGGAACATTCACTTTATTGAATTCTATTGTTAATCCATCAAATCCTTCAAAATCATTTGCTGCTTCTATAACCACAGTTAAACTAAATAGTCAAAAAATGACTAGTATTGATGGACTTATTACCGATGGAACAAACTATTTATCAGCACTATCAGTTTTATCTTTAGAAAATACTGATTTGAGGTTAAGTAATCATATCTCAAAAATTGATACATTATCTGATGTTAATTTAAAGAAATCTAATTCGATTACTCCAGATGATTTAAAATGTCTTCCTGTGGGAATTTCTAAATTGAACATTTATCGTACTAGATGTTTATATAATATTGATACTGTTTCTCAGTTAATTAGAATCTGCGACAAACAAGAAAAGTCTATCACCTTAGGATGGCACCTTGCTTCAGAGACGGCTGTGACTTTAGATAATCTTACTAAACTTAAAACCATTATTGATAGTATTAATGATGATACATATTCTGATCTTGCATTAAATGGTGGAACGAAGGAATACACAGAATATAAGATAAGTTCATTTGCTTATAGCGTATATTCAGTAAAAACAGTAAGTAGTGATAAGATTAATGCTTCTATAACTTTAGATGCAAGTGCTATCAATGCTCAATTTGGGACTAGTTTATTTGTTTATGCAAATTACAAACCATCCGAAGTTATGCAAGGAACTAAGAATTATATCGGTAATGCGAAAAAAGAGATTTCCGAGTTTGATGCTGATCTTATTTGTTATCTTGTTAATATTGGATATTTAAACCTCAATTCTTCAACAAATGAATTTTATATTCCATCAATTAAGTCTATTAGACCAAATGGCATAGCTCAATATTTAGCAATTCGTTCATTTAAAGGATTTAAGACAAGTACTGTCACCAATAAAGATAACAGAAAATCGATTAGGTTATATCTTGAGAATCAAACAGATAAATATAAGGATAATTATATTGAATTCGTTTTAGCGGATTCTCTGGATGCTTCAGTTTTACCAAACTTTGAATATACGGCTGATAATGGATTATTAAATGCAAATTCTCCTTCTTATGTTAGAGAACTAACGTATCCTGTCTTATCAAACGAGGTATTTAATGTTAATAATGTTCCTCTTAATGGATTACCTTCATATCTTTATTATAGTAATTCAACAAAGGTATATACTATTAAATTACCAACAGGAATTTATCTAGAAGGAACATTATATCCTATTTCATATACTATCACGGAATCGGAAGGTAATACCTCTGTTAATAATGGTTTATCTTATAATTCAGAAACAGGAATTCTATCTATTAATACGAATGAACTTCCAGATGGATTAGAAGCAGCAAACTACATAATTAATATTAAAACAGAGTTATCTAATGGGTCGAATTTTTTCTCAACATTTGATATATCAAAAGGTGATGAGACATATAGTCACGTCATTCAAAATTATCAAGGATATATTGAAGTATCACCAATCGAAGGCTTCAATGGTGATGCTTCATACAAATATGCAATTCTTGATAGTGATAATAATCCAATTCATAAAACTAGAGACACATATTATGTTTATAAAGAAAATGAAGTAATCACTCTTTATAGTAATAATGAAGGAGATTATACTTTATCGAATGCTTCAGGAAATGTTAAAACTCACGTTGTTAGTGCAAGTGAAGTTTTCGATAGTACTTCTTTCCTAGTTTGTGTATTGCAAGGATTAAGTGTTAATAAGACTACTGGAGAACATTTCCCAGATGATAGAACTATGGTTGATGGAACAACATCAATTAATCTATATCCTAAAGAAAATGAAGAATTCTTATATAAATATGAACCATATTTTGTATTTGACGTTGAAGATGGGGAAGAATTTAGGGATGGTATTATCATTCCAAATATCTTAAGATTATCCGTTGAAAGATTCCTTCTTCTATATACGTGGAATGCAGGGGATTCACTAGGAGGAAGTACTTTCCAAGGAATTCAAATTTTTGCAAATATTAATGAATTCTCATGTCCACATCTTTCGGTAATGGGATCTATTGAACCTTTAAGATATTTACATCTTGTAAACTTCTCATTTAAGAATACATACCAAAATACATTGACGAGAATATTTGATTTTACTCCACTTATTGAAGGATCGAAGGAAACGCTTAGAAACTTCACTTATGGTTATAATTTAGGGGTTATTCATACTGATTTATCATTCTTGTTAGCATTCCCAAATCTAGAAAAGGTATATACAAACTATAATAAATCAAATGGTGATATAAAAGATGTTGCATGGTTCTATAATATGTCTCATACAAAAGAATCTATTTATGAATTATATCAAAATCCAAATTTTGTTGGTTTCTATGTTAATTCGGGTTTTAATTCTTACATTGAAGAATCAGTAAAAGAGGGTGATTATTGTAAGATTAATCCAATGCAAGATACAAAGGATGCATTCACGCTTTATAAAAATTATTCTCCACTTGCAAACGTCGAATTCATCGATGGATATGCACTCAATATTTCATCTAGTGCATATGCGCTAAACGGAAATTATGCAACTACATTTGTCTCAGCTTCAATTAATAATAATGGTGAATTGTCGTTAATTGAATACATTCCAGGTCAACAAAATGTGACAATAGAAGGATATGTACTTGATAACAACATTACTATTAATGGAATAACTTATTATAGCAATCAGATTTTATCGAAAGATGACGCGTTAATCATTGTTGGGTCATTAGAATACTATAATGCGAATAAGAGTGGCGAAGTTACATTAACTTGCAAGATTAAAATATCAGTTTCAGATGTAACGAATATTGATAGATTATTCTATTCGTCCATCATTGCTAGAATCAAGATTAGAGAATTATATTTTGATAAAGCATTAACATTATATTTATGTAAATAGAAGGGAAAGGAAATATGAAGAAGAAAACATTAATAGCAGTCTTATTAAGTTTCATTGGGGTATTATTACTCTCCTTTTCTATTGCCGTAGTTTATGCTTATAGTGCTTCTTTAACATACAATTACGATGTTAAAGCAAACTCTATTGATTTGACTTATACAAATGATTTAAATGTCTCAAGTTCCAATAAAAATATCACGATTACTAAATTTGATGTTATAATCGAATCGAATGATCAAAATCCTATTTCTGGACAAGAATATAATACTAAGAAAAATAATATTTTTGTTTATACAGGATTACCTGCAGGAAATTCTACATATTCACTAAGTGCTAATTCAATAATCAAACGAGTTCTTCCTCGACAAATAAAGAAAAATGATATTCTTTATGATTTTGATAATAGATATGTTGGAGATGAAAATGAATTAAGAAAACAAACATTTAACAAATTCTTTAATGCGATGTTTATTCATTTAAGCATAGAGACTAATTATACAAACACAATATATGCGATTGACGATATTGTCATATCGAAGAATCTTTTGATCAATAATCCTGTTTCATTTGATATGAATGGATATTCACTTACAATTAATGAGGATGCAAAATTTGAGATCAAGCATCCTTTTAGAGGAAGTTTTTATCTTGATGTGGATAGTATTACTAATGGAACAAATTTCTATTTAACCTGTGTTAATGCAAATTATGATTATGATAATACAGTGTTTGAAAATAGTCACATTATTTTGAAGAACGATGAATTTGATAAGGAGAATGATTTATTAGATTATCTTGCTTCATTAGTTCCAGAAAAAGTCTATAGCGATATAATGCTTCCAACATATTATGAACCTTACGATATGCATGTAAAATATGAAATTAGTTATAATTCTAATGCTTATGAAGATTTTTCTATGAAATTCTCACGTTCTGAAGCAAACCAAAATGCGACATTAAAGATAATATGCAATAACTCATCAAGGGAGATTCCACTTGTTATCTACGGAACAAATAAAGCTTCATTTGTTAATGCTCTTACAAACGAGATTATCACACAATATCAACCTTCGAATAATAATTTGGATTTATATAGCGTTATCGATTATGTTTATAAGCAAGGTTTTATTGGTTTATCTTCATTTAATATTCGCTTAAATGCTAAGGAAATAGAAATGTTAACTGATCTTAGACTTAATGGAGAAAGCGTTAATAATATAACGATTACATTTAATAATAATAAAATGTATAATGGTAACGAAGAAATAACATCCTTAACTTTTAACAAAGGATTTGTAAATATCTACGATACAGTTGAATTGAATATTGAAGGAACGATTATCGAATTAGATATTCTTTCATCGACATTAGAAGAAACGCTTATCTTTTTACAAAGTAAACTAAGTACATTTACGACGGATTTAGAATATCCATTATTATATATAAAGGATAATGGTATCTATTTAGGAACAAATAAAATATCGAATACAAAATTAGGATTAAATTCTATTCGTTATGATGTCATTGATGGAGAAACAGGGTTAAGTGTTCTTAACGAATTCTTCATCGTAAATAAGGATCCGTCACTTAATGCTATTTCTTTAAGTGCGGTTTCAGTGAAGAATATTTTAGAAAATGTATATTTGGCTTACTATCAAGAGGATGAAGAATTATTCCGTCTTAAAATTCAAAATGCTAGTCCTGATAGTGGAAGTGAAGATATTACCTTTACATCGAATAATCCATTTGATGGAATCTTTGAAAATACGGATATCAACTGGCTAGAAGGAACTTCATTTAATATCATTGATAATAGTAATTTTGCTTCTCATTATGCAGGCATCACAATTGAAGCAATAAATGGTATTCCATATAGTGATTCTGTTATTTCAACATATAGTGTATACGGTACAGAATATAATGTAAATCTATCAAAGATTATTTCCATCGTTCCAAAAACTGAGGATATGATTACGATTGAAGATAAATCGTATTATAAGGAATATACGTTTATTTCTAGTATCGATTATGTTCCAATAGTAGATACTGTGATTACATTTAAGTGCGTTGCGATAGATTCGACTACGCATATTGCTTCGGTCACACAAGAATATGATGTTGTCGTTCCAGGAATATATAAATGTAGCGATGAGGCAAGTAACAAAAACGGTGCTTCTCCATGTGTTTTTGCAAATAGAGAATTCTATTCTATGACAATAGAATTACTTCAAGATACGTATTTAAATAAGAATTTATATACTATATCTTTACAAAATAGTAAAACTTATATCCTTTCATATGCATCAACAAGAACTGGAGAATTAGATTATACAAAATGCTCAAAGAAGCCTTCTTCAGCGATAAGTGTAAAGGGCATTGAATTCTTCAGTGAGATTTCTAAACTTAACTTGAGCTCATATGCGATTAACGATCTTACCTCACTTAAATATTACGATTCTATGAATCTAACTGAACTTGATTTGCATAATTGTTCATTGACAAATAGCATTTTGTTTGATAATGAAGGGAACGGGTATTTAAAAGGATTGTATTTAAATAAGCTTGATTTATCTTACAATTCTATTTCTAATCTAAACAATTTGCTTTTTAGAGGTATTACCAATTTAAATATTTCAAATCAAACAAATCTCAGTGATATCGAAGGATTGTCATCACTTCATAATTTAGTGAACTTGGATGCTTCAAATAATAACATTTATCGTTTTGAACCATTAAAAGAGATTAATACATTAAAAAACATTTATCTTTACAATAATAAAATGGGAACATTTTATGGTTCAACAGGATTAATTAATATTCCAGTATACGTTTGGATGATAAAAACTAATGGCGTAAAAATTTATTGTTTGAATAATAGTGATTATCTATCTTTGTCCGATACTGAACTGATTTCAACTATCAATAATAATAAGATCTCATCTGAAGCAGTTGAAGGAGCGGTATCTTTAAATGCCTTCGCACTCCCAAAAGTATACGATACGATAAATGAGATTAATGCCATCATTAGCGATATCAATTCATTGAATATTTATACTTTTGTTGAAACATCTGGATCAACTATGGTTCCTTCTAATAAAATTAAATTGTATAGATTCAGTGAAGGAAATAAGATATATGACGAAACGTCAATAAAAGGAGATTACTATTTCCTTATTGCAGCATTAGATGAATCATCAAATATTATTGCATTAAGAGAGTTTAAAGTGTCTCTTGCAGGAGGAATTGCGCTATGAAAAAAATCAATTTAAAGATTGTAGCAATTGCTCTTACCGCATTTACTGAAGTTGCACTTATTCTTACACCAATATTTGCATGGTTCACGATTCGTCCAAAGAATGCTACTATTAGCATAAGCGGTGATTCGGTAGTATCTGTTTCACCATATGTTTTTAAATATAAGAAATCAACAACTGAACAAGGTGATATCCTTCAAGAAGGATACCCTGTTAAATTTGATAAAGATTTAATCGGAGAAAAAGCAATCTCTAACCTCGATGTTAGTTCTTATGTTGAATTCTGTTTTGTAATTAAAAATGAAAGCGAGAATGCAACGAGAATTAAATTACGTTTTTCCGATTTTTCCTCTTACTTATTCTCATTGTATGATTTTTCTGGGACGGATGAAGCACTCAATACTTCGATTAAGAATAATGCGATGAAATATAATGCTAAACTCACATTAATGATTAAGAATATGTATTATTATAGTGATAATATCATTAATGAAACTACATATTTAAAAGAGAAAGTTTCCGATGAATATTATAATGCGATTGAAACTACTAATGAATTATATCTATGGAGATATGGATATGGTGATTATTTGATTAAAAATGAAAATGAAGTAATAATTCCTAAAGGAGAAAGTATATCATTATTCTTTACACTCGATACAATTCATAGTAATGAGTCGGTAGATGAATATCGTCAATGGGTCCAAGGTGATTATTGCCAGAATTATATTGCGAATAATCATTATGGAAAATTATATTCTCAATTAACTGAAAGCGAGAAAACAAAAATCACTTCTTATTTAAATAAGGTGGTTGTAGGTGAAATTTCCACTATTTCTAAAGACAATCCAAATAGTAGTATTACAATAGATTATATTGAAATAATCGCAGAAGAAGTGAAAATTACTGCTTAATGATAAAAAGAGAAAAAAGGGCAAATATGATAATAGATTTTGTAAAAGATGGTACTTTGCTCTTGTTTATGTATGAGATGATTTCGAAAAGATGATATACGTTAACATATTCGAAGAAGTAGCCAAAGAATACGATAGAATAATAAAAATGGAGGAATATCAATTCTTCCTCCTGAAGTTGAAATAAGGGGACAATAAAGGAGCTATATTGCTTATTTTGAATGTAATCTCATTGAGACTAGTTCATCACCATATGAAATAAAAGGTATGAATCATTAATTGAATAGGAATTCCTGAGATACTAATTTATCGTATGGCACGACGATTGATTTATCAAGTTCACCTGCTAGTTTAACTATATCGATTAGTTTATCAAAGCTTTCCTTAGAAAACTTTGTTGTTTCAGGCCAAGCTTTGATTTTTTTATAGTTTGTAAGAACTTTTTCGATCTCTTCATTTGAACTAGTTGAAAAATCTTTTTTTAGAAGTGGAACTAATTCATTTGCTTCGTGATTCAATGTATATGATAACGCCTTTTCAATTGCTTTAACAAATTTTCTAATTTGTTCTTTTTTTGTTTCTAAATTAGATTTTAGAATTGAAAAACATGTATAAGGAATACTAGTATTCAATTCTTCACCTAATGAAGAAAGAATATATCCTTTATTCATCATCTCTAGCTCTGTTGCATTTGGTTCAAATGCAGTGACATAGTCGGCTTCTCCGTTTACAAAAGCTGCAGTCATAACATCAAATGCAATATCGGTTCGAATATTAATATCTTTTGATAAATCTTTTCCATTTCTAGTGATGGAATATCCTTTTTCTTTAAGAATGTATTCTAAGACCATCTCAGGCATTCCACCTTGTCTTCCTCCAATGATTGTTTTTCCTTTTAGATTATCATAAGTGAAGATTTCATTTTTATCTCTTCCTAGTAAAAATGAACCATCAGTTCTTGTTAATTGTGCAAAATTAACCGCATAATCCTTTTGACCATTATTATATACATATATACTAGCTTCTGGACCCATAAGACCTATTGTTGCATCTTTTGATAATAATGAGGCCATTACTTTATCCGCGCCAGGAGAAGTAATGATATCGATATCTAATCCTTCCTCTTTAAAGAATCCTTTTTCTTTTGCAATGTACATAGGTGCGTAGAAAAGAGAGTGTGTTACTTCCGAAATTGTAATCTTATTTTCATCTTTTTTACAGCTACTTAATTGAATTATTGATAGACTAATTAAAGTTGATAATAGAATCTTTTTAATTTTATTTTCCATAAATAATCTCCATAATTTAAAATATGATTGTTTGGAATAATGGTGAAAGAATTATTCATTTTCTAGATTAAAGTGAGACGGAAATGGTATCATATATATAAGGATGAAATGGGGTGGATAATCATATGGATAGAACATATATTTGTATCGACTTAAAATCATTTTATGCTTCCGTTGAATGCGTAGAAAGAAAGCTAGATCCTTTAACAACGAACCTTGTTGTTGCAGATCAAAGTCGTACCGATAAAACGATTTGTCTTGCTGTATCTCCATCTTTAAAATCTTTAGGTATTCCTGGTAGAGAAAGATTGTTTATCGTTAATCAAAAAGTAAAAGAAGCAAATATCGAAAGAATGAAGAAAACACCTAATGGAAGGTTTATTGGTAAATCAAGCAATTATGAGGAATTGAAGAATAATATAGAATTAGAAATTGGATTTGAGATTGCTACTCCTCAAATGGCAAAATATATTGAAATAAGTTCTAAAATATATAATGTTTACTTGAAATATGTGGCAAAAGAAGATATTCATGTTTATTCAATCGATGAAGTCTTTATGGATGTTACAAGATATCTTAAAGGAAGGAATATGGATGCATATACGCTTGCTGAAACGATGATTTTGGATGTTTTATCTACTACGGGTATTACTGCAACTGCAGGAATTGGAACTAATATGTACTTAGCTAAAGTTGCGATGGATATTGTTGCAAAAAAGAAAAAACCTGATGAAAATGGGGTTAGAATCGCTTCGCTTGATGAAATGCAATATCGTTTTGAATTATGGGATCATACTCCGTTAACGGATTTCTGGCGTGTAGGAAGAGGAATTGAAGAAAGATTAGAAAAACTTGGTCTTTATACGATGGGAGATATCGCATTATGTTCGGAAGGCAATGCAAATGATTATTATAATGAAGATTTATTGTATAAGGAATTTGGGGTCAATGCCGAATTATTAATTGATCACGCTTGGGGATATGAACCAACAACGATAAGAGATATTAAGTCTTATAAGCCAAATGGAAAAAGCGTTAGTTCTGGTCAAGTTTTACATTGCGGATATGATTATATAAAGGCACGATTGATTGCAAAAGAGATGATAGATAATTTATCACTCGATTTAGTAAGTAAAAATCTTGTTACAAATCAAATTGGATTATATGTTGGATATGATATCAGTAATATAAGCGAAAAATATAGTGGTGAAGTTAAAAAAGATTATTATGGTCGAATAGCTCCTAAATCTAGTCACGGCGCGATTAATCTTGGAGATTACACTTCCTCTTCAAAAAAAATGATTTGCGCTTTAGGTGAACTTTTTGATAACATTGTGAATCGAAAACTACTGATTAGAAGAATAAATGTTTCTGCGAATAATGTTTTGTACGAGAATGAGGCAGAGAAGATTAGAAAAGTTGAACAATTATCTTTATTTGATTCTTATGAAAGAAAAACTGAAAGTGAAAGAAAGAATAAGGAAGTTGAACAAAGAGAAAAGAAAGCACAAAAAACAATTCTGGAGATTAAAAAGAAATATGGTAAAAATGCAATTCTAAAGGGAATGAATTATGAAGAAGGTTCAACTGCAAAAGAAAGAAACGAACAAATTGGAGGTCATAAAGCATGAATCCAAAATATGAGAAGATTATAAATATTAAGCATCATTATCCTAAGAATCATAGAATCATGCCGATAGAAAATCGTGCAGCACAATTTGCTCCTTTTGCAGCTTTAACTGGATACGAGGAATCGATTCAAGAAGTCGGTAGAGAAGTAGAGAAAAAAAGAGAGCTTCTTGATAGTGAAAAGGACATAATAAATGATAAACTTAGGTACATTATCGATAATAAAATACAAGGTGAAGTTAAAGTTATTTATTTTATAAAAGATAACAAAAAAGATGGTGGAAAATACGAAGAAATGACTTCATCGATAAGAAGGATAGATGAGGAAAATAGAGTTGTTATCTTTAAGAATAAAATGAAGATTTCTATTGATGATATCGTTAAAATCTATGGTGATTTTTTTCCATTTGAATGAATAAAAAAGCCCAATGTATTGGGCTTTTATTGCATGTGTTTGATGAAGCATCTTCTTCTTTTATGTTGGATGCATTCAAAGTTTTTCCATTGGTTGATTATCGCAGTATTATCTTCTAAATTGAGATTTGTTTCTGCATATTTAATATTGTCATCTTTCAAATATTCTTGGAGTTTTGCAATGATTGCAGACGCGATACCTAACATTTGATATTGAGGTAATACACCGATTAATCCTAAATCAAGAATCTCAGGATTATTGACTGCACGTAGTACTTTTATTATGCAAGGTAAAGTTAAGTGACCTTGTGATTTTTGAACAGCTTTTGCGATTGATGGGAAGCATAAGCCAAAGCAAACAACTTTATTGTTTTCGTCAAGAATAACTGCAACGTAACGAATATCGATAATTAATTTAAAGTTGCTGATAAGCATATCTTTCATTCCTTTAGTAAATGGAACAGTTCCATAGATATTCCTATAAGTTTCATCGAGTATCTCAAAAAATTGATCACCATATTTATTGATGAAATCATTCGCATTTTTTGATTCTCCAAAATGAAGTTTGCATCTGCGCATCATAAGATTTGAGATTCTAGCAAGACGATTATTATCATCAATAGGAGAAAGAAGTTTACGTTCAACCCAGTCGACATCTTTTGTATAGCCGCAATTCTCAATTAGTTTTTGATAATAGGAATAATTGTATTGTTCTTCGAAAGTAGAAAGTTCTTCAAATCCTTCGATTAATAATCCTTCTCTTTCTAAATCACTATATCCTAAAGGACCAACTATGGTATCCATTCCTTTTTCTTTTGCCCATTTTTCGACGGCATTAAATAATGCATCTGCGACTTCTTGATCGTCAATTGCATCAAAACGAGTGAATCTTATGCGTTTACATTTATCTTTTTCATTGCTGACTTTTTGAAGGATTCCTTGTATTCTTCCTACAACCTTATTATCTCGATAAGCAAGATAAAATACATCTTCTGCTTGATCATGATATACGTAAGATTTTTTAAACATTTTCATTTCATCTCCATATAGAGGCGGAACGAAATATGGATTATTTTTATATAGTTTTAATGGAAAATCAACAAATGCTTTTCTTTCACTTGCTTTTTTTACTTCTCTAATCTCTATCATAATTTAAACGTTTAATATTTTATCTATGTTTTGCATGGAAGCAAACACCAACACATCCAGGACCACAATGTGCACCTGCAGTAGGGTTTACGTCTACTATCTCACAATCTAATCCTTCACCAAATTCCTTCTTTAAGGCAGCAATCATTGCTTTGGCACTATTAATACATCCAGTATTTGCAACGTATACTTTATGATTTAAAATATCATCTTCTAATTCACGTACATAACTTAATATTTTATCGATTGCATTTTTAGTACCTCTTGCTTTTGCAATACTTACCATTTGGCCATTTTCGTTCATGTAGATGATTGGTTTAATTCCAATCATATTTCCAAAGAATCCTGCAAAACCTGATACTCTTCCTGAACGAGCAAAGAATTTTAAATCTTCAGCATAGAAATAAACCGCATATCGATCGACGTTCTTGTGTCCCCATTCAATCATTTCTTCTGCTGTTTTTCCTTGTTTATATAGTTTTGCAAATTCTTGAATGAGACAATAGGAAATAGTTGTGATTCCTTTCGTATCGAATGAATAGAATTTTCTACCAGGGTATTTTTCTAATAATTCGTTAACCGCGAGATTCATGGAATTGAATGTCCCACTCATTGAAAGAGAAAAGTGAATATAGAATATATCGTCTCCATTTGCAAAATGAGGCTCGAAATATGCTTTATATTCTTCTTGATTGATTGCACAAGTTTTTGGAAGAACTCCTTCTCTTAATGAATTATAGTATTCTTCTGCATTGAAAACTTTAAAATCTTTATATGGGAAAATTGTTTTATCACCGATAATGTATGGCATGCTGATTAATTCAAAACCATTTTCTTTTGCGAATTCTGGTGTGATATCACAATCTGTATCTACGAAAACTTTTAACATAAAAAACTCCTTAAATCATAATTAGATACACGATTAATGCATCTATATTACATGCTAAAGTTTATCACAAAATCCTCGTCAATACAATACATTAGAAGTATGTAAAAAATGTAATTACACAACTATTTTTTTCTGTGATAGGGGAACATCTTTCTTATAAATGATATTTCAAATCAACTATAACGATATTTCAAATCAACTAATTTATTCATTTATTTTTTTAATCTAGAAATGGAAAAATTGATATCTTCTATTATTAATGTTAAAATCTAAGAATAGAAAGAAGGATATGAATATGATAAAAATTGTTGTGGATGCTTTCGGTGGAGATAAAAGCCCTTATGTCAATGTTGAAGGAGCAATTAAAGCATTAAACGAAATCGCTGATTTAGAGATTATTTTCACAGGAGATTCAACTATCTTAAATGAAGAATTAAAAAAGTACAAATACGACGAAAGAAGAGTTTCTATTGTTCATGCACCAGATATAATAACATGCGACGAAATTCCAACAATCGCTTTAAAAACGAAAAAGGAAAGTTCTTTAGTTAAAGCATATGATTTAGTAAAGAATAATGAAGATATTGGTGGATTAGTTTCAACTGGATCAACTGGTGCAATATTAACAGGGTCTGTATTAAAAACAAGAAGACTTCCAGGAGTTATAAGACCTGCATTTTGTCCAATTCTTCCAACGATGAATCATAGTGTAGTAGGAGTTTGTGATAGTGGTGCGAACGCTTCTTGTACTGTAGATAATCTTGTGCAATTTGCTTTAATGGGTAGCTTATATATGGAAAAAGCATATGGAAAGAAGAACCCTCGAGTTGCATTGCTTAATATCGGAACAGAAGAAGAAAAAGGCGATGAATTAAGAAAAGAAACGTATCAAAGATTAAAGAATATGAAGGAAATAAATTTCGTTGGAAATATGGAAAGTAGAGATTTACTTTCTGGTAAATATGATTTAGTAGTTTGCGATGGTTTTGCAGGTAATGTTTTGATTAAATCAACAGAAGGAACGGCATTAGAATTATTAAAATTATTAAAGAAATCCTTTATGAAGGGAATTAAGAATAAATTAGGAGCATTACTTTTAAAAAAGGAAATTTATTCTATAAAAGATTTTATGGATTATAACAATTACGGTGGTGGAGTGATGCTTGGAGTTAATAAAACAATCATAAAAGGACATGGCAGTTCAAAAACAAATGCAATCTATAATTGTGTAAAACAAGCTTATACATTGGAAAAGAATAAACTCATTTCTGCAATTGGAGAAGCAATTAAACCTAAAGAAGACTAATTAGTGTCTTCTTTTTATTAGGAGAGAAATAATAATATTTAATAATAAAGTAATAATCGATAGGATGATGATTCCAAGCATTACTAGATCTAATTTGAATGTTTGACCTCCATACATTAATAGATATCCTATACCTTTTCTTGAAACGAGAAATTCTCCAACAATTACTCCAACCCAAGATAATCCAATATTGACTTTTAGTTGGGATAGTAAACCCTCAAATGAAGAAGGAAAAACTACTTTTAGTAATAATTGAAGGCGATTAGCGTTTAATACTTTCATCATTTTGATAAGGTTTTTATCAACATTATTGAAATAAGATAAACAGGATAATACAGTTATAATGATAGAAAATGATATCGCGATACTTATTATTCCTTTTTCGTTTGTTCCAAAATAGATAATTAATATTGGTCCTAATGCGGTTTTTGGAATTGCATTAAGCGTGATTAAATAAGGATCTAGAATATCGTTCACTCGAGGAAATAAATATAATATTGATGCGATTATTATTCCACTTATTGAAGAAAGAACAAGAGCAAAAATCATCTCTTTTGTAGTCACAAGAATATGAGGAAATAATTCACCTGATTTTATCATTTCTATTAGTAACTCAGTTATTCTTAATGGGGATGAAACAAGAAACGGATTAAGCAAGTTTACTCTAGTAAGAATTTCCCAGAGAAATATAAAAGATATCAATATGAATATTTGAAGAAATAGAGTAATCATTTTCTTTCTCTTTGTTTTTCTTAAATATTCTTTGTACGACTTAATCATTCTTTTCACCTTAATATATGATATGTTTTTTTATAGATATATCTTGATAAATGTGTATTCACCTATTATTCATCAAGATTTGAAAATACTTCGTTAAAAAGAAGCGTAAAATCTTTGTGTTTTCTTCTTTCACTAGGCGATAGATTAACAAAAGGAATATTTATTATTTTAACGATTGAACAAGGTCTTTTTGATAGAATGATAATTCGATTTGATAAGGCGATTGCTTCAGATATATCATGCGTTACGATAAGTGATGAAATCTTTTCGTTTTTAATTATTTTAAATACATCTTCTTGAACAAATAATTTTGTTTGTGCGTCAAGCGCAGAAAACGGTTCATCGAGTAAAAGAAGATTTGGCCTTAATACAAGAGTTCTTATTAAACTAACTCTTTGTTTCATTCCACCCGATAAATCGTTTGGATAATGCTTTTTAAATGATGATAATCCATATTTATCAATCAATTCTATCGCATATTTAATGTTATCTTTAGTTTTGATTTTTTTAATTTCTAAAGGAAAAATGACATTGTCTAGTACATTTCTCCAAGGTAATAATGCATCTTTTTGAAACATATATCCTAATTTAGCATTAGATATGATTTCTCCTTCATTTTGTTCTTCAAGTGAAGAAATGATATTTAATATTGTAGATTTACCACATCCTGAAGGTCCAATTATAGAAACTATCTCATTTTCATCAATTGAAAAAGAAACATTAGAGATTACATTTGTTTCTCCATTCATAGAATAAAAAGTCTTACTTATTCTATTTAATTTAACTAATTCACTCATATTCTCACCATGATATCTTATGAATAAATTAAAATATCGTTTCTTTTATTGCATATAATATTATTATTTTCTTATTCTTCTTTTAAATAATATAATAAAAATGTAAAATGGAGAGAAAGAAAGAATCAAGATTTGATTAGGGTAAATATATGAAAGTAAATGATAACATCTTAAATTTTTACGATTTATATTCTAATGATGATAACATTGTTTATCGCGCAGTATTAAAAAAGAAAGATTGGTTGTTTAGACGTTTATTTATCCCATGCAATTTTCATTCTTTGAAGATAGATAATGTTATCACTTATCCAGATCTATTCGGACTTATGGACCAAAGCTTTGTTTTTCAAAAACTAGTTTTGGATGAATCAAAGTTTGAAGGGAATGAAAGAAAGATTAAAAGAATTGTAAACGAATTTAATAAACGTTTTAAGATAAGATATGCTTATGAACGAATCGTACCAATGGATGATTCTTCAACATTTTGGATTGAGATGGATTTTACTAAATTAGATAAAAAGACTTATAATGATTTGGTTTGTAATTTTTACCCTTGTATTCCAAATATTGATGAAATGGATTTATTTTATGATGAAACTAAAGATATTGATTTATTGAAGTATCCAATGATTGGAGAAAACGGTAAATGGGTCTTTATTATTGATCATCAATTAATGGTTAATGATCGTGTATACATGCAAAATTGTTTTAAAAAAATATGGTATAATTCTCATCTTCTAGAGAATGAACAAATAGAGGCGATTAAAGAAATTGCAGAAGCAAATCTAGTGGAAGCGGGTGATTATTATGATAAATAAAGAACTATACCATCAATTGTATATTACAAGAAAGTATCCTCCTGAATTTGAGGAATATCTTTTTCATGTATTATTGAAAGTTAATGAAATAGTTTCCGAGAGATTAAATAAATCAAATGGAATCTTTTCTTGCAATGTTGATCCTGTTGTTTCACTTCGTTATGTAGTTGAAGAGCATATATACAATATGAGTTTAATTGAAAAAGTATACGTTGATAAATTCTTAAAAACAAAAGAATACTATGATCATTTAGTTAGAGTAGTATCTGATAAAGTCTTTTTCAACGAATATCTTGAATATCATGCTGTATCGTATATATCAAAATATAATCCTTTAATTTCTACATTAGAATTGTTTTTGAATTACATTATTAATAAATATGAGCAATTGCCAAGTAATTCTTCAATAGAACCAAAGATAAAATTAGATATATTGAAGAAAGGATTCTTCATGATTAAATCTGTTTTGAATTTATTATGTGATGGATATGAAACAGAGGCTTTTTCTACATGGAGAACGATTCATGAGGTAGAATGTGTTGCGAAGATTTTAGATGAAAAGCCATATCTTACGGAATCATATTATCTCCATATGCATTATAATTCGATTTATCGTGGTGGAGAAAAAGATAAGGAAAAAGTTGATGCGTTCTATGAAGAAGTTAAAGGTAAATTGAAAAAATGGGATTTAAAATCAAAAGATTTTAAGAAATTTTTAGAATATGGTTGGTTATTAGATATTAAGAACTGGAAAGAAGAATATCCAGAATTGAAACTTAATTTCCGTAAAGGCTTAGAATATGTTGCAGGGTTAGGTGCATATTCTAATCTATATGAGTCGAGTAGTGAAATAGCTCATGGATCTCCTTTATTAATATATTCAAGCAAGCCATATTATTTGAATATAACAATCATGTGTTTATATGAAACGTTCATTAGAATGGAATCGATGTTCGCAAGAGAAGTGGAAAAAGTAAAAGATATCGATTCAACTGCTTATTTTGGAATGAGAAATATCTATATTCCTGAAGTTAGAAAGAATATCTTAAAACTTAGGTTATTGTTAGATTATCATAATTCTAGCGATGATGAATAATAAAAAAAGAACTCGATAGGAGACCTAATATATTGTCCCTATTGAGTTCTGTTTTTTATATGGTTATAGAGTTACTGGAACGAGGAAGTAAACAAGGAATAAAGCGCATACGACAATTGATACGATGGAAACGCTGTATTTTGGAAGAGTTACTTTACCTTTCTTTTTGTCTATTGCATATTTAACTAAATCAACAACATAAACAAGTGAAGAGATGATGACGTATGAGATCATTCCAATTCCAATTCCTTTTGTAATCGAATACGATAATACCATCATAATGATTGTTAAGAATGCTGGAACTGCGTTAGTAATCTCTTTAAAATCTATATCTTTGACATTTGACATCATTAGTACACCGACATACATCAATGCTCCTGCAGCTGCAGCACTTGGAATAAATGCAAATAATGGTAATAAGAAGATTGATAGGAAGAATAATAATGCAGTTACTAATGATGTGAAACCAGTTTTACCTCCTGCTGCAACTCCTGCGCCGGATTCTACAAATGTTGTAACAGTTGAAGTACCTACTGCAGCACCTAAAACAGTTGCGATTGAATCAGCATACATGATTTTGTTGTAGTTTATTGGTTTACCATTTTCATCGATTAATCCAGCGTTAGTTGCACATCCAACTACCGTTCCCATAGTATCGAACATATCGATCATAGAAAATGTGATGACAAGCATAACGCATGTTGCTAGAGAACCTTCTGGAAATGAGAAGCCTTCAGTAAAACAAGAGAAGAACACACCCTTACTTGGATCCATTGAGAAAAAATTTGAAAAATTCTCCCAGAATTTCCATGTGACTCCAGGAACGTTTTCAATAAGGCAATCAACTGAAGTAACTCCAAGAGGAAGAGCAAGCAATGTGCCTGCGAAAATACCGATGATGACAGCTCCTTTAACTTTATAATGTGATAATACAGCAATAACGATGAATGAGAATAAACCAACAATTGCAGTTCTACCAGGGCCCCCAAGCGCCCAGTTTGCACTGCTAGTTAAATCGACAAAACCTGAGATGACGTATGGGTCACTTACAATGATTTTTGAGTTTTGGAAACCAATGTAAGCGATAAATAAACCAATACCTACTGTGATTGCCTTTCTTACTGAAGATGGAATACCTTCAAAGATTTTTTCTCTTAACGAAATAAGCTTTCCTGTTTCTTTATTTTTTCCACAAGGAATAATTGTTAATAGAAAGAAAATAATACCGCTTATGAGAACTAATAATAGAGCGTTTCCTAATGTGAAACTAAATCCTAAAGCACCTCCAACGATTGTTCCAACTGTTGAATTTAGTCCCATTCCAGAAGCTTGTGCAAATGGCATTTTTGCTAAGAGGGACATTAATAATGTTCCTATTATTGCTCCAAGTGCAGTGGCAATAAATAATGAGGACCATCTAGGGTCAGCTGTGCCACCCCATAGAATTGAGTTTGGGTTGACAATTAAAATGTAAGACATTGCTAAGAAGGTAGCGATACCTGCGATGATTTCTTCTTTGAATGATGAATGATGTTTGCTAATTCCAAAGAAACCATCTGCTTTCTCTTTTAGAGACATTTTACTATTCATTTTTGAATCCTTTCTGCTTTTGAAAAAATAAAATCCGTCAAGTATGACGGAATGCAAAAAAAGAATTAAAAAATTCGTAATATGATCCGTCATAGTCCTAGTTTACGGCTAAGGGTAGAGACTGCTTTCCATATCAAAGCATTATATGACTATTTAGTTTTTCAACGCACTTTCATCTTAACAAAATGGTAGATCACCTTCAATAAAACAAGAGAAAAAAAGAATGTTTTGTCTATAAAAATGCTTACATAAAAAATGAGATAGAATTTTCTATCTCACATTTATGATTCTCTTATTATACGTCTTGGAAACAAGAACCACCGATGAATTCTCTAATAATAGAATTGCATGGAGCCCATTTATCATCAAGATTTACGAATAATTTCAAGAATTTGATTAAACGATTAGCCATAGGATAATATGGTGAATCTTGATCAATTGCAGTTAATAGTGGCAATGCGTATTTTCTCATAATGCATAATTCGTATGGTAGCAATGAATTGAAGACGTAGTCAGCATTCTCTTGCGTATCATAAATCCATTTAAATTCACCTTTACGGACGGAAGGCCACATGGAAATTGTTTCTTCTGCAGAGGAACCTCTAAATTGATAATCGCGGACTATTCTTCTTACTAGTCTTAAATCTGTTAATGAAATTGGATTTTGATTATCAATGTTGATTTGAGCTTGTGGAGCAATAAATATTTTGAATTTTTGATGTTTTGCAATGAGTGAAGTTAGTTTTTCATTTAAAGCGTGGATACCCTCGATGATAATTGGTTGATTATCTTTAATCTTAATTTTTCTTCCTTCAACTCTTTTTCCAAGTTTGAAATCAAATTTTGGTAATACAACAGCTTCACCATTAATTAAATCGAGCATGTTTTTATTGATTAAATCAACATCCAATGCATCTAAGCATTCTAAATCTGGCTTTCCTTCTTCATCAAGAGGAATATCTTTTTTCTCTTTATAATAATCGTCTAAAGATATTCTTATTGGTTTTAAACCAAGGGACATTAATTCTACTCTTAATCTATTTGCAAATGTTGTTTTTCCTGAACTTGATGGACCTGCAACGCAAATTAGTCTAATATCATCAGAATTAGAAGCAATTTTTTGTCCTAATTCTGCGAGCATATTATTGTGATGTTGTTCACATAAATTGATAAAATCAATAGGTCCTTCTACTTCTGCGTAATGGTTGATTGCGCTTACAGAATCCGTTCCAACTTTCTTTGCCCAAACGTATGAGTCTTTTAATGTCTTACTAAAGACTGGAGCATCAATAAAGTCAGGGATTTGTCCTTTTGTTTCGCTTCTTGGATATTGAATGATAATACCATTTCCATATACTCTTAGTGAATATTCTTTTATATGCCCAGTGGAAGGAACCATATGGCCGTACATGTAGTTCATATATCCATTGCATTCATAGAAATGGACTGTTTTTTCTGGACGATATTTTAGAATAGCAATCTTATCTAAATATCCGATAGAACGATAAATCCTCTTTGCTTCTTCGTTTGGAACAACTTTCCTAACTAAAGGATAATCATGAGCAATGATATCATCAATCTCATCCTTTAATTTTTTTACTAGTTCAGGTGTAATTTGGAAATTTTCTTTTTTTCTCGAGAGGGTGGAAAACGTTAAATAAATTGAACGGGAAATGTTATATGAGTATTTGATTGTTAAATTTGGGAATACTCTAGAACAAGCCATTGCAACAATATATCTTAATGATGTTTCATATGGTTTAATAGCTTCATAATCGCTTTTTTTCAAGAGTTTTACGTCTGCATTATAATATAGTTCATAAGATAATTCTCTTAAGCGATTATTTACTTTGGCATAGATGTAATCATGGACGTCACCTTCGATTAAATCGATGAGTTTCACTTTTTTAGTAAATGTTAATTCACGGTTGTCTACTTTAACTGTAAATGTGTTATCCATTTTCTGTCCTCCTTTAGCACTGCGTGCTCATATAATGATACAATGGAGAAGAAAAAATAGCAATAATAAAAAAATTGGATTCAAAAATTAATTACAAAGTAATTAAATTATGTGTAAGCGATTACATTATTGCTATATAGAATTGATGAAAATGCGAAAGAAGCAAAATAATTTTAAAAAAACTTGCATATAATATATATTAATGATATTATAAACAAGCAAACCACATCGCAGGGTAGAGCAGCCTGGTAGCTCGTCGGGCCCATAACCCGGAGGCCGCAAGTTCAAATCTTGCCCCTGCAACCAATGAGAATTCAAATGCCGAAAGGCATTTTTTTTGTTAATAAAAAAGGTGAACATTTGTTCACCTACTATTCTAAGATGATCTCCTCTTTATTGATTTTTATTGATGTTGAATAATATTCTTTCATTGCTTTAATCATGTGTTCGATATCTTCTACTCCTGCAGTTTCATATGAAGAATGCATTGCAAGTTGAGGTAACCCAATATCAACTGACATTATGGAAACATGTGAACAAGAAATATTACCTAATGTTCCACCACCTCTTAAATCGGCACGATTAGTAAATAATTGTGTAGGAACATTTACTTTGGAACAAATCTCATTAAATACTCCACAACTTATTCCATCGGTTGTATACGATTGAGAGGCATTGAACTTAATGACAATTCCTTTGTTCATATATACTTTATTTAATCCATCTGAAACTTCAGGGTGGTTTGGATGGACTGCGTGTGCATTATCTGCGCTTACTAAGAATGATGTTCCAAGTGCTTTATTATATGTTTCTTCGTTTCCTCCAAGAGAGAATACAATTCTTCTTAATGTATCAAATAAGAATGATGAATCTGCTCCTTGTCTAGTTCTTGACCCAACTTCCTCATTGTCAAAACAGCAATATACATTGATTGAATTATTATTATTTCCTTCTAAAAAGCCTTGAAGTGTTGTATAAGCACATTCTAGATCATCAAGCTTTGGAGCGGAAATGAACTCGTTGTTGTATCCCCATATTCTAACTAAATCACGATTATATAAGAATAAATCATGAGATATTATATTTTCTTTATTGATATTTAGTTCACGTGCAATTGCTTCTTCGATAGTAGCTTCTCCATTAAGAGACAATAATGGTTGCATATCTGTTGCAAAGCTATAAGTAGCATTTGAATTAGCATTTCTATTGAAATGAATAGCAAGACTTGGGATGATTAATAAATCACGATTAATATTTACTAATCTAATACTTAGTTTATTCTCATCTTTAACTAAGACTCTTCCGGCAACTGATAGCGGTCTATCAAACCATGGAGCACATAGCATTCCTCCATATCCTTCGACTGATAAGCGTGAATATAATTGTGAAGATAATGATGAGTTTGGCTTAACTTTAAATGTTGGTGAATCAGAATGGCTAGCAGATATATTAAAAGAAATATTGTCTGTTTTATCTACATTTTCACCAATCTTAAATGCGATGATTGATGATCCATTTCTAGAGATGAAGTAATTAGTATTTTTTTGTAGATTAAATTCTTTGTTTTCTTCTAATTCGATAAATCCATTTTCTTTTAATTCCTTCTCAATATTATCTATAACATGGAAAACGGATGGACTATTATTAATAAAAAGCGATAGTTTATTTAAGTAATTGTTCATATAGTAAAACTCCTTTTTTATATTGTATATATAATTTATTATTATTTCAGTATTTTTAAATGAAATTAAATAACAATAAATAGATTTAATAATAAATAAAAGCGATTTTTTGATGATACAAGATATATAATCTGATTGATGAAGAATACATTATTAGATAAAATAAAAAAAGAAGTGGTGTTATGAAAATCTATGAAAATCTATGAAAATTTTGAAAATGATTTTTCTTTTTTTTATATTGTTTTTTGCATAGAATAAAGGAAAAGTGTGCGAAATCGCTGAATGTATGAAAATTTCACTATTTATCTTTATATAATAAAAAGAAAAATATATAAAAAGAAAAAGTATTGAGTGTTATAATATTATTGTTACGTTGATGAATATAAGGAGAAAGAGCATGGAAAAGTATTATCATTTTATTTTTAGAGGTAAATTGAATAAGGACGAATTAATTGAAGTAATCTCTGGAGTTTACCATAAAGAGTATGAATTAAAAATCATTAGTAATGGTACTGGTTATATTAAAGCAGGCGTTGATTTTTATGATTCCTTAATGAATATTCATCAAATAATGGAGATGGATTTAGATTGCCCTTTTACTTTTCTAGTTAGTTTTGAAAATGGTGAATTATCTTCTATGGCATTAAGTAAATGTAATATACTATTTCCAAATCAAATTACAAATCTTAGTATGATATATTTTGCTTCCTTAATGCATGGAGAAAAAGAATTGACGAATAAACTTGATGCTATTTTTTTAGATGTAGGGTATGAAGTAATACAAACGGCATTAACATTCATTGAATGTGGAATGAATGCATCTTTAGCTGCAAAGAGATTATATGTTCATCGTAATACGTTCAATTATCGATTGAATGCGTTCATTTGCAAAACTGGCATTGATATTAGAGATTATGACAATGCAAATTTATTTGATTTATACATAAAGCAAAACGCAATAAAGTAGATTTGTGCAATTTGCACATATTGATATTTGAATAATGTGCTATAATATAGATAATTTCTAAAGGAGAAGAAAAAATGGAAAATGAAAACAAAGGATATGTTTCATTAAGACATATCGATAAAATTTATGATAATAATGTTCAAGCAGTATTTGATTTCAATTTAGATATTCAAAAGCATGAATTCATCGTATTTGTTGGACCTTCAGGATGTGGTAAATCAACAACACTAAGAATGATTGCAGGTCTTGAAGATATTACAAAAGGTGAATTATTTATTGATAACGAATTATGCAATGATAAAACGCCAAAGGACAGAGACATTGCAATGGTATTCCAATCATATGCGTTATATCCACACATGTCTGTATATGAGAACATGGCTTTCGGATTGAAGATTAGAAGAATGCCAAAATATGAAATTGATAGACGAGTTCATAATGCTGCAAGAATTTTACAAATTGAAGAATACTTAGATAGAAAACCAAAAGCATTATCTGGTGGTCAAAGACAACGTGTTGCTTTAGGTAGAGCTATTGTTAGAAACGCAAAGGTATTCTTAATGGATGAACCTTTATCAAACTTGGATGCTAAATTGAGAGTTCAAATGAGATCTGAAATCATTAAACTTCACGAATCACTAAACGCAACAACTATTTATGTTACTCACGACCAAACTGAAGCTATGACTATGGCATCAAGAATTGTAGTTATGAAATTAGGAAGAATTCAACAAATAGGAACTCCTATTGAGATTTATAATAATCCTGCAAACTTATTCGTTGCTGGATTTATTGGTAGCCCTGCAATGAATTTCTTAAAGGTTAAATTCGATAAAGGCGTTATTACTATGGCTGATGGAAATAAACTTACACTAAATAAAGAAATATTCGAAGGAAAGAATATTCCTGAAAATGTAATTTTCGGTATTAGACCTGAAAACATCGTTAAGGCTTCAGATGATGAAAAAGGTAATGGAGTATACGAAGTTAAAGTGTCGGTTGCTGAATTACTTGGTAATGAATACTATGTTCACTTTACTCTTGGAAAAGGAGAAGTCATTGCAAAGATTCCAGCAGAAACACCAATTGCTAATGGTTCAATGATTAAAGTGCGTTTCTTGTTAGATAAAGTTCATTTCTTCGATCCAGAAACGGAAAAAGCAATTTAAGATTAAAAAATATAAAGGTAAACTTCAAAAAAGTTTACTTTTTTTATGTAAATGTAAATGCTTACATTTTTTTGTTGCTTTTGCGTATGCACGTGCGTATAATATAGTTATAAACATAAAGCGAGTGAGAAAAAGAGTTTGGAAATATATCCCGCAAAATCATATAGATTTGCTTAGCGATTCTTTATACTCACCAGAAAATGGAGGAATAATATGTTTAAATTTAAAAAAATACTTACCCTTGGCTTAGCAATGGTAGCAGTATGTGGTGCAGTTGCATGTGGAACACAAAATGAAACACCAAATGATGACGATATGTACAGCCAAAACTCTGTCGTTTCTGAAGGATTCGACATGTATATCGTTGGTAGTAGCTGGAATAACTGGGATCAAACATCAGTCACTAAACATCCAGATTTAAAATTTGCAGCTGTTGGAGATGGCACATATAAGTATACAGTTAACGTTACAGCTACAATGGATGCTGTTTATTGGGGATTCAAATTTATTGCTAATGATTCATGGAATCCACAATTTGGTATGGAAGATATTGACTATGATAAATGTAATGAAGGCTTCAAAGATTTGCTTAAAGTAAAAGAAGTAAATAATTATTCAGAATATAAAGCAAAATATAAAGCAGGCACATCAAACCGTTCAAATATTTCATTCTGTCAATTAGCAAATAATGCAGGAATGGGTACATATGAAATTATTTATAACCCAGCAAATTTTGAGGCAATAGATGAAAATGACACAACATATTTACATAAATTCGTTGTCAATTTTACAAAAGCAGCTTAATAAAACAATAAGGAGATAAAAAATATGAAAGCAAATAAATTATTAGTATTAGCATTAACAGCAGTTGCAGCAGCTGGCTTGTCAGCATGTGGAAATACAACAACCGAAAAAGTTTACTCAGATGTAAATACAAAAATTAACATTTGGGCAACTGCTAAAGAAGAAGCCGTTATTAAAAATATTGTAGATACATACAATGCAAAGCAAAAAGATGAAACAAAGAAATTTAATTATAAATTTACTGCTGTTGCAGAAAGTGATGCAGGCACAACATTACAAAAAGACCCTAATGTTAAGGATGCACCAGCATTATTGTTATGTGCAGACGATCATATCTCAGGTTTAGCTAATAAAGGTATTATTCTTGAATTAAAAGGCGAATTTAAGAAAACAGTTGTAGATAATAATACTCCAGTATCAGTATTAGGTGCTACATATAATAATGGTATCTATGGATACCCAGTAACATCAGATAATGGTTACTTCTTATGGTATAATGCTTCAACATTACAAGAAAACGATGTTACAACATTAGAAGGCTTATTAGCAAAAGCAAAATCGTTAGGTAAAAAAGTTTTGATGGATATTCCTAATGGATGGTATGTTAACTCATTCTTTACTTCACCAGATTTATGTGGCACAGATTCATTAAGATTCGCTACAGAAAAAGACCCAGCAGATGGTGTTGTAAAAACTTCATATACATGTAACTGGGATAATGCGAATGCAGTTGCTGCAGTAGAATACTTATCAGGTTTACTTAAACCATATTATACTGATGGTACATTAATGGTAGGTTCAAACGAGGCCATTGCAGCTGGTTTCCAAGATAAATCATTAATCGCTGCAGTTTCAGGTACTTGGATGGAAGGTGATTTGGAAAAAGCAATGGATGGAGACACCTTAGCAGCTACTAAATTACCAACATACACAGTTAATAATAAAACTATTCAAATGTCATCATTCACAGGTTCAAAAATCTATACAATCAATAAAACAAGACCAGTTGCAGAACAAAAAGCAGCTGCAGCTCTTGCAGATTTATTGACAACAAAAGAATCTCAATTAAAACGTTTTGAAACAAGACAATCAATTCCATGTAATAAAGAAGCAGTAAACGATGAACGTTATACAAAAAATGTTTCAAAAGGTGCAAAAGCATTAGAACAACAAAATGCATTCGCTGCTGTTCAAGCTCAATCAGCTGAAGGTAGATATTGGGATATTGGAAAAGCTATTGGACAAGCTATTATTGATGGCGAATTAGGTACATACACAACATGGAAAGATTTCATGGAATACCAAGTTGGCTTATTAAGACAAAAACAATAATCTAATTAAGTTTAATTAAGGGAAGCGAACAAGTTTTGTTCGCTCCTCTTGTTTATTTTATAGGTAATCTATATATGAATCGAATAAGTGTGTAAGGAAAAAATTAACGTACACTAGTAATGAGCTAACATTTTAATACAAACAGATTATCTGTATGTTAATAAAGTGTAGGCTTTAAAAATATATGTATTACCTGTGAAATTTTGGGCGTTTTATGAAACTTAAAAATAAATAATGCTCAAAGAAGTAAACTAATGTCTTTGTATTCAAAAGACAAAAAATACGATTCTCTAAGATTTTTTTTTAGATGAATCATACAATGTTTATCTATCTTCCACATATGTAAAATATGATGGTTTATAATGGAGAGAATAATATTACTCTCTATTTGATTGTTTTTAGGAGGTTCTATGGGAAATATAGAAAAAAACGATAATATTGTAGAAGAAAACAATAGAAGTGAATCCGAAAAAGCTGATAATAAAGAAGCATTGGTAAAAGATACTAATAATGTTCCAAATAACGCAGAAGAAAGTGAGAAATCATCAAATCATGAAATGTCAACACTTTTTAAAGTGGAAAAAAGAAATGATGAAGATGGTGAAGAAACTGAATTAATTCCAGTTCCTATGTTCGTTTTAATGAATATTGGTAATGCACTTTTAAAAGGTTTATTATGGGTCTTAGATTTATTGTTGTCTATGATTTTATCTTTAGGGCATTTCTTCAAGATGATTGGAGTAGGCGCATATAAAGGTACAATCGGAATCTACAAATTTTTTAGAAAAAAAGTTATTCAATTTAAAGAAAATGATTTATCAGGCAGATTATCTTTCATATGTTTTGGTGCATCTTCTTTTAAACATAAACAATATGTTAACGGTGTCTTGTTCGTACTTTTTGAAATAGGATACATTGTTTTTATGATTTGCGGAGGTGCAAAAAATATCGCAATGTTAAAAACATTAGGTGAAGTTCAACCAGGCCCTGATCCAAGCTGTGAAGATATGTTCTGTGATTGGGTTGAGGGAGATAACTCTGTTATGATCCTCGTCTTTGGTTTATTATCGCTTTTCTCTATAATTCTCTTCGCTTATATCTGGAATAGATCAATTAATTCTGGTTATAA
This sequence comes from uncultured Caryophanales bacterium, assembly GCA_945873815.1. Lineage (GTDB taxonomy): Bacteria > Bacillota_I > Bacilli_A > RFN20 > CAG-449 > UBA3210. Next base: position 58,164 of record CAMCEE010000002.1, read on the forward strand.
CAACTATCGTATCGTTAATTATATTAAGTATAAGGAAGTTATTAATAAAAATGTGGAATTTTCAAATACTTTGGACGGACAAGTTAGTGAAGCAGTTAATGAAGGTATAAAAAAATCTGATTTTAAAAAATCACATTATGTTGATTTAGAGAATAGACTCAATGAACATAATGATTCTTCAAAATTTGAAGAAGAGTTCTTAAAGATTGCATATTATGAAACTATTGCAGGGAGTTATGAACATTATAAACTCCTTGCTAAAGAGAACACTAAACTTGAAAAGATTGAAAATAAAAAAGAAAGAGTATTGGAAAATCGTAAGATTAAAAAGGAATCTTTAAATTTAGAGATTGGATCTAATAAAGAAATCAAATTCAATCAAATCACAAATGAAAAAGGAAGATACTACGAAAGAAAAATTAAAGCTCAAGAAAATAAAATTCGTGAATTAATAAAGAAGCATGCTTCTTATGTAGGAAAAGAATCAGTTATTAATGATTCAAAATATGGAAGATTCAATATTTTCTATAAAGTTAGAACTGAGAAGACAAATGAGATTGATTTCTATAAAAACTATAGTAGATTAGTTGAAGTATATGAGAATTCAAAAGGTAATTATGTACAAACTAATAAAGAAAACCTTGCTAGAAAAAATTCAATGAAAGATGAATTAGAAGCTAAGATTAAAGATATTAATGCTAAATATGATGCTATTGTTAATAAAAAGAAATCTCTCGTTGAAGAAATGAATAAATATTCTGAACTTCAAAAACAAGAAATTAAAAAGGCAAAAGCTCATTCTAAGGAAAATGGACAAAATCCTAAACAATTAGAATTAGATATTAAAGCAAAATACTTTGGCAAGATTTCTTATTTAGCAGGTGAAATTCATAATTTACCATCCGATAAAGCTCTCCTTGCAATGCGTAAAGAAGAAATTAGAGAAGTAGAGCATTCATATGCACGTGATAGAAAATACTTAAAGACTAACTTTACGGAATTATCATTTGCAAGAGAAAGTGTAGTAAATTACATGGTTGTAGAATATAATTACGACCATAAATTTGCGGAAAGAATGCTTCATAATATTGATATTGTTGATAAAAAGACTAAAGAACATTCTCATTTATCAGAAGAAGAAGTTGAAAATAAGATTCAAACAATTTCAAAGGAATTAGATGATTTTGTTGAATCTAATCCTGATATGTATGTTGGTAAACCAAAATCATTTAAAGAGCAAATTGCTTCATTGATGAATGAAAATTTCCATATCTCAATTTTGGCATTGCCAGTTTCAGGTGTAATCTTCTTTGTAATTATGCCATTGGTTTTCTCAATTATTGTTGCATTTACAAACTATTCAACGGGTCACATCCCACCAACAGAATTGTTTACATGGAATGGATTACAAAACTTTATTACATTATTCAATGCAGCTCCAGATTCGGCCTATGCTGCTTTGCCATCAGCTGTTGCTAAAACTATAGGATGGACAATTTGTTGGACATTTATAGCTACCTTCTCTAACTATTTCTTAGGTATTATTCTTGCTTTATTAATCAACAAGAAAGATATAAAATTTAAGAAATTATGGAGAACAATATTCATTATGACTATTGCGGTTCCTCAATTCATTTCTTTACTTTCAATTGGTGTATTATTGAAGGATACAGGTGCTATTGGCTCATGGTGGGTTAATACATTCGGAACAAAACTAGGATTTGCTACTGATCCATCAAATGGTGCATTAACTTCTAAGATTATTATTATCCTTGTTAATATTTGGATTGGTATTCCATATACTATGTTATCAACAACAGGTATATTAATGAATATTCCAAATGATTTATATGAATCGGCACGTGTCGATGGTGCTTCAACAGTAACTCAATTTACAAAAATCACATTACCATATATCTTGTTCGTTACTGGACCACATTTAATTAGCCAATTCGTTGGTAACGTTAATAACTTCAACGTTATTTACTTCTTGACGGGTGGTGCACCAAATATTTCAGGCTCACCATTACCGGTTGGTAATACAGACTTATTGATTACTTTCATCTATAAGATAGTTACATCTAATAATAATCCACAGTTTGGTATTGCTTCTGCAATCGGTATTGTCGTATTCATTATTTGTGCATTCTTCTCAATCATTATGTACAATAAATCAGGTTCAATTAAATCGGAGGATCAATTTCAATGAGGTCATTAAAAGCAAGACGTATTCTTGGGAATACATTAATTTATTTACTCTTAATTGTTATGTCTATTATTTGGATTGCTCCTATCTTATGGCTCGTACTTCAATCTTTCTCAGGAGATGGAATTGCAAGCCGTGTAAGATTCGTACCAAATACTTGGACATTCAACAACTACATCTATTTATTCTCAAACTTTACTAATAAAGTTGATCCTAATGCTTCAGTTAGTGCTTTGGATGGTAAGTTCTTCACATGGTTTATGAATACATTCATTGTTGCAATCGTAACCTGTATAATTTCAACTATGTTTGTTCTTATGACAGCATATGCATTATCTAGATTTAGATTTAAAGGAAGAGGAATCTTCATGAAATTAAATTTGATTTTAGGTATGTTCCCTGGCTTCTTATCGATGATTATTATGTATTGGGTCATGAAGGAAATCTTCCATCTTGATGGTTCTTATTGGGCATTAGTAATCATATATTCTGCAGGTACAGGTATGGGATTCTTTATTTCAAAAGGTTTCTTTGATACAATTTCAAAATCAATTGATGAAGCAGCAATGATTGATGGTGCAACAAAGAGTCAAATCTTCTGGAATATCATTCTTCCACTTTCTAAACCGATTGTCATTTATACAATATTAACTTCATTTATGAGTCCATGGGGTGATTATGTTACTTCATCATATATTGTTGGTTTACAAAATATTGATCAATGGACTGTAGCAATTGGTCTATATCAAATGGTTACTTCAAATGACTATGTTACTACATATTACACACAATTTGCAGCTGGTGCAATTTGCGTTGCAATTCCAACAACACTTTTATTCATTTTCTTACAAAAGTATTATGTATCAGGTGTTACTGGTGGTGCAGTCAAAGGTTAATAAGTGCATTAATAAACTCTCGAATTTATATTCGTGAGTTTTTTTATTGTTATAACAATAAAAAGAATATAAAATAGTATATAGAGCATTTGTTGAAGGAGCTTAAATATGAAAAAAAAGACTTTATTATTAGTGATTCCATTCTTACTCACTGCTTGTGGAGGGAACTCAACTGCTAATTCGTCTAATGGTGGTTGTGATCCAGACGATATGTTTTGTGAAGATACTCCATCTACATCCATGGAAAAAATTGAGTTAGAGAAAGATACTAATCAAGATTATATATTAGATAAAAATGTTTCAAATGAAAATGCATCAGTAAACTATGAGGTTTTTGTTAGATCTTTTTGTGATTCAAACGGGGATGGTATTGGTGATTTAAATGGATTAACTAGTAAACTAGATTATTTAAAAGATTTAGGAGTTAAGAATTTATGGCTTATGCCAATTAATGATTCACCTTCATATCATGGATATGATGTTAGCGACTATTATTCGATTAATCCGGATTATGGAACGATGGAGGATTTAGAAAATCTTGTATCTGAGGCAAAGAAACATAACATCGGAATTATTTTGGATATGGTGTTTAATCATTCTTCTACAAGAAACGAATGGTTTAAGCAATCATATGAGGATTATCTTTATGAGAATCCTTCAAGTTATTCAAAGGCAACATGGTATAACTGGAATAATAAAAGTTCACAAGTATATAAACATAGCTATGGAGGAACTGAAACTTATTATGAGGGAGGATTTGGAAGCTCAATGCCAGATCTAAACTTAGATAATGAACAAGTTAGAGAAGAAATAAAGAAAATAAGCAAAAAATATATAGATATTGGCGTTGCTGGATTTAGACTAGATGCTGTTTTATATTATTACAGTAATGTTAATGAGAATGTTAAATTCTTATCTTGGTTGAATGATTATTGTAAGAGTTTAAATCCTGATTTCTATATTGTTGGAGAATGTTGGTCTAGTAAAGAAACCATTAATTCATATTACTCTTCAGGTGTTGATTCTTTCTTCTTCTTCCCATCTTCAATTGAGGGGACAGGTAAAGGCTCTATTATTTCAACTGTAAAAGGTGGAAATGATGCACATTCATTTGGCACATATATAGAACAACAAGAAAAAGATATGAAGGCAATAAACCCAAAAGCTGTATCAAGTTATTTCCTAACAAATCATGATACGGATAGAGCAAGCAACTCTTTATATGGATATAGTGCTAAAGCTGCTGCTTCATTAATATATCTTATGCCTGGCACTCCATATATGTATTATGGAGAAGAAATAGGATTAATCGGGGTTAGATCAAAACATCCTGATGATCAATCAGATGTAAAGAGAAGACTTCCTATTATTTGGAGTAAGAATGATAAAGTAGGTGAATGTGAATTCCCTGAAAAAAATAGATTAGATTTAGATACAACTAAACAAGTTACAGAAGGAGTATATGATCAACTTGAAACACCATACTCATTAGTTAACCATTATAGAAAAGTACTAAATATAAGAAATAAATATTCATTTATTAGAGATGCGAAGTTTACTAACCTAACATCTTTAGTAAAGGATCAAAATGCAAAAGTATTAGTATATAAATTAGAGAGCGCAACTGATTCAAAAGATAGTATTATCGTAGTTCATAATTTTGATTCTGTTGCCGTAAAAGTAGATTTAAAAACAATTGGAAGTGAGATTTTGGAAATGATTAACGTATCAAGAAAAGTTCCAAAATTAGAAGGACACGTTCTTTCAATTGGTAATTACTCAACTGTAATATTAAAAGCTTAAAAAAATAGAGCTGAAAGAAATATAACTATATAAGAATTGTTTTCTTAATAGGTGTTTCAAAACAGCTCTTTTCTTTGAAATAAAAAAGGGAAAAAGAACAAATGTAACTTATTTCTTTCTTACCCTTTTCTCTTCTTTATCATATTCCTTTACAAGAGGATATAAATCTATAAATATTGAATTAACTATGAGAAGTGTTCCACAATTGATTAGTAATAAGTCTAATGGTAAAGGAAATCCTGAAAATGGAATTTCTAAACCAATGAATAACAACGAACCATATATTACAAAGAAAACTCCTAGAATTAAGAGAAAATTATTAAATATATATGTTTTTGTTGCAAATACCTCTTCTTTACCATAGAGTAATCCTTTTAAGAAAACTCCTTCGTGCTTTTGACTTCTAATTACTGAATAGGTTTGAAATACACTAAAAGCAATAAATACTATGAAACATAAAATGAACAAAATAGAATCAGATAAATTATCTGTGTCCGGAATTTGTATTATTGTGTAAATTAATGAAGCTAGTCCACCTAATCCAACACATATTAGTAGGATACTATAAAAGATGTGATATAATAATTTTTTCATGAAATCATTATAACAAATAATAAAATGATAATAAATAATTTATTATCAATTTTGGATATGGTATAATTTATAATATGAAAAATATCGTCTTTGGGAAACTATCTAGCAGAGTTATTGCAAAATTTATAGATTATATTCTTGTATTTGGATTAACAGTGATTATTTTTTTCTGTGGTGTTTTTAATGCAACTTTTGATCGCGAGTCTTATGTTGACAATGAATTGAAAACAATAGAACTTTATAAAGATTCTGGACTTTATATATCGACTGAGAAAGGGAGTATTATTGGATTAAATACTTTTTCAACTATTTCTTCAGTTGCAAAATTGACGGATGTAACTCTTACAGTTGATGGAGAAAGTTTTTCTCATGTCAATGCTACTAAACAATTATATGAATTTTATTCAACTAAATATATTTCCTATGGTGGACAAATGAATTTAACGATGGAAACTTTTAAGTCAATGATTTTAAAGGTAGGAAGTGAATTATCAAATATCAACGATTTAGTTATCGGTGATGATGGTAGTTATACTATAGAGATGATAGATGGAAAAAATTATGGTGTTACAGTTTCTTACGTGAATTCTCAAATCGAAAATGCTGTAAAGATTGTTGAGTCTTCTCCTAGTGTTAGAAATTATCAAGCAAAAAACCAAAAAATAATGTTTAATGCAATTATTTGGCTTGTTCCTATTATTATTTCTTTAAGTTTTATTTTTGATTTCTTGATTCCATTATTTTCAAAACGCAATGAAACAATAGGTAAATATATTTTTAAACTTGGAGTTATCTCTAAAGATGGATATAGTTTAAAGAAAATTTGGATATTTATTAGATGGTTAAGTTACTTAGTGATTGAACTTGTTGGAGGATTTCTTACTATGGGAGGCACAATACTTATTTCTTACACAATGTTGATTTTTAATAAAAAGAAAAGGACAATTCACGATTATATAGGAAATAGTATTGTGATTAATAAAGAAGAATCTTTCTATTTTAATTCATATGAAGAAGAAAAATATTTGATGGAAAATAAAAGGAGCATCAATTTATTATGAGAAAAGAACTTCGCTTGCAAGAACCAAATAATGGTAAACACGTACTTGCATATGTTGTTGATTTGTTGATTGTAGTTACTTCAACTATAGCTCTATATTTTATTTTCCTATATGGGTTTTTTAATCCTGTTTATAAGTATAATGATTATAAAACTAATAAAGAAGCATATTTAACTAAGTATTCACTTAATGCCGATTCAAATAAGGATTATAAGTTCTATGAAGAGAAAGTTCAAGATTTTTTCTTTGTTCACTTTAAGAATGAAATTGTTGAATCATATAAAAAAGGTGGTTTAGATTATTCGATTGAACATATTTATAATTTCAGCGTACTAAACTTACCTATTGAACCAACTATAAATATTAATGAGAATACAATGTTTGTTTATCAAGCAAAACCGGATGGAAGCTTTGACGTTGATAAGGTGGCATTAACTAAAGTAGGTTCAGGTAAAACATATGAAAAGAATTTAAAGGATATATTCTATAACGCTTATAGTGTTTTACCTTCTTATTTAGAAAGTTATGTTCAAGAATATCGAGATGATTGTCGAGTATTATCAACAATTGAAACTACTAATCGACTAGTTTCTGGAACAATATCGATTACAATATTTTATATTGTAATTCCATTAGTATCTAAGAATGGCACAACAATTTTCCATAAGGTTGAAAAAATAGGATATGTTAATAAAAAAGAAGGATATTCAGTTAGTAAATGGAAATTAGTTATCAAACCGCTTATCATGTTTATACTTCCAGTGATTGGACTTATTGGATTCAGCAAATATTCGATAATAACTTTAATAATTCTACCATTCTTTATTGATTTTCTATTAATTATTTTTACAAATGATCACACATCGCTTTCAGAAAAAATTCTAAAGGTAGAATGTGTCGATATGGAGAATTCTCTAATCTTTGCTTCTGAAGAGGAAGAAAAAATATATATAAATGCTGAGATTCAAGATCGAGAATATTTAGATAAATTAGAGAAAATCGCTTCAATAAGCGATAAAGCAATTGATGATAAAGAAAAGAAAGGAGATAGATAAAATGGGAAAAAATATCAAAAAAATATCATTAGTTTGTTTGCTGGCAGTTACTGCGTTAGTTGGTTGCGGAGGAAAAGAAAATGATTCACTTTCATCATCAAGTGAAAGTAAACCATCATCTGTAACATCTTCCAAACCAGCAGGAGAAAGGGATGTTGATTATCCAAGAGAAATCCCTGTGTTAGGAGAAGATTCAATTCAAATTCATTATCAAAGAGAGGATAATCAATATAAGAAATGGGCACTATGGATGTGGGATAATGTCGTCGGTACTGGATTCCACTATGCGTTCAATTATCAAGATGATTATGGTGTTATTGCAAGCTATCCTTTATCAACATTTGGAACAGATCCAGCAACTAGCCAATTAGGATTCATTGTCAAAATTGGAGATAATGACACTTGGACTGGTAAAGATGTTGATGATGATAGATTTATTGATTTTTCAAATCTAGAGAAAGATGCAAATGGTGTATATCATGTATATATCGTTTCGGGGGATAAGAATGTGTATATAAATGCAGATAAAAAAGAAGTAGAAGCAATCACGACATGTAAATTTATGTATGAATCTGCTACAAACACTTATAAAATTTTTACATATGCAAATTTACCATTAAGTCATTATAAGATTACAAAGAATGGCGATGTAATTAAAGAAGAAAACTTAGATGGCAAAAAAAGTATCCACTCATATTTTGAAGCAGGTGAAGAACCAGATATTACAGCAAAATATGAAATAGAAGTTACTTTTGCTGAAACAGGTAATAAGCTTTCTGCTTCTCCAAGTAACAATGTCCTTTATCAAATGAAATCATTTAATGATAAGTATTATTATGATGGAGAATTAGGTGCAATTTATACTGCTAGTGAAACAACATTTAAGGTATGGTCTCCAGTTTCATCAAAGATTGTATTAAAAATATATGAATCAGGAACTCCTGTACGTGTCGATGCAGAAAAAGGAAATGATACAGTTATTAAAACAGTAGAAATGACTAAAGGTGAAAAAGGAGTCTTTAGTGCAACTGTTAGTGGAGATTTGGAAGGTAAGTATTATACATATGAAGTATTCAATGCATTAAATGATGGTGTCGAGGTTGTTGACCCATATGCAAAGAGTGCTGGAGTTAATGGCTTAAGAGGAATGATTGTTGATTTTGCAAAGACAAATCCAGTTGGATGGGATGAAACTACTGTCAATGATATTCCTACAACTGCATTAACCGTTTATGAAACTCACGTCGCAGACGTTACTTCATCTACTTCATGGAATGGTAGGACAGAAAACGCTAAAAAGTATTTAGGGTTGATTGAAGAGGGAACTAAATATAAAAATACAATTGCAACAGGATTTGATCACATTAAGGAATTAGGTGTTAACGCTGTTCAATTATTACCAATCTTTGATCATGCAAATGATGAAATTAATACTGAATTTAACTGGGGTTATAATCCAGCAAATTACAATGTATTAGAAGGTTCATATTCTTCTAATCCTTATGATGGTTATACACGTATTAGAGAATTTAAACAAGTTGTTCAAAAGTATTCTCAAAACGGAATTAATATTATTATGGACGTTGTTTATAATCACGTAAACGGCGTTAAAGGTTCTAATTTTGATGTATTAATGCCTGAATATTATTTCAGATATGATGGAACTGGAACATTAACAAATGGTTCTGGTTGTGGAAATGAAACAGCTTCAGAAAACAAGATGGTTCAAAAATTTATTATTGACTCAACAGAATTCTTGGCAAGAGAATATAAACTTGGTGGTTTTAGATTTGACTTAATGGGATTACATGATGTTGAAACAATGAATAAAGTATCAAAGAACTTAAAAGATAATGTCAATAAAACTATTTCAGTTTATGGTGAACCATGGACTGGAGGCACTTCAGGTATCTCAAATAGTGTAAAACCTGCAACTCAAGCAAATGCAAATTATCTTGAAGGTGTTGGACAATTTAATGATCAAATGAGAGACGCATTGATTAAAGGAGGCTTATCTGCTGCTTCAGAGAGAGGATGGGTTACATCTGTAGGAGTTCCAGGTAAAACGGATGTTGATAGAATAGTAGCAGGATTAAAAGGTATTACTGCAGGAACAACACAAATCAAAGATCCTGAAAAGAGCGTTAATTATGTTACATGTCATGATAACTTCACTTTATATGATAGAATCACTGCAGCAGGAATTAAAGATGAAGCAACAATTAAGAATATGGCAATGCTTGCAAATTCAGTCGTCTTTACTGCAGAAGGTACAACTTTCATGCTTGCAGGTGAAGAAATGCTTAGAACTAAGGGTGGAGATTCTAACTCATATAAGTCTTCTTATGAAGTAAATGAATTAGATTATAGTAAACTTGAAAATCCTGAAATAATGAAAATATTCGAGAACTACAAGAAATTAATTGAATATAAGAAAACTACTGCTGCTTTACATTTAAATAAACAAGGCGTTGAAAGTTCAATGAAAGTGGAAGCATTAGATAATGGATCAATGATTAAATATACTCTATCTGATGTTAATGCTGATTATATTGTTATCCATACTAATGGATATGAAACAAATCATACTCCTGTTGAATTAACCGGATATACATTGTTCTTAGATACAACTAATACATTATCTGGAAACCTTGGAAGTGTTACTCCAAATGCATATCAAACTATTATTGCTAAAAAGGCAAAATAATTTAAACTCTGGAAAATGAGCGTTAAGAGATAGTATTCATACTATTAAAAGTTTTCTTTTACTAGGGATACATTGCAAACTTAATCGGTTATATTAGTTCTAATTTAGCTTAAAGTCCGATGAAAAAAATGTAAAATCTAATGGGGTGTTCAGAGTTCATCTGACACCCTTTTTTAGTGTGCGATATGTAATAATAAAGAAAATATTATATTATTTATAATAAGAATTTTTTCCTTTATTTGGATATTATTCAGATTCGAAAACTTATTAAAATAAGTATTAATTATTGTTATTTTTTGAAGAGCCTCCTTTAATTGCAAACAAACGAAACATAGCTTCGTATCGTTAAGAATATGGTGTACTTAATAGAGCATACCCAATTTCAAGTATTAATGGATTAAAAGAGATTAAAACTGGATTTGAAAAATATGGAATTGGAAGAGCAATATGGAGTTACAAAGAAATGGATTTTGGGATAATTGGAAAACATTACGAAGCTGTTCTCCCTGAATTGATTAAGTATTTTTATTTTAGTATAGAGGGTCCAATTCCACCTGGTGTTATTTGGTGGATAAGAAACATAAAAATGAAGAGATTTACTCATTTCTTCATTTATTTTATTTGCGTATGCGTCAATTCTAGATATTTTTCAGTCTAGACAAAAGTATCCGTAAAAGATTTCCAGACTTGAACTGATGAACTACGAAAGATTATATAGTTTGGAAATATTCCAAGGCAAAAGGCTATCTAACTCATCATTAGACATATTCGGTTTAATTAATTCTAAAACTTTGGCAATGTATTTTTCAGAATCTAATAAATTAGCCCTTGATGTTTGTTGAAGAGAAAAGATAATCGCAGATGAAGAAGCTCCATCAGTAGTTGCATTAAATAAAAAGTTTTTTCTTGCAATAACAAATGGTTTAATCGCTCTTTCAGAAATATTATTTGTCATTTCGATATGTCCATCTTCTAAATATGTAGTAAATTCTTTCCAATGATTTAATAAATAATTTTTAGCTTTTCCAAGTGCAGATTCTGGAATAGCATTTATATTTTCAGCATATTTCTTTACATCATTTAAAAGTTCTAAATATTTTTCATTATTTCTTTCTTCACGAATTTGATGAGGTAAATATTTATTTTTTCTCATTATTTCTTCAATATGGAATAACTTATCAATTCTTTGTACCATACCATATGCTTTTGATTCTTTTAATTGTTCAGGTTTTAATGTTTTTACAATTTCATAGAATTTTCTTCTTGCGTGTGCCCAACAATAACAATTCTTTACATTTTCGATATCATTATATCCTTGATATGCATCGGTAAGTAAATAGCCTTTAAATCCTTTTAATATTGCTTTTGGATTCTCTTTTGATCGACTCTTTTGAAATTCATAATAATAAATTGGTTGATCATAATAGCTAGTTACATATACCCACATATAACATTTACTTTTATCATTTACATCTAATACTCTTAATGTTGTTTCATCCGCGCATAAGCATTTACTTTTGGTGTTTAATAAATGAATTTTTAACCTCTGATATAATGGTTCTAATAGGTCTGTCGCTCTTAATTGATAATTGCATAAATCTTGTCTTGATAGTTTTATTCCATTATCAAAAAAATATTCACTTTGTCGATAATATGGTATTCCTATTAAAAATTTATTAGTCATAATCGCAGATGCTAAAGATGGTGTACATATTGAATGAGGGAATACATCATCTTTTATTTTTTGATATATTTTATTACATTTTTGGCACGCTTTTTTCTTACTTATAACTTTTGTTACTATTAATTTTGATGGCTCATAATCTAACTTATAAGTTATATCTTCACCAACTGAAATTAAAGTCTCTCCACAGGTAGAGCAGATTTCTTCTTCAGGTTCTAAAACAATTTCTTTGCTTACATGTTTTTCTAAATATTCATAGTCAAAATTCTTAGACCCTTGCTTCCTACCTCTTTTTTTAGCATTACTTTCCGCTTCATTAAATTCATTATGAACTTTGGTATGCTCACTTTTAGGACTAAACTGTCTAACTCTTGATAAAATATTTTTTTCTTTTAAAGCTTCGATCTCTTTTAATTGTTCATTAATTTTAATCTGCATCGCTTTAAATTTTGCTTCGTATTCTTCTTTTAATTTATCGAAATTTTCCTCTTTTTTTAAGAGTAATTTTATTAGTTCTTCTTTGCTTAATTTTTGGTAATTTTCTTCTTTTTCCATACTATTATTATAGCAAAAAATGCCCGCTTTTTCGAGCATTTTTTATGTTTTTTAATACAAATCTTTATATCTTTTTTTATTCTGATTTTTGATTACTTTTAACCCTAATAATAGCCATGTTAATTGTTCTTTATTGATGTTCATGGCCTCTTTTAAATCCTTTGGCCAGCCATATCTTGATTCATCTAATCTTTTTAAATATACCCATGTTCCTGTTTCATCTTTTTCATATATCTTTATCATCTTTTCTTTCCTATTACAAAATAAGAATAATTTATGTAAATGATCTTCTTTTTCTAGTTCTCCAACCAAATAACTTAATGCATTCATTCCTTTTCTTAAATCAGTACTACCCGGATATAAATATACTTTATCTATTGTTTCTAAATCTATCATTTCAACATCTCCAATACTTGATTTAGTTTTTGAATTTCACAGATGATTTTATATCCTTTATATTCGATTATTGCTGTATTTGCTGTTTCATATCGATATATTGGCTTGTGTTTTGTTTCTTTCATCGGTCTTAAAATTTCAACAAAATCTCTTTCTTTGGTTGGCTTTTCTTTTGTCTTTAATTCTTTTTCTACAATAAATCCATATTTGCATTTCCATCCCCATAAAGTTGATTTACTTATCCCAAGTTCTTGACATAATGCTTTTTGGCTCTCTCCTGCACATATTCGCTTTACTGCTTGGATTTTGAATCCTTCTAAATATTCATTGCATTTCATTTTTGCTTCTCCTCCTGACTTTATTCTAGTTCAAGAGGTTTTTTGGTTCGAGTCTGGAAATCTTTTACGTTTACAGACAAAAAAAGAGTAAGTTATAATGAAATTTTACAAAAAAAGAAGTAGTTTTACTACTTCTATTTATTTAATGGTGGCCCAGGCCGGAATCGAACCGGCGACACAGGGATTTTCAGTCCCTTGCTCTACCAACTGAGCTACCGGGCCATCAATGGCGGACCAGACGAGAATCGAACTCGCGATCTTCTCCGTGACAGGGAGACATGTTAACCGCTACACCACTGGTCCACTTGTGCATTGCTTTATTATTATTACTAAAATTCATATAAAATGCAAGTGTTTTTTTTATGATTTTTATATTTTTAATTTTTACATTTTATAAAGCGCCTTAATTCGGCTTTTTCTTGATTAATAGATTTCTATACTTATAGTATAGTTGACTTAATTTTATATTTTCTATATTATGATTATATGAAAAAAAGAAAGGATTAGTATGAAAAATAGAGATATATTTAAAGAATGTCCTAGATATCAAAATAAAGTGCTTTGTTTTAGAAAAATATCAAGAAACGATTTAGATGATCTTTATGAAGTTTATTCGGATGTTAATTCTGTTCCTTTCTTTAACTCAGATGGGTGTAATGGTGATACATTTTATTATGACACAAGAGAAAAGATGAAAAACGCTATTAAGTTTTGGTGCGATGCTTTTAAAAATGGATGGTTTGCTAGGATTACAATAATCGATAGGATGAATAACAAAGCTATTGGGACTCTTGAAATATGCCTTAGAAAATCTGTTGATAGTTTCGATAATTGTGTAATCGTTCGCATCGATTTAAAAAGTGAATATGAAAGATATGATATAATTGATTCAGTCATCAAAACTTCTATTCCCAAAATTATAGAATGTTATGGGAAAAGGAAAATAATAACTAAAGGATTTGATAAGTCGTTAGAAAGGACCAAGGCATTAATAGATAATAGTTTCTATTTATCAAAAAGAAAACTTATTGCAAATGATAATAAAGAATATGGTAACTATTATGTTTTAAAGGCGTAGATTATATGGAAAGAGATAATTTTATTAATATTAATGATATAGAAGAAAGTTGCTTTATATTGACATTAGAATATGATGTAAGATTGTTCCCGATTGATGCGAGAATAAAAAAGTCAAATGAATCTATGAATAAAGATTTGAATGGTGGAGAGACTATAATCGGAAAACGTATTTCTGATGTTTTAGGAAAAACACCAAGTTTTTCATATATGTTAAAATTGATTGATTATGTTGTAAGAAGTGGCAAAACAAAATCGCTTATTGATTATTGGAATATTATCGGTTATGAAGTAGAAATTGATTGCTTTAAAATATGTGAAAAAGATTGCTTGGTAATAGTTCGAAATAAAAGGCCAATGAGAGAAGAAGAATTCTTATTGACTCAACAAAATGAAAAAATGAAGTTAAAAATGATTGGAAATAATGATTTCTTTATTTCTACTTTCTCATTCAATATTGGGAATGGAGAAGATATTACGTTTGCTCATGCTCCAAATGATTTATGCTTAGATGAATATCTTCAAGATCCAAAGGAATTCTTTTTAAAGAAACTTCTTCACCCAGATGATTTAGCAAGATTTAATAGTAAATTTAAAGCAACTACTATTCTTGCAGAAACTGAAAATGGTGGAGAATGGAATTGTGAGATTAGGAGAAAATGCGGTAAAGATTACCGATATGTAAATTGCGTGATTAAAAAATCTATTGTAAAAGATAACTTGTATTTTGGATGGGAATATGACACTACAAGTGAACACATTATGCTTGAGTCACAAAAAAAGAAAAATAATTTTTACAATATATATGCAAATGCATTAGAAGCGGCAGGAAAAAAATTCTATGCGATATATGGAGTAGAAGTACTTACTAATTCGATTTTTGTTATAGAAAAAAAAGAAGAATTTAAAGCAATTCTTTACGAGGATATTATAGGTGATAAAAAGAAAATTCGAGTTAGTGAAGATTATATTTATCCAGATGATTATAAAAAGATTGAAGATTTCTTTGATATTAAAAGATTGGATAAAACACTAACGAATATCGATGATAAGCAAAGTATTAAATTTAGAAGAATCATTGATTGGACATATCAATGGGTTAAGGTAACTGCATCGAAATTCGGCACATCTGAGGAAAGATATATTTTGTTTACTTTTGAGAATATTGACGAAGAGATTCAAAAAGAATTAGTGATGAGAGAATTGTTAAGCATCATGAAATCTGAATATAGAATTAATATTTTTGTTGATTTAGATACTATGGATTATAGATGCTGTTGGAAGAATAAAACGTATGTAAAGATTGAAGAAGAAGGATTATATAGTGATTTATATCAAAGTGCAATTCAATGCGTTGATATTGAATATCGAAGAAGTTTCTCTGATTATTTTGAAGCATCCAATATTGTAAACAATTACGATAATAATAAAAAAAGGAGATTAAAAACAAAGATATTAACTATTGATGGTATAAAGTATGTGAATATCGAACTCATCTATGGAGGAGAAGAAAATCGAAAAAGCGCATATATTCTTATAAATGATGAAATTGATAAATAGTGAGAGAAATCTCGCTTTTATTTTATGAAATAGAATGAAATAAAATGTTTTATATAAACTGACGATGTATAATAATTGAGAGGTGAAACTGTGAAAAGAGTATTAAGCAATCTAAAATATTACAAGAAAGAAACTGTATTAGGACCTCTATTTAAGTTGTTTGAAGCTTTACTAGAATTATTGGTTCCTTTAATTGTAAGTTATATAATTGATAAAGGAATTAAAGCTGACACACCAAATAAAAAAATGATAATAGCAATGTCTATTCTTCTTATCGTAGTAGCATTAATAGGATTTGTTTTTTCTATTGTTGCACAATTTTTTAATGCTAAAGCAGCAGTAGGGTTATCATCTAAATTGAGAAAGAATGTTTATTCGAAAATTCAAGGATTATCTTATTTACAGTTAGATGAAATAGGAACATCAAGCTTAATTACTATTATGACGAATGACGTAAACCAAGTTCAAGTGGGTGTGAATTTGACATTGCGATTATTTTTACGTTCTCCAATCGTAGTTTTTGGCGCGCTTATAATGGCTTTTTTAATTGATGTCAATCTTGCACTTATATTTTTAGGCGTTATTTTGCTTCTTTTATTAGTCGTTCTTGGAATAATGTTTATTTGCATTCCTCTATATAAAAAAGTTCAAAATAGATTGGATGAAGTTACTTTATCTACTCGAGAGAACTTAGTAGGAGCAAGAGTTATTCGTGCTTTTGCAAAAGAGAAATCGGAGATTGAAGAATTTAAAAATAAAAATAGAGATTTAGTATCTTCTCAAAAAATAGTTGGATTTGTATCTAGTCTTATGAATCCATTAACTTATGTTATTGTGAATTTTGGTATAATTCTATTGATTTATTTTGGTGCAATAAAGGTTGATGGAGGTGTATTATCTCAAGGTAATATCGTTGCTTTATATAATTACTTATCTATTATTCTAGTTGAATTAATAAAACTAGCAAATCTAGTTATTACAATAAATAAATCAATTGCATGTGGACATAGAATTGATAATGTTCTTTCTTTAAATCCAAATCTTAAATATACAGAAGAAAAAGTTGATGATTCATCCTTCATTGAATATAGGAATGTTTCACTACAATATAATATTGGCAGTGATGAAAAAGCTTTAGAGAATATTAATTTTAAAGTAGAAAAAGGTCAAATCATTGGTATTATTGGAGGTACTGGTTCTGGTAAGACTAGCATTATTAATTTATTACCACATTTTTACGATGCCACTGAGGGGAAAGTTATTCTTGATGGAAAAAATGTCAATTCATACAATGATGAAGAATTGAGAATGAGATTTGGTATTGTTCCTCAAAAGGCAGTTTTATTTAGAGGAACAATAAGATCTAATTTGTTATGGGGAAATGCGAATGCGAGTGAAAATGATTTAATTGAAGCATTAGAAGTATCTCAAGCAATGGATTTTGTAAGTAAAAAAGAAGGAGGAATTGATGGATGCGTTGAACAAAATGGTGCAAATTTCTCGGGTGGACAAAAACAACGCCTTTCAATAGCGCGTGCATTAACTCGTAAACCGGAAATTCTTATTCTTGATGATTCTACTAGCGCACTAGATTATCTTACTGATTTTAAACTCCGTAGTGCGATAAGAAAACTATCTTATAAACCTACTGTATTTATTGTTTCTCAAAGGACAAGTTCGATTCAAGATGCTGATCTAATTATTGTTCTTGATGAAGGAAAAATTGTCGGTAAAGGAACACATGAAGAATTATTGAATTCTTGTGTTGAGTATCAAGAAATCTACTATTCACAGGTAAGAAAGGAGGAAAAGCATGATGAAAAATAAAAAACTTAGCTTCTTCTTATTCAAGTATTGGTATTTGATTTCTTTAAGTTTGCTTCTTGCTATTTTAATTGTGTTTTTACAACTTGCAATACCTTTTTGGATTGGTGAATCAATCGATTTAATTGTTGGAAAAAATGATGTTGAATTTGAGAGGATTTCTCTTAATCTTATTAGGATTTCTATATCTATTGTGTTATGTGCTCTTGCGCAGTTTGTTATGACCAATATCAATAATTCATTAACTTTTAATATATCGCGTGATATTAGAAATGAAGCGATGATTAAGATAGAGCATTTACCTTTAAAATACATTGATACTCATCCTTTTGGGGCGATATTATCAAATGTTATTGGAGATGTAGAACAACTCTCAGATGGCTTGTTATTAGGCTTCTCTCAACTATTTAGTGGGGTTATTACGATATTGGGAACAATTGGTTTTATGTTTGTGATTTCTTGGAAGATTGCTATTGTAGTAATTGTTCTTTCACCATTAAGTCTTTTCGTTGCAAAATTCATTGCAACAAAAACTCATTCTATGTTTCTTCTTCAATCGAAGACTAGGGGTGAACAAACATCCTTTATTGAAGAAATGGTTAATAATCAAAAAGTAGTGCAAGCATTCTCGCATGAAGATGAAAATGAAATAACTTTTGATGAGATAAATGAAAGGCTATACGCTTGCTCATTAAAAGCAAATTTTTATTCTTCAACTACTAATCCATCAACGAGATTCATTAATGCAATCATTTATGCGATAGTATGTTTGATTGGGGCATTTAATGTTATTGGAGGAACGATAAGTGTTGGAAATATGTCAACATTACTTAATTATGCAAATCAATATACAAAACCATTTAATGATATATCAAGCGTTATTACTGAACTTCAAAATGCATTGGCATGTTCTTCTCGTATTTTCGAACTTATTAATCAAGAGGAAGAAAGCGATGATTCAAAGGGGAAGGTTATAGATAATCCTCAAGGAGAATTTGACATTCAAAATGTATATTTTTCTTATAATGAAGAAAAACCATTGATTCAGGATTTTTCATTAAAGATAAAAAAAGGAACCGTTGTTGCTTTAGTTGGTCCAACAGGGTGTGGCAAAACTACTTTAATTAATTTATTGATGCGATTCTACGACGTTAATGATGGTAGCATTTCTCTTGATGGATACAACATTCAATCTTTAAAAAGAGAGTCATTGCGTAGTTCTATTGGTATGGTATTACAAGAAACGTGGCTAAAAAAAGGCACCATTAGAGAAAACATTATTCTTGGTAAAGGAGATGCGACTGATGAAGAGATTATTAAAGCTTGTAAAGAAGCTCATTCATATCATTTTATTATGCAAATGAAAGATGGATTGAATACGATGATTAACGAAGATGGAGGAAATTTATCGCAAGGTCAAAAACAACTTCTTTGTATCACTCGAATCATGTTATGCAAACCGGAAATTCTAATTCTTGATGAAGCTACTTCATCTATTGATACTAGAACGGAAATAAGAATTCAAAAGGCATTTAATAAATTGATGGAGAATAGAACTTCATTCATTGTTGCTCATCGTTTATCAACAATTCAAAATGCTGATGTAATCTTAGTTATGAAAGATGGAAACATCATCGAAAAGGGAAATCATAATGAATTATTAGCGTTAAATGGATTTTATAAACAACTATATTTTTCACAATTTGAGAAAAACTAGAATTGAAAATAAAATTAATTTTCCTTACAATTTCGCCTAGATTATGGTATTATTTGCTTGTAAGGGGGGATGCATTACGTTCAAAATTAATGATATAGTTGTGCATACTCATTCTGGAATTTTTATTATCGATGACATCATTTTGATGGACTGTGGTCTTGGTAATCAAAGGTATTATTCTCTCAAATCATACCTCTCGTTAGATCATAATAGTTCGTTAGTAGTCTATGTTCCTGAATCAAAATCGAAAGAACTATTACGTTATTTAATCTCAAAAGACGAAGCGATTGATTTACTTTCTTCTTTTAGTGAGATAGAAACAGAATGGAACGAAAACATTAAAGATAGGAAGAAAAGATTTTCAGAACTCCTTTTCTCAAAGAATATTATCGATTCTTGTATTGTACTGAAATCGTTATATGAAAGGCAAAGAATTTTAGAAAAGAATAACAAAAATCTAAAGATTATCGATATTGACTTTTTTAAGAAATCACGGCTTAAGGTTCTTGGTGAATTATCAATCGTTCTTGAGTGTAGTGAAAAAGAAATTGAACAAAAGCTTCTTGCGGAAATTTTATTATAGTGACAAGATTGTTTAGATACGACAACTTGTCTTTTTATTTGAAAAATGGTAAGATTTGTTTTGGTATAATTATATATAATTATATAGGAGGAATCATGTCAAATCGATACGCGGATTTATCAAAATTCAAAGATATTCATAAAGGGGAACGTTGTTTTGTTATTTTGACTGGTCCGAGTTTGACGCTTGAGGATGTTGAAATGTTGAAAGATGAAACTACATTTGCAGTTAACTCTTGCTTCAAATTATTTTCTAAGACATCTTGGAGACCAAGTTATTATGTTTTGACTGATGTATTGATTTATAAAAAGATGGGGAAAGAAATAGAATCTTCAGATATGAATTGCCCATTATTTTATTCACGGAATGGATTAAAAGCAGAAATAAAAAAAGAAAATGCTTATCCATTTAGAAGTAATTATTTTAGACATATGATCAATTATTTTTCTTTTGGGAAAACTCGTTTAGGGTGGTCTGATGATATTAATAAATGGATTGCAGATGGCACTAGTTGCATATATTCAGTTATGCAAATAATTCAATATATGGGGTTTAATGAAGTATATGTCATTGGCGCGGACTGTAACTATTCTTTACCAAAGCAACACTCAGATTTAGCAAGTTATAAGCCTTTGATTAAGGTATCAAAGAATGGTGGAGAACATGTACTAATATCTTGGAAATCGATTAAATATCACTTGGAAAAGAGAAATAATCAATTAAAAGTATATAATTCAACACGTGGAGGAATGCTAGAATTATTTCCTCGAATTTCTTTAGAAGAAGTATTGAAAAAAGAGGAGACCAGATTATGAAAATTGTTGGAATAATGCCGATTAAATTAAAAAATGAAAGACTACCTGGAAAGAATGTAATGCTTCTTGGAGATAAACCTTTACTTCAATATCAATTGAATGCATTAAAAGAAGTTAATATGTGCGATTCGATTAACGTTTATTGTTCAAATGAAGAAATTATAAAATATTTGCCAGAGGGAATAAATTTTATTAAAAGAGAAAAGGAATTGGATCTTCCTACTTCTAATTTTTCGCAAATATTTTCTTCTTTTCTTAATGTAGTCGATGCAGATATATATGTTTTTGCTCATGCAACTGCGCCTTTTATTAAGACTAGTACAATTAAAGAATGCATTGAAAAGGTAGTGAATGAAGAATATGATTCAGCGTTTTGCGCTTCAGTAATACAAGATTTTTTATGGCAAGACGGAGAACCACTAAATTTCGATGCGACTAATTTACCAAGAAGTCAAGATATTAAACCTATATATCGTGAAACAAGCGGAGTATATGTTTTTAAAAAAGAGGTTTTCTTAAAATATCATAGACGTATTGGAGTTCATCCATATATAAAAACTGTAACATATAAAGAAGCTGTTGATATAAATAATCCAGAAGATTTTGAATTAGCTAAAGCAATGCTAAATGTAGAGGATCTATAATAATATGAGCATAAAAGTGTTAGATGTTACATTACGTGATGGTGGATGCGTTAATAATTTTAATTTTGGTGAGAAATATATGAATCTAATTCTTTCTTCTTTAGAAGAAGCAAAGGTAGATTACATTGAACTTGGTTATATTGATGAACGTAATGGAACAGAAAGAGGACGTACTCAATTCATAAATGAAAAAGTAATATACAACCATTTCTTAAAAAAGAAAAAGGATGGGATTAAGTATGTTGCAATGATTGATTATCTGAAGTATGATGTCATGAAATTAGAACCAAGAAAAGATGATGGAATTGATGGGATTCGTTTATGTTTTCATAAAAAGGATTGTTATAATGTTATTCCTTCAATTAAACATATTATTTCTCTTGGATATGAGTGTTACGTTCAACCTATGCTGACATTAAGATATAGTGATAAAGAACTTATTGACTTCATTGATACGATTAATAGAGAGATAAGTGATATATCAGGATTTTATGTTGTCGATAGTTTTGGAGAGATGAGAGCAAATGAGATGAAAAGATTAATCTTTTTAGTTGATTATCATCTAAAACCAGGGATTGCTTTAGGCTTTCATTCACATAATAACCTTCAATTATCTTATAGTAATGCAATATCTTTAATCGATTATCAAACAAATAGAGATATCATGATAGATTCTTCCATTATGGGAATGGGAAAAGGTGCAGGGAATCTTAATACAGAATTATTGCTCGAACATATGAATTTATGTTGTAAATGTAAATTTAATATTAATCCTTTGATTGAGGTTATTGATAAAGTAATCAATCAATTGCATTCTGAATTCTATTGGGGATATGCTGTTGAATATTATTTATCTAGTATAAATCATTGCACCCCTAGTTATGCTTCACATTTTTATAGTAAACATATGTTACCAATTGAACAGGTAGGAGAATTGTTAACATTAATCGATGAAGATAAAAAAATCTCTTTTGATAAGGAATACGCAGAACAATTATACAGGTTATATAATGCGTCAAAAACGTATGATGATGAAAAGATTCTATTAGATTTAAAAAATAAATTTAAAGGAAAAGAAGTGTTAGTTATCGCTCCAGGTAAATCAATCAACAAATATAGAGAAAAGATTGATGAATTAAAAGAAAAGGAAAATATCCTTGTCATAACTTTGAATATTACTTCTGAAAAAAGCGATTATATTATTACTACTAGAATGGATGCTTATCGTGAAGCACTTAATAAGAAAATGAATATTATTGTTCCTTCTTCTTTAGCAAAAGTATCTTCTTCTAGAATAACTGTAGTTGATTATAAAAAATGGATTGTGGTAGAAGATGATGGTCATACAAGAGATTCCAGCGCAGTAATTTGTTTGAATCTCCTTGGGTTTTTAAATGTTAAGAAGATTTATCTTGCTGGATTAGATGGCTTTTCTAACGATATTAATGAGAATTATTATGATCCATTTTATCGTCGTCCAGTCAGTGGCTTTCAAGCTCATGCAAGAAATAATTTTTATAAAAAATTTATTAATGAAAGAAAGGATGAGGTGGAGATAGAATTTATTACTCCGTCTTTATATGAATAATATGATTAAGTTGATTGTAATGGATGTTGATGGTACATTGACAGATGGAAAGATTTATTTGAGTAATAATGGAGATGAATATAAAGCTTTTAATGTCAAAGATGGATATGCAATAAAAAAAGTAAGAGAATCAGGGATAATAACTTGTATTCTAACAGGAAGAAAATCTAATTGCGTTTCTTTTCGAGGAAAAGAACTTAATGTGGATTATGTAATACAAGGAAGCAGTGATAAGGTTTTTAGTTTAAATGCACTTATTGATTCGTTAAATATTTCATATGATGAAGTATTATATATTGGTGATGATATGAATGATTTTGATTGTATGAGAAAATGCTCTTACAAGGCTTGTCCTAATGATGCATCTATAGAGATAAAGAAGATTTCAAATTACGTTTCTTCAAAGAACGGAGGAGAAGGAGCTGTAAGAGATATCATCGAGCATTTTACGCTTATATAATATTGAATACGAAAAAATCTACTAATCAAATATAAATAGAAGATTAGTAGTCAATCAATATATCTTTATATATTTTACTTATTTAGAGGAATCAAGTATATTTTTTAATAACAATATATCGTTATCTGTTGTGATTTTAAAATTATTCTTGTCTCCATCTACAATACTTACACTAATACCATTTTTTAAAACCATTTGTACATCATCGGTAACTGATTCATCTAGATTTTTCTCATATGCATCTAGAATGATTTTAAAAGTGAATGTTTGAGGGGTTTGACTTGCTTTTAACTTGCTTCTTTCAAGGGGGGCATCCACTTTACAACCATCTGAAATAAATATTGTATCATTTACAGATACTGCAGTAACTACACTACCAGTCTTCATACATTCAGATATATTATCATCTATTATTTTTTGACTTACTAAAGGCCTTGCAGAGTCGTGAATTAAAACAATATCGTCTTCACTAATCTTTTTTTCTTTTAGATAAGAAAGAGCGTTATTGACTGAATTCTGACGTGAAGAACCACTAGATACAATATTATCTAATTTTGTAATTCCATACTTTGAACAATATGATTTTATTGTTTCGTGATATTGGTCTTTTGCAACAACAATGATTCTATCAATTTGACTATTTTTTTGAAAAGTCTCGATTGAATACATAATCATTGGTTTATCATTGATTTTGATGTATTGCTTTGGAATATTACTATTCATTCTAGAACTAATTCCTCCAGCAAGAATAATTGCAAAGTTCATTATTTTACCCTCTTCCTTCATATTATAAAATAGGATATCGATAATTGACAATATATGAAAGTATTTTACCTATTTGAAGTTATTAACATTAATTATTTTAGAAAGAATCCAAAAGAAAAGCCTATTAAATCATAGGCTTAACAATTTTATTTATCTTTATGAAACGATAATTCACCAGTTGATAGGGCGTAATCTTTTTTTCCTATAGAAACAACAATTCGATTATCATTTAAGATATCTTTAACTATAACTGTTTGCATCTTGTTATTAATATTAGCTTCAACTTTTTTATTGAGCAAATAGTTATTATTTCTAAAGGTTTTTAAATAGATTTTATTTCCTTTTATATTCTCATTAATCAAATAATCAAAATTGAGTAAAAAATCATTTAGAATTAAATCTTTATTTATTGAATGACCTAATTCAATATATAAGGATGTAGCATCTAATCCTTCAGGAAAAAAATCGTTATTTACATTGATTCCAATTCCAAGAATTAGGGAAGATAATTCGTTAAAAGATACTGCTTCCATTAGAATTCCCGAAATCTTTTTATTATTAACAATTACATCATTTGGCCACTTTAATGAAACGTTTGGCACGTATTTAATTAATGTATTATATATTGCAACTGCGGATAATAATGATAAGCTAGCAAAATCATTTATTATTCTTGTATCTTTAATCACAATGGAGAATGTTAGACTTTTATTATCTGCATGCCATTTTCTAGATAATCTACCTCGTCCCGAAGTTTGATTATTTGCAATTATTACATCGTAATTGTTTAGAGAATCGATATTCCTTTTTGCATAAGAATTCGTGGAATCTAATTCTTCAAAATAAATGCAATTAAACATCTATTATCCAATCATTGAAAGGAGAATACCAGCTGCGACTGCAGAACCGATTACTCCGGCAACATTTGGTCCCATCGCATGCATCAATAAGAAGTTTTCAGGGTCTTCTTTTTGACCAATTTTATGAACGACACGAGCTGCCATAGGAACAGCGGAAACTCCAGCTGCACCAATCATTGGGTTGACCTTTCCTTTGGTGAGTTTGCACATCAGCTTTCCACCTAGTAAACCACACGCTGCAGCGATGATAAATGCAGTAATACCTAAAACGAAAATCATAAGTGTTTTTGGTTGTAAGAATGTAGTTCCAATTGATGTTGCACCAACTGATAAACCAAGTAAGATTGTGCAAATGTATAATAATGCGTTTGAAGCTGTATTAACAAGATTTGGAACAACTCCAGATTCTTTTATTAAGTTTCCAAACATTAAGCATCCGATTAATGGAGTACATGAAGGAACAAGAATACAACAAATCAATGTAACAATAATTGGGAAGAAAATCTTTTGCTTTTTAGAAACTTCTTGTAATGTTTCCATTTTGATTTGTCTTTCTTTTTTTGTTGTAAGTAGTTTGATTATTGGTGGGAAAATAACTGGAACTAAAGCCATATATGAATAAGCGGCTAAAGCGATTCCTGCAGTTAATTCTGGACTTGCTAATTTATTTGAAACAAGGATGGCAGTAGGACCATCAGCCCCTCCGATAATTCCAATACCTGCAGCATCACCGACTGTGAAATTTAGAGCAGGAATACCAGTTTGAGCAAGTGCTAAAGCACCTAAGAATGCTGCGAAAATACCAATTTGAGCTGCAGCACCAAGTAGCATTGTCTTTTTATTTGCAATTAATGGACCAAAATCAGTAGTTGCGCCGATACCGATAAAGATCAAACAAGGGTATAATTCATATTCTACACCTAAGTGAAGTACGCCGAGTAATCCACGTTGATGTGAAGGAATCTCAGCTAAATCTGTATATGTTCCAATGATTTGTCCTGTCTTATCATACATATTGTAATCAATATATACGTTAGGGAAGATGTTAACAAGAATCATACCGATAGCAATAGGTATTAATAAGTATGGTTCAAACCCTTTTTTGATTGCCAAATAGAGGAATACAATCCCGATAAAAATCATTATGAGATTCATCCACCCATCGCCTGTAAAGAAGTTTACTATACCTGTGCTATTTAAAAAATTTTCAATGAGTTCTAACATATTAACCTAAAATGATTAATTCATCTTTGTTAGCAACTGTTGCGCCTTTAGTTGCTTTAATTGCAGTGACAACTCCATCAGCATTTGATACTACTTCATTTTCAAGTTTCATAGCTTCGATAATGCATACTACTTGACCTTTTTTGACAGAATCACCAACATTTACTTTAATATCAAGAACCTTACCACCGATTGGTGCAACGATTGTTGCTTTTCCGCCACTTACTGGTGCACTTGCTACAGGTGCACTAGCTTTTGGAGCTTCGATTGTTCCTGAAACTTCTTCAACTGCTTCTAATTCAACTTCGTAAACTTTTCCATTTACTTTAACTCTATATTTTTTCATGTTTTTTAATCTCCTTATTTGACTTCTTTAACATTGACGACTCTAACGTCTTTATTGATTTCTTTTCGATAATCGATAGTTGCAACTAGAACCGCAGCCATCATATCATCATCTTTGATTGAGACTTCATTATTCGTACTAGATACTTGAGGAACATTATTATTTTGCTTCTTACTTGCATCAAGTTCTTTCTTTAATTCGAAGAGACCTGTAAGTTTGAAAACTAATGTTGTGATACCAATAATGATTAATAAGATTAGGAATACCATTAATATTGCAACGATGGAGTATATAGCTCCTGTTCCAACATCCATGTGCTCAGTTTTATCGACTAAAAAGTTTATCATAATTAGTTACCTCCTAGAATGACGTTGAATTCTTCTACTTCATCACATTCTTCTTCTGAAACTTCTGCTTTTGAATATTTCTTTTCTAAATATTCAGCGGCAACTTTTTCAAATAGTGCTAGAGATAAGACATCTTCGTCGGATTTTGCTAGGCCTTTATATTTTTCTTTTAATGACTCAAATTCAGGTTCTAATAAATCAGCTGGACGGCATGTGATTACTTCATCATCTCCAACAATCTTTTTAACTATCGCTGGATCTAAAGTGATTTCTGCAGGAGCTTTACCATATTTACCATGGAGATAGTCGTTGATTTCCTTAGGAACCATTTTATATCTTTCACCGGTAAGAACATTTAATACTGCTTGAGTTCCAACCATTTGGGATAAAGGAGTAACAAGTGGAGGATAACCTAAATCTTTTCTGACATTAGGAATCTCTTTGCATACTTCATCAAGTTTATCAATTTGACCTTGATCTTGTAATTGTTTCATTAAGTTTGAAAGCATACCTCCTGGAACTTGATAAGTTAAGATGTTTGGATTAATGCATAATGATTTAGGATTAAGTAGCCCATTTGCTAAGTATTTATCTCTAATCTTTCCTAATTTATCAGATGCAGCATTTAAAGCTACTGGATTGAGTTTAGGATCATATTTTGTTCCTTTGTAGCAAGTGTTAAATGCTTGAGTAGAAGGTTGAGCAGTACCATTTGATAATGGTGATAAGCAACAGTCGATGATATCGACGCCTGCTCTAATTGCTTCAGCGTATGTTAATTCACAAATGCCACCAGTGCAGTGTGAATGTAATTCGATTGGTAAATTAGTGTTTTTCTTTAATGCGCTAACGAGTTTGTAAGCATCAGTTGGTAATAAAACACCAGCCATATCTTTAATACATAATGAATCAGCACCTAATTTTTCTATTTCTTGAGCTAGATTAACGTAATAATCAATTGTGTGAATAGGCGAAGTAGTATAAGATAAAGCAATTTGACAAGATCCACCATATTTCTTTGTTGAAATAACTGCTTGCTTTAGATTTCTAATATCGTTTAATGCATCGAATACTCTAATGATATCGATTCCATTTTCAATTGATTTTTTAACGAACATATCTACTACATCATCGGAATAATGACGATAACCTAGTATATTTTGTCCTCTAAATAGCATTTGTAATTTTGTCTTTTTACATACTTTCTTAATCGCTCTTAATCTTTCCCATGGATCTTCATTGAGAAATCTTAGACAAGCATCGAAAGTAGCTCCACCCCATACTTCTAGCGCGTGATATCCAGCGTCATCGATCTCTTTAGCGACAGAGACGACTTCTTCAGTTGTCATACGCGTTGCAAATAAGGATTGGTGCCCATCACGAAGACTAGTTTCTACGATTTTAACACCCATTTTATTAATCTCCTTTTCTTTAATTTTCTTGGTATTTTGACCAAATTTATTTAGTTTTTGGGTAATATAGATTTAAACCCAAAATCAATTTTATGTTATCACACCAAAGAGTTTGTATTCAATAATTCATAATAAACCTGTTTATTAACACTTCAAAATGTGTTCAAAGCACAATGAAAATTCTTAGAACAGTTAATACTTTCCAAAAACAAAAATATTAGTGATATAATTAATATATTCATATAAAATAAAATTAATCTTATGGAGAACAATATATGGACAAAAAAGAACAAAATGAATTAGAACCTGAAGGAATTGATGAAATCCTTATGATGGATGGGGTTACTCCTACAAAAAATATTTGCATAAAAAATCACTCTGTTTTTACAAAAGAGGGGTATATTAGAATGAATAAGGTGAACGCGCAATCATCATTATTAATGGTTGCTACTGCTTGGGTTGGATTAATAGTGATTAATGTTATATTATATCTTCAAAAATCATGGACTTTTGCAATCATTACTTCAGTTCTTGTTGTAGCGTATCCATTTATCTTGAAACTATTATCGACTAGACAAATCAATCGCACATTTAAGATGTATGAAGGGACTATGGGGAATGCTTCATACGATTACGAATTTAAAGATGGGCAAATCGATTTTACATTTAAATCGAAAACACAAACTTCTCCAGGAAGCATAAAATATAGTTCCATATATCATGTAATATGTGATGATGATTACGTTTTTGTATTTATATCTTCCAATCAAATTTATATCATTGAGAAAAAAGGGTTTGAGGAAGGAGAGATGGAGAAAGCTATCGATTTATTGAAATCGAAAGGAATCAAGGTAAAAGATAAAAGTAAAAAGAAATAACAAAAAATTAAAAGCAGTAAAATAAGCAGTTGTATTTTTATAAGAAAGAGGAAACTGATGAAAAAATACATGAAGATTATATGTGCATTATGGTTTACTGCATTAACATTATTTGCATTGATTGAATTATATAGAATAAATGATATAGATAACGCTTTATTCTCAATTATCTTATTACTTAATAAGTTTTTAGACATTATTGTATTGAAAGAAAAAAATTATATTCTTTTTGTCTTATTCTATTTTTTGATTTTTTTAAGTATTATTTGTAGCATCCTATCATATAGAAATAAAAAGAATAATTATTATTTAGTACTTTTGTATTTCATTTTTTGCTTGTACATCACTTCATTCTATAGGGGGAACATCATAACTCCACCACCACTTATTAAAAAAGAACTATTACAATCTATTTCAGCGTATTTTTACATTCTAAGTTTTGCATTTTACATAAATTATTTTGGTATGATAAATTTCTCTTTTATTAAGGATATTTTTTTAAAAAAAGACATTTTTAACGATAAAACAAATATAGATAATGAAAGTGTTGAAAAAGTTGATTGTAAAGTAGATAATATAGATACGAAAGAAAAAAGAGCCGAAACATTAAGGGGAATTGAACTTTCAACATTATTTCTTACCCCAAGAAATGATGAAAGAATGTCGTACTTATCATTGGCAAAAGAGGATGTAGATATGGGAAACGGTGAACCAAATATTAAACCAGTATTCATTATTGGTCCAGATGGAGAAAAGATTTATCCAGGAAGAACTTTTTTAGATCGCATTATTGCTGCAGATCAAGACTTAGTCCAACAATATTCAGATTTAAAAAACTTATTTTTATCTTATAGAAAGGTACATACGAGAGTAAGTAAAACAAACGATGCTTTCCGTTTTGAAGGAAAACTAATTGGTAAGATTATTGTCGCAGGAAAAGGATTAAAAGTATATTTAGCTTTAGACCCATTCTCCGTTGATTCTGCAATTTACCATCAAAGAGATGCTTCTGGAAAAAAGAAATTCGTTGAGACACCATTAGTTGTAAAAGTAAAATCACCTTTATCGTTTAGAAAAGCGTCAAAATTAATTGCAATGGCTTGTGAAAATGTAACTGTTAAAAAGACAAGATATACTCCAAAAGATTGGACAAAAGTTGATACAGTTAATGACGAAGATAATAATGATTAATTATAATAGGCACTTCATAGTGCCTGTTTTTCTTTTATTGTCAGCAAGAAAATTGTTGATTATAATTAAAATGAAAAGGAGAAGACAAATATGGAGAAAAATAAATCTAATTCACTAGGTGGAAGAATATGGTTTTCTGCGATACTTTTTGGATTAATTGGACAAATTGCATGGGTAGTTGAAAATATGTATTTTGCAACCTTTGCACAAGATGTATTCGCAAATTCAGGAAGAAGTGATTTATCGTATATCGTTACGACTCTTATGGTTATTTTATCTGCCTTAACTGCAACGATAACTACTATTATTGCAGGAGGATTAATAGATAAAGCAGGTAAGCGTAAACCATTTATCGCGTTTGGATATATAATATGGGGCGTAACTATTATGTTATTTGCTTTAATTCCGATGAAAGTGGAGATGAGTCTTATCGCTTTAGTCGCAGTTGGATTAATTGCTTTCGATTGCTTTATGACTGTTGCTGGATCAACTTCAAACGACGCAGCATTTAATGCTTGGGTTATAGATAATACTGATGAAACAAATAGAGGAAGAATCAATGGTATTCTTTCTACATTGCCACTTCTTGCCGTAGTAGTTGTATTTATTGGGTTAGGTGGATTATATAATAAGAATAATGAATCAAATGCTTTATTCTTTGTAATATTAGGCATTATTCCAATCGTTTCTGGTATCATTGCTTTATTTGTCTTAAAAGATTCTAGTAAGGTTCAAAAAACATGCATATCTACTAAAGATTTATTTTATGGATTTCAGTTAGAAGTCATTAAAAAGAATAGAATTGCATACATAACATTAGCTGCGGCTTGCATTGTTGGTATTTCTCAACAAACTTTCTTTTCGTATTTAATTAACTTTTTAAATATTACATTAGGTTTAGGAGATGGATTTGTCATTCCTATGGCGGTTATCATAGTTGGAGCTGGTTTAGTAACAGGAATAATTGGCTTCTTAAGTGATAAATATGGTAGGAAACATTTCTATATTCCGTTATTAGTTACCACCATTGTTGGTATCACATCATTCTTTGTCATTCAATATTTCGATGGAATTGTTAAAATGATTATTTTATATGTTGGAGGAGTATTAATGATGGGAGGACTTCTTTCAATGCTTGGAATGTTAAACGCTAATTTCCAAGACAATATTCCTCAAAACTGTGAAGGTAGATTCCAAGGTATTAGAATGTGTTTTACAGTTTTGATTCCAATGATCATAGGACCAATCATTTCTCTTATTCTTGGAATGGATGCAATGGGAAATAATGGAGAATCATTTACTCCTCCATTCACGATTTTCCTAGCTGCAGCAATTGTTGGATTAATCGCATTAATCCCAACATTCTTTGTAAGAAAAAGTGCAAAAAGATAGAAACTAAACATTATTTATAAAATAAAAATGTATCATGATGGATGGATAATCTACATATGGTACATTTTTTATGATTTATTATTTTTATTTTATGCTTTTAATAAATTCGATATCGATATGTTGAAATGTTATACAATCAGTTAATGGTATGAATTTTTCAAACATCTCTTTAGATTCAATAGTCCAGACATTTGAGAAGTGTTTTTTACAATAATTACGCACTCTTTTTTTCTCGAATAACTTATAATCTAAATCAACTCCTTCAAAGAAATGTCTAAAATGATATACATATCGGAACTTTGGTTCTGAAGTAACTAATAATTGTCTAACGTATCCTTCTTTTCTAAATTGAAATAGAGCGCGTGGATCAAAAGAAATTAATAGGTAATTGCCTTTGTTTTTGACGTAATTATTGAGTTTTTCTTTTAATTTCTTTGCTAAAGAAACATAATTCTTTCTAAAGACTTTAAGTTCAATTACTAAAGGTATTTTTTCATTAGTTAAAGTTAATACTTCATCAAGAGAAGGAATTGTTTCTCCATTCAATAATTTATAATTATCCTTTAATTCTTTCAATGTCAAATCTTCTACAATACCTTTTTTTCCTGTTACTCTTTCAAGTTTTGAATCGTGAATGACAACTAATTCATTATCTTTAGTAAGATGAATATCTAATTCAATTGCCATATTATGTTCTAATGCATTTTGAAATGCTTTGAGTCCATTTTCTATGAATTCGGAATTATGTAAACCTCGATGACATATTCCTTTTAAGAATAAAGGATTAATTTTATTTAATATTTTTTCTTTTCTCATATTAGTCCTCAGTATCAAATGCTTCTAATCCTTTTGCAAACGTTGTTTTCTTTGATTTTACGTTTGTGATGAATAAGAAAACGATAAACGATATTGTAATAAAGACGAGTGCATATACTGGTAAGAAATCAAAACCGAAATTTGGAATCAATAGTAATGCACCAAGTGCAATAGGTGTAATAGTTTGTGCAGCCATGGAGGAAGCATAATATAATCCAGTAAATTTTCCAATCTTTTTGCTTGAACATAATTCTACAACCATTGGGAATGAATTAATGTGAACAAGTGACATACCAAATCCCTTTATGAGCCATATGATATAGATGATAAATGGAAATGAGCCATTTCCTGCGAC
Source organism: uncultured Caryophanales bacterium (assembly GCA_945873815.1). Taxonomy (GTDB): domain Bacteria; phylum Bacillota_I; class Bacilli_A; order RFN20; family CAG-449; genus UBA3210. The sequence goes on from CAMCEE010000002.1 coordinate 91,313, forward strand.
TCCTTTAAGGAATGTAAATGAAGCAATCATCCAAATTAAGTATGAGAGTAATGTGATGCCAAGTCCACCAATCACTGTCCATTTCCTACCGATTTTTGCGGCGATATATCCACCAAGCGCAAAACCAAGAACACTACCAACGCCTCCAATAATCGTATTTATCATATTAGAACCGGAATCTGCTTCTAAATAATAGATTGTGTAATTACCCATAAATGTTCCGATGCCATTTTCTGACATAAACCAAAAGAATTCTGCAAAGAGGATTAATATGAGCATTCTTTTATTTGCTTTGGTCATTGGAGCATCATCGTTTACACAATCGATAACTTCTGCTTGCTTCTCTCCAATTTCCATTTCTTCTTTCATCTCTTCTTTTATCGGATTTTCTTTAATCTTTATAAATAAGAATATTGCAGAAATAACCATTAATATTGAAGCGACTAGAAATGGAACTTCGATAGCCCATATATTGCCTGTTGCCCAGTTTGGATGAAGTAAGCCATCTTCTCCTTTTGAACCTCTTAGATATTGTGATAAGGAAAAGACAATTCCGGTGATTGTTGCAAATAATCCTCCCATATAACCCATGATATTTATAATACCATTTGCTTTACTTCTTAAAGGTTTTGGAGTTAAATCAGGCATTAATGCAACTGCAGGGTTACGATACATCATCATTGAGCAAACAACAATTGCCATAACAGAGATAGTTCCGATTAAATTATTGTAATGAAATAATACAGGAATAAAAGGGAATGCGATTGCAGAAATGAATGTACCGATTAGAATAAATGGCATTCTTTTTCCAATTCTTGTATTTGTTTTATCGGAAAGTGTTCCAAATATCGGTAAAAGAATTAGTGCTGCAAGATTATCAAGAGCCATCATAATGCCTACTAAATATTGTACATTAAGTACTTCTTTTGCGTTCTTGAAGTCTCTTACGGAAAGCCATTTTGCTTCACCATACATTGCTTTACCGAATAATTCTGTTAAGAATGTTGGACACCAAGAATCGTAGATTTGCCATAAGAGAAGAATTCCAAAGAAAGCAAATCCGATGATACATGTTCTTTTGACATTGAGTTTTAAAACTTTTTCCATATTTTTTATGTCTCCTTTTTAGATTTTTAGTAACGACTCAATCATTTTCGGTAATTCTAAGATAGAATTAATTCTATATTTTTCATCATCAATCACTCCGAATCCATAAGAGGCGTGAATAAATAGTACATTTGCCTTATTTGATTCTATTTTATCTTTTTTTGTATCTCCTACATAAACGACTCGATCGATGTTTTCTTTTTCTTTTAATAATTTAATGTTTTGCCATTTTTCTAGTCCAGTATCTCCAGCTGCAAGATGAGATTTAAAATATTTATCAAGTTTTGTTCCTTCAAGGAAAGCTTCAATATAACCTTTATCAGCATTTGAAACTATATATAAAGGGTATTTCTTTGAAAGAGTATTTAATACTTCTTCGACGTTTGGATAAAGAATTCCAGGTTTCTTTTTTAAGTATACTAATTCTCGTTCATACATTATTCTAAATAGCCTTAATCCTTCTTTTAATGAAACGTCTTTAAATGCGATAAGTGCAGTTTCCTCTGGCGTTAATCCCATATATGATTTGACAGTTTCATAATCAAAAGAATAATGATATCCATTATCTTTCATCGCTTCATTATATGCATCAACCATTTGAGGAATGGCATTCCATAATGTGCCATCTAAATCAAAAAATATTGCGTCCATATGTTTTCTCCATTAATCCAATTATAGCATGAATTAGGAAGATGAAAATTTTTATTTTTGATAATATAGAAAAAACTGCAACTATTGTGCAGTTTTCCCTTAATAAGTAAGTTTTTTGGCAATTCTATTCATCTCTTCTTTGTTAACTTTAATTACCTTTCGATCGTAAGTTAATAAACCATTTGTCTCATCTTCAACATCACTTACTTGCGTATATATTGATGCAGATAACCCTTTATCTTTTAAAGGAATGATATTATCTTCATATAATTCTGTAATCCCTTTTTGTAAGTCTTCTGATGATTTAAAATGACGATAACCAAATACTTTATCTAAATTGTATCGATGTTCTTTTATTGAATATTCATATCCTCCAAATTCGGAAAGATAACTAGGTCTACCATCGTATTTAATCTTGAATTTTTTAAAGAAGTAAATATGCTTTGAATTGAGAGAATTACCGTTATCGTACCATCCTGAAGTAGCATCGATGAAACGTGAGGTATCTAGAGTTAGTAAGATATCATTTATTCTTTTTGATTCAAATTGTCCCCATGATTCGTTGAATATTGTCCATAAACAAATGCAAGGAGAATTATAGAGTAAATTAATCGTTTCTTTCATTGTGCGGATGAATACTTCCTTATTTTTTGAAGGAACTTTGAATTTTTTATCATTCATTTTTTTAGATATAATTGTCGGACGCAATGTATCGCGATAGAAGTAATAAGGAGAATTATTTACCATATCTTGGAAGACAACCATTCCGATTTTATCGCATAGGTAATAGAAATATAATGGCTCAATCTTTATGTGTTTTCTTAAAGTATTGAATCCTAATTCCTTCATACGAGTGATATCTCTTTCATATTCATAGTAGGAAAAAGGAGTATATATCCCATCAGGATAATATCCTTGATCTAATAATCCATGAAAGAAATATGGTTTATTATTTAAATGGAAAATGTTGTATCCATTATGATTTTTTATCTCTAATGTTCTTAAAGCAAAATAAGATGTGACTTTATCGCCTTCTACTTCGATGTCAAAATAGTATAAATGAGGATTTTCAGGCGTCCAGTTTATCGGATTAGGGATAGAGATTGTGATCTCATTTTTTGATAATTCTTTTATTATTTTTTTATTATTATCTAGATAGATAGTAACTTTTTTTTGTTTTGCATTTGAATTGATTTTTAAAGAGACAGAATCTAATGTCGTATTAATTCTAACATCTTGGACAAAGGTTAATGAGGTAGATTCTAACCATACTGATTTCCATATACCACTTACTTTTGTGTACCACATTCCACCTCTATTATCTTTTTGTTTTCCGTAACATTCTATTCCATCTAATGGATCTTTTACGCATACTTCAATAATATTTTTTTCTTCTATATATGGAGATATGTCCATTTCAAAAGGAATATATCCACCTTCATGATAGAATACTTCTTTTTTATTGATGAAGACTCTAGCGTAACAATCTACTCCATCGAAATGAAGTATAATTCTTCCTTTATTGAACCCATTTGGGAGGACAAACTCTTTTTTATAAAATAGGATCTCATTTGAATCATAAATCTCCTTGATATTAGAAAGAGATGATTCTACACAATATGGAACGATAATCTTTTTATCATATGATAAAGGCAATTCTTCTTTTTTATTATGAGTGAATTCCCATTCACCATTTAAGGATAAATAAGAATCTCGTTTGAATTGTGGGCGTGGGTATTCACTTAATGGAATTGTATCTAGTTGCGAATCTGATGTTCTAAGTTCTTGGTATTTATATTTTTTCATTTTATTTTTCCTCTCTCAAATTATAACAATTAGGAAAAGAATATGCTATATTATTTTCTAGGGTGGTAATGAGTGAAAATAGTTGTAGCAAGCGACTGCCATGGCGATTTATATACGTTAAGAAAGATTGCAAGTAGTGAATATGATGCTGACTATTATCTCTTATTAGGTGATTCTTGTTTAGATGAAGAAAGTATTCGCCCGTTTATTTCTGTTAAAGGGAATAACGATTATTTTTCTTCCTTTCCATTAGAAAGAATCATTCATACTCCATATGGTAATATTTATATGGAACATGGTCATCTAAGAAATATAGTAGATGTTGAATTCGTAAAGAAAAAAGATTGCTTCATCTATTTGTTCGGTCATTCTCACGCGCACTTTTTGAAAGAGATTGAAGGAGTTTATTTTGCAAATCCAGGTTCGACATCAAGACCTAGAGATAATACTAATGGTACTTATCTATTAATTAGTCTTGATGAAAAAGACGTGAAATTTGATTTTGTTTATCTATAGGAGAAAAAATATGTGGAAACAATTAAAACCTACTCATGCAACTGTAATTTTAAATACTGAATTTGAAGATTTTGCATCGATTGAAGTAGAAAAAATGAATACTAAAAGTACGAGTATTGTTCATTATGTAATCGGAATTAATATTTATGATATTACCGAGCAAAGTATCGATGTGTATAAAGGCGAAGATATTGAAAGAATATTACGCACCTTAAAAAAAGAGATCGAAGAATTATATGAAGAAATCGCTGATTATGAAAAAGAAGATATAGACGATTGGGTAAATCGTTTTTGTGAATTGTTAACAGAAATACAATAATTTATATTATTTGAACATACCATTGATACATAGAAGGGTATGTTTTTTCATATATATAATTGGTGATATTATGGCACGATGTTCTTTTTCAACTAATGAACTAGGAATGCTTGCAAGACTCATGAGAGCAGAAGCGGTGGGCGAAGGAGTTTTCGGGATGCAACTAGTAGGTAATGTTGTGATTAATCGAGTTGTTGCAAAATGCAATGAATTTAAAAACCAAAGAACAATTACTAAAGTAATCAACGCAAAAAATGCGTTCGATGGAACAAAATCGAAATTATATAAATCAGGTGCGACAGCAAAAGAAAGAAAATATGCACTTAGATGTATAGAATATTGGAGAGCAGATCCTGCGACTTATGCTTTATTCTTTTATGCTCCCGGAAAAGGGAAAAAATGTAAGACAAAATTCTATGGACCATATGCAGGGAGATTTAAGAATCATTGTTTTTATAGACCTACATCGACAAAAAAATGTAAAATCTAAGAACCTTATAAGAAAAAATGTTTAAATTTATTGATTGTTCTTAGTGAATATTTACTATTGCTTTTATTTGAATTAAAATTAAATAAATAGAAATTCGAGGAGTAAAAATATGAAATTAGAAACATGCCCATATTGCAGCAGAGGAAAATTATTATCTGCTTTTGGTTATTTAGCTTTTAAAACTGAAACATCATTAATTATCGTTTTTAAAGAGCAATCAAAACCAGGAAGAATGATTGTTGCTTATCGTAACGATCATGTCGCAGAATTGAAAGATTTGGATGAAAAGGAAAGAAATGCGTTTATGAAGGATGTCGCGGATATTGCAAAATGCATTGATTATGTGTACCATCCAGATAGAATCAATTATGGAGCTTATGGAGACACTTTAGGACACTTACATTTTCATTTGGTTCCAAAGTATAAGGATGATTTTGAATGGGGTGGAACTTTTTCAATGAATCCACATAAAGTGGAAATCGCTGATGATGAATGTGAAGTAATCGCAGAAAAGATTAGAGATGCATATAAGAAAATTATCGAGGGAAAATAAATGATTAACGGACATATTTCAAAATTAAAAGAATATAAAGGATTGAATGCTCATTTAGACGAAGCAATCGATTACTTAACTTCAAATGATTTAGAAGTTTTACCAGTTGGATTAACTAAAATTGGTGATTATATTACTATTACAAAATTAGTATACGTTGGAAAGAATCCAGGAGAAGCATTTCCAGAAGAACATAGAGAACATCTTGATATGCAAATCGTACTAAAAAATAAGGAAGCTTGCTATTATGATTATCTTGAAGAAATTGATCAAACAGCAGTTAAAACTCCTTATAATCCTGATAAAGATGTTATTAAATTCGATTATCCACTAAGACATCACCTTATTATGGATACGAATAATTTCACATTGTTTACACCAGATGATGTACATTTACCTAGTCAAAGACTAAACGATGATGAAATTGTAAAATTGGTCATTAAAGTAAAAATTTAAGATAAAATGGATGAGTGAAATTATTTCTACCATCCATTTTTTTTAAATAGATATATCTTTTATTAATTCTTTATTCGTTTTGAAATAATATATGACTAATGGCAATTCAAATAGAATCATAAATAACCAACCTATTCCAGTTGCATATGCAGTTGAGGACATTGGCTTGTTAGTTAGATTAATCAATAATATAGCAGAAGAAACGCGGAAAAATATTTGAACTGCAGTAGAATAAAAAACAATATTTAGTTTTCCAATTCCTCTAAAGTAACTTTGAAGTGAATTGGTTAAGCAAGGACAAAGGTATAGAAAACTCATAATGGATAAATATTCTAAACCTAACGTAATCACCTTATCCTTAGCAAGTTGAATTTGAGGGTCATTAGAAATGAATAGACTTAGTAATGTTGAATTAAAAAGTATAATAATGGTTGTTATTATTATTCCATAAACCATATTGATAGATAAGCCGGCAAGGAATCCTTTTTTTGCTCTTTTATATTGTTTAGCACCCTTATTTTGAGCGATGAATATTGCACTTGCGTGCCCGATATTTTGTGCTGCAGCAAAAAAGAACTGGTCGATGCTTGTTGCACTTGAAAAGGCTGCGATTGTTATATAATCATATTTATTGATTTGAGTAGAGATGATGTATTTTCCTACCCATAATACGATTTGTTGTAAACAAGAGGCTATTGCATAAGAAGCGGTGATTTTTAATAGTTTTTTATCGATGACGTATTCACTTCTTTTAAAGACTAATATATCTTTATATTTAATTTTTCCGTATATAACGATGCTTATCGCAGCAATAAACTGCGATATGATCGTACTTAATGCCACTCCAAGAACCTCCATTTTACATACGATGACAAAGACTATATTGAACGTAACGTTTAATATACAAGATATGATTAAGAATAATAATGAGGATAGAGAATCACCAAAACTTCTTAAAATCGATGCGTAAATGTTATAAATAAAGGAAAATATAAAGCCAATAGAAACAATTAATAAATATAGATATACTTCTTCCTTCAATTTTAAATCAGATACATTAGAGATAAATAGGATAGGATTTAATAAAGCAATAAAAAGTAATGATAATGCAACTACGACGATAAGACCTACGATGATACTAGTAGAGATTTGACGCCTTAAGTTGTCGTTATCTTTTTTTCCAAATAGCTCACTTGTATGAATACCTGCACCGACGCATAAACCTGATATAAGGGAAATGAAAATATTCATGATTGGATTTGCTGCTCCTACTGCAGCTTGAGAAGCAATAGGATCTTTTGCAAACCAACCTAAAACGACATAATCAAAGAGATTATACGTTAATTGAAATATTGATCCAATTACAAGGGGAAGAGCAAATATCAATAAGCGTGTATAGATATTTCCTTCTGTCATCAATCTTTTTTTAGTCATTTTTTATAACCTTCTTTATAAAATTATCAACTAGGGATGGCCAAGTTGCAACGAGTTCATCTTTACAATCTAGGTGATTATCAGAAGTTGCAGTATCATCCGCTAGAGCCATTCCATGTGGACCATGAGGGAAAATTACAATTTCAGAATATATATTATGCTTTTTTAACGCTTCATTCATTATAATGGAGTTTTCATAAGGGACTGCATTATCCTCTTTAGTACACCAAATAAAACAAGGAGATGTGTTTTTATTAACTCGATTTTGAATAGAGTATTTAATTTGATTTTCTTTTGTATTCATGTTTTTTAATAGATTTGTTTGCGTCCCAATATGAGTATATTCATGTAGGGAAATAACAGGATAACATAAAATCATCCCACAAATCTTATCATAATATTTATCCGTTCCACATAAACCAGCTAAATGGCCACCAGCTGAAAAGCCTAATAAAAAGATTTTCTTAAATTTTGTTAATAGGTATTCTAAAGAAGCATTTGCTTCATTTAATTGTGTCGGATATGAATAAGGAGAAACACTATATCGTAAGATTGCAGTATTATAACCTAATGAATTGAATTTATTTGAAACAGGAAGCGATTCTCTAGGAGAGAGATGATGATATCCTCCACCAGGAAAAATAAGGATTAATGGTTTGTCCTTATCTATTTCGTATATAGATAGAGTTCCTTCTCCGTCGATATTGAATTTATCTTTTAAGTTTATTTGGTCCATAGTGGTGTTCTCCCTAAGCTTCTTTAATGCTATCTTTTCGAACTAATATTCCATCTACTTCTATCATCTCTGGCTCAGGATCTGTAAAATGCATTCCTTTATATCCTTTTCTTTTAGTTTTAATTAAAAATATTAATAGAATGATTGTGACAAAAGTTGCAATGACAACGTTTGATATTCCCATAGATAAACCTGCAGCTTTTGCAGCATTTTCTAGATTAGAAGTATCCATTGTGACTTTACATATCAATAATACTCCAATTCTTGTTGCGATTCTAACAAGATTATTGATCGTTGCAAGAATTGTTTGTCCATATCCATATAATAATCCTAATATAACGGCATTTACTGCTAGAGAAGGAATTGAAAGACAATCATAATAGAAAATCCCCTTAATTAGTTCTTTGTATGTTTGGGAAACCGCTTCTGCAGTAGTAAATAAATTGACTATTTGATCGAGAAATAAGAATCTCACACAAATAAATCCGATAAAACTCCAAATGAAGATAACTATTACGGAAGTTATAAAAACTTTCATACTTCTTTTCATATTTCTATTGCCTAGATTTTGTGAGACGATACTAGATTCTGAATCTTCAATTGCATTACCAGGATTCGTGATTAACCCACAAATATTGTTGGATACACCTAAAGCGCCGACTAGAAGCTTATCTCCTTCAATGAACGTTGCACATATTGCATTGACTGTAACTTTACCTAGACTAATTACAAATTTTCCTAGGAATAGAGGAAGAGATATGATTAAAATTTTTTTAGAATATTCTTTATCTAGAGAAAAATTCTTATAGTGAATTCTAAATATATTCTTCTTATTGAACATAAAGAAAGCACCCATAATAAATAAGAATAATTGTGAAATGATACTTGCAAGTTCAACATAAATCATATCATCAATTTTTATTCCATAAACAAATAGTGCATTAAGTGATAATTTAATCCCCATCATGATAATATTACCGATAAAAATAATCTTCGTATTTCCTTTGGATTTCTCGGTTGCTAGAAAAACGTTATTTAGACAGATAATGCATTGTTCGACAAGTTGTAAACGGAAATAACCTTTTGATATATTTACTATTTCATCATTGCATCCACATAATCTCATTATTGGTTCGGCTAGGGGTATGAAAACTAAAAGAATGACGGAAATAATAATAAGTTCGATTGTAAACATTACGTTAGCATATTTCTTGGCCGATTCTATATCTCCTGCGCCATATTTCCTTGATATTAATATTGCTGCACCACTTGAAATTCCTCCTCCTAGAGAGGAAATCATTGTTTTTACCTGCGCTAAAAGAGCTCCAGCAGAAGAAGCTGTAGTTGAGATATTAACAAGCATTATCGCATCGATTAAACTATATAACGAGTTAAATAATTGGTATAAGAATAAAGGAAGAGTAATCGATAAAACAACACTCCATATATTTCCGGTTAGTATTTTTCTTCTTGTTACTTCATTATATGATTTTGCCATAGAATACCCCCTTCCTTTTGAATATATCATAATATACTACTTATAAAATAATAATTCTTTATTTCTTTATATAGAATTATTGATTACATTTTAATTTATTCATTAAGCACAAATATTCTAATAAAAACAAGGAGATAATCATATAAAAACAATACATTTATTTACGAAACAATATAAATAATATGATTTCTAAGATTTATACATTTATTTGTGTTTAAAGCACAATATGAATGTTATTTTTTTTTGATATAATAATTTAGGTTATATTTAGGAGGTAGTTTATGGCACAAATTAAACTAGAAAACATTAATAAGATTTATGATAATGGCTTTCATGCTGTTCATGATTTTAATTTAGATATTAAAGATAATGAATTTATTATTATGGTTGGCCCTTCTGGATGTGGTAAGTCGACTACATTACGTATGATTGCAGGTATTGAATCAATCTCGGGTGGTACATTAACAATTGATGGAACTGTTTGTAATAATCTAAAACCACATGATCGTGGTATTGCGATGGTTTTCCAAAGCTATGCTTTATATCCTACGATGACGGTTTATGATAATTTAGCATTCGGATTAAGAATTGCGGGTTTTGATGAAGATGAAATTGAAGTTAGAGTTAAAGAAGTCGCAGAGATTTTAGGAATCGAAACTTATTTATCAAGAAAACCTAAAGCATTATCTGGTGGACAACAACAAAGAGTTGCATTAGGAAGAGCTCTTATTAGACATGCAAAAGTTTTCTTAATGGATGAACCATTATCTAATCTCGATGCGATTCAAAGAGTTAATATGCGTTCGGAGATTAGAAGAATTCATCAAAGGGTAGGCGCAACAACAATCTATGTTACACACGACCAAGTTGAAGCTATGACAATGGCAGATCGTATCGTTGTTATGAAAGATGGATACATTCAACAAATTGGTACACCAAAGGAACTTTATTTTAAACCACAAAACTTATTCGTTGCAGGCTTTATTGGCGATCCACAAATGAATTTTATCTATGGTAAAATCGATGGAGATAAATTCATTGCAAAAGAGGATGGAAGTGTTATTGACTTAAAAGGATATAATGAGAAAATACTTAAGAATGCAAGAAAATTAGACGAAGTAGTTATCGGCTTCCGTCCAGAATGTTGTTCAGTTGAAGAGATTACAGATGCTCCTCATATTTCTGAAACGATGAAAGTTGAAGTTTCTGAAATGTTAGGTGATACTTTGAATATTTATGGCTTTTTAGGCAAAAATCATATGGTCGTTAGAACTAATCCATTTACAAAATATACAGTTAATGAAGATTTTAAATTTTATGTATCATATGATCACATCGTTTTATTCGATGCAAAATCTGAAAATATAATTAATGAAGATTAATATTTTAATTAATAATAGGGGATAATTACAAAAATGAATGAATTAAATAGTAATATTGTTGAAAAAAAGACAAGCAAGATTAAAGTAATGCAATTTGGAGAAGGAAATTTCCTTAGAGCATTCGTCGACTGGATTATTCAAAAGATGAATGATTCAGGAAAATATGATGGCCATGTTGTAGTAGTTCAACCGCTTCAATTTGGTAGAGTTAATGATCTTGCAAAACAAGACGGATTATATACATTATATTTACAAGGTATCGATAATGGTAAGGTAGTTAGAACACATGAAGTTATTGATGTTCTTGATGATTTCATTAATCCTTATACTGAATATAATAAATTCTTGTCCTATGCTGAAAGCGAAGATTTAGAAGTTGTTATTTCAAATACTACTGAAGCTGGTATAACACTTGATGAAAGCGATATTGATTTTAGTGTTACTCCAAAATCTTTCCCTGGTAAAGTACTTGCTTTATTAGAACATCGTTATCAAAAATTTAATGGGGCAAAAGATAAGGGATTAAGTTTTATTTGTTGCGAATTGATCGATAATAATGGAGATGAACTTAAAAAATGTATTCTTTCATTAGCTAAGATTAAAAAACATGATGAACATTTTATCTCATGGATTGAAAATGCTTGCCACTTCACTTCAACATTAGTTGATCGTATTGTTCCAGGCTATCCAAGAGATGAAATTGAAGAAATTACAAAAGAATTAGGTTACATTGATAATTCAATTGTTAAGGGTGAAATTTTCCACCTTTGGGTTCTAGCAAAAGAACCACATATTGAAAAGATTTTCCCATGTGATAAGGTTGGGTTAAATGTTATTTATGCAGAATCAATTAAACCTTATAAACAAAGAAAAGTTAAGATTTTAAATGGCTGTCATACATGTATGGTTCCTGTTTCATATTTGTATGGTATCGATACAGTAAAAGAATCAATCGATGATGAAGTCGTTGGTAAGTTTGCTCGTGAGTTTGTATTTGATGAAGTAGTTCCAACAATCGAATTACCTAAAGATCAAATGGTCGCGTTTGCAAATTCAGTATTTGAAAGATATTTGAATCCGTTTGTTAGACACGAATTAATGTCAATTGCATTAAACTCAATTTCTAAGTATTGGGCTCGTGTTCTTCCAACTGTCAAAGATTATTATAGAATTAATGGTAAATTACCACTTCATGCAATGTTCTCTCTTGCTTCACTTATCAAATTCTATGGTGGAAAGCGTGGAGAAGATACGATCGCATTAAAGGATGATCCAAGTTATTTAGAATATTTTGCTTCATTAAATGCAAAAGGATTGAATGAGGAAGAAATGGTAAAGGATGTCTTAGCTCAAACTTCAATGTGGGGTGAAGATTTAAATAAATTTGCGAATATGACAGAAGTTGTTTCTGGATATTTAAAAGAGATTAATGATAAAGGAATGAAAGAAGCATTAAAGGCTTTTGAAGGTAAATAAGATGAATCGCGTTATTAAAATAAATGAAATTGATAACGTTGGTGTTGCTTTACAAGATCTCAAGAAAGGTGACGTTCAATTAGGCGTCACCATTTTAGAAGATATACCTTGTGGTCATAAGTTTTCACTTACGGATATCAAAGAAAATGAAAATATTATTAAATATGGTTATCCAATTGGACACGCATTAACTGATATTAAAGCGGGTGAACATATTCACGTTAAGAATTTAAAGACAAATTTGGGGGATGAACTTGAATATACATTTAAGCCAAATTATCGTGATGTTCCAAAATTTGATAAAGAAGTTAAAATTAATGTGTTTAAAAGAAAAGATGGTAGAGTAGGAATTAGAAATTATCTCTATATTGTTCCTCTAGTTGGTTGCGTCAATTCACAAGCAGCTTCTATTAAGAAACAAGTTTTAGGTCGAGTAGACTCATCAAAATTTGATGGCATTATCGTTTGTTCTCATCCATATGGTTGTTCACAAATGGGAGGGGATCATATTAATACCGTTAAAGAATTGCAAGCTATTGTGAAAAATCCAAATGCAGGAGGAGTATTAGTACTTGCTTTAGGATGCGAAAATAACCAATTAGAACCATTTAAGGAATCTCTTGGTGAATATGATGAAGAGAGAGTTAAATTCTTAAAAGCACAAGATGTTGAGGATGAAATTGAAGTCGGTACAGAAATGTGTATTGAACTATATAATAATCTTATTAAAGATAAGAGAGTACCAGGATCTCTTTCTGATATTACAATCGGCTTAAAATGTGGTGGATCAGATGGATTCTCTGGAATATCTGCTAACCCATTAGTTGGTAGATTATCTGACTATATTGTAGATAATGGTGGTTCGACAATTTTAACTGAAGTACCAGAAATGTTTGGCGCAGAACTCATTTTAATGGAAAGAGCAAAAGATGAAGCAACATTTAATAAAATTATTAAGTTAATTAATAATTTTAAAGGATACTATTCTTCACATAATCAAGTATGTTATGAGAACCCATCTCCAGGAAATAAAGCTGGAGGAATTTCAACGCTTGAAGATAAAGCATTAGGTTGTACTCAAAAATCTGGCTTAGGAAAAGTAATGGATGTTTTATATTGTGGTGAACAAGTTAAGATTAAAGGTTTGAATTTACTAAATGGACCAGGAAATGATATGGTAGCTTGCACAAATCTTGCCGCATCTGGATGTCATTTAATTCTCTTTACTACTGGTAGAGGAACTCCATTTGGAACAATTGTCCCAACAATTAAAGTCGGAACAAATTCTAGAGTTTCAAAAACAAAAGCGAATTGGATTGATTTCAATGCGGGAAGAATTGTAGATGGAGAAAACTATGATGAAGTTTTTTCTTCATTTATCGATTATATTGTTTCTGTTATTAATGGAGAAACAAAGACAAAGAATGAGATTAATGAATTCCAAGAGATTGCAATCTTTAAAGATGGCGTTACTTTATAGGTAATTATATGAAAATTGGCATTAGAGCACATGATTTAGGTAAGGATACTGTAGAAAATCTTTTAGATAAAGCAGTTAGTAATGGATTTGAATATCTTCAATTAGTATTTAAAAAGGGTCTAATTGATGGAGAAGGAAATCCGATTCCATTCAATGAAGAGAATGCTTTATTGGTTAAGAAAGAACTTGATAAAAGAAATATAAAAGTTGCAATGCTAGGCGCTTATTTTAATCCAGTTCATTCAAATAAGGAATTAGTAAAGAAAAACACTGAATATTTTGAAGAACATTTGAAGTATGCTAAATTATTAAAATGTGATTGTGTTGGGACAGAAACTGGATCTTACAATGATGATAAGTGGACATATAATCCGCGTAATCAAACTGAAGAAGGTTATCAAGATACGATGACTACATTTCGCCATTTAAGAGATGTTGCGGAAAAATATGAAACAACATTACTAATGGAACCTGCTTGGGGACATGTTATCTATTCTGTTGACCAACTAAAAAGAGCAGTTGATGAACTTAATTCTCCATATGTAAAAGTAACAATCGATATTTTTAACCTAGTATACATTGGAAATTATGAAAACTACAAAGAAATATTCTTACATGCTTTAGAAACATTTAAGAATGATGTAAAGATTATTCACTTAAAAGATTTCTATGTTGAAGATGGAAAAATAGTTCAATGTGGTTTAGGAAAGGGAATAATTGACTTTGAATATTTAATAAATGTAGTATACAAGTATGCTCCGGATGCTACTTTAGTGTTCGAAGGGGTGACTGGTGAAGATATAAAACCTAGTCATGGATTAATAACAAAAATAGTGAAAATGTATAATAATTAAGAATTCGCGCCATAGTGTGCGAGTTTTTATTTTTTATGAATGAATATGAATTAATAAAAAAACTAAATGTTGTATACAACGTTGTTGACATCGCTTATTCTCTAGGTTAAAATATTAATGATGTAAGAGGTTTCACGATGACATTAAAAAGATATAGAACCATCGATATTATTATCTTCGGAATTATTGCAATTGTATTCGAACTAGTTAATTATCTTGCTTCAACTTCATTTAAAGATTTTAAATTGGTATTTATGTCTTACACAATTGTTCTCACTATCATTGCGATGTATAGATGGGGGCTAAGGGGAATTGTTGTTTCTGCATTAGGCGCCTTAAGTTCATGCTTAATTGCTAAGGCTACGTGGAATCAATATCTTGCATACATCTTCGGAAATGTATTAGGAGTATTCGTCGGATATATAATATTTCAATACAAAATCGGAAGAAATAAGCTTAAAGAAAAGAAGATACTCTTGATAGCATATCTACTTGTAGATTTTTCTCTTGTAATTCTTTTTAGAAGTTTAATCATTTCAATTGGAAGTGAAAATGGATTTCTAAATGAATTTATTACTTCTTTAAAAGGATTAATAATACAAGAATCAATGAGTATTCTCATTTCATCAGTGATTCTATTAATTGCTTCAATTAAGAAATCTCAATTGATGGTTGAGATGATTGGATACATTAAAGATGTTCAAGATGATAAGAAATTGGGTGGATTAAGAGAATTAAAGAGGAGCGAATTCTACAATCAAGATAAGCCGTTCACAGAACCAAGCGAATTTGATGAAAGTAATATTCTTGAAGGAGGAACGTTATCTCAAGAAGATTTAGATGAACTAGATGAAATGATGAAAAGAGAATTAGAGACTGGTGAAGATGGTCGAACCGAGGAGGAAAAAGATGGAACAAATTAGCGAAAAAGAAAAAGTCCAAGCGTATTATGAAAAATACCATTGGAAGATTACCTTTAAAAGAATGCTAAAGGATTGGCGTGTCTATTTAATGCTTATACCATTAATTTTCGTATTTGCATTATGGCGTTATCTACCAATGTATGGACTAACAATTGCTTTTAAACAATATGATACCGGTTTAGGTATATTGGGTAGTAACTTTATCGGTTTAGCTGCTTTCAATGAATTAGTAAATGATGTATTGTTCTGGAAAGCATTTAGAAATACATTTATGCTTTCGTTCTATGGACTTATGTTTGGATTCCCTATGCCTATTATTCTTGCTTTATTATTTAGTGAAGTAAAGAATCAAACGTATAGAAGTATTTTACAAATCTGTTCTTATTTACCAAAGTTTGTATCGTTAGTTGTCGTTACATCATTAGTTTCATTATTGTGTAGTGAAAGATTAGTCGATTTAGATGGTACAGTTGCTTATAATGGCGGTATTATTACTAGAGTATTAACATCATTAAACATCATTGGACAAGATGCAAAATTAATGAAAGATCCACAATATTTTAGAGCAGTATATCAAGTTTCAGGTATTTGGGAAGCTGCTGGTTATGGTTCTATTGTATATTTTGCGGCAATTCTTTCTATTTCACCAACGAATTATGAAGCTGCAAAAATGGATGGAGCAAATAAATGGGCACAAATTAGATACGTTACATTCCCAGGTATTGCTTCGACATTAACAATTATGTTGATTCTTGAAATTGGTAAATTATTTACTGTAGGTTATGAGAAAGTATACTTACTTTACAATAAGACAAACTGGGAAACTTCAGATATCGTTGCAACTTACGTTATGAGAGCTGCTGGTATGGCTGCAGATGGAACTGAATCAATCTTATCTAAAGCAATTGCATCCAGTGCTGACTTATTTAATGCACTTATTGCTATGTTACTCGTTATTGGATCAAATATGATTGCAAGAAGAGTATCTGATACATCGTTATATTAGGAGGTAATTTATGGTAAAGAGATTAGATGTTTCTGAATTGATTTTCAAAATTATCGCTTATACATTATTAACGATATTTGCGATTTTCTGTTTATACCCATTTGTATATGCGGTATCAAGTGCTATTTCTGGAGAAGAAGCAGTTGCAGCTGGTACAATTGTACTTTGGCCAATAGATCCGCAATTTAAAGCATTCGTTGAAGTATTCAAGTCTTCAACATTCTGGCTTTGTTACTCAAACACATTGTTCTTAACTGTTATTGGTACAATCTTTTCAATGTTTGTTTCTATATTTGGTGGATACGCATTGAGCAAAAGAAGAATTCCATTTAATAGAGCGTTGAACTTCTTATTAGTTTTTACAATGTGGTTTAGCGCAGGTTTATTTGCAACAAGATTTTTCTATGATAAATCAAATGAAGTATTTAAAGCTTTAGGTATCATTGACGAGAAATGGTTAGTCGTTATTGCAATGGGTATCAACGCTTATAATATCATCTTATTGAGAAATGGGTTCTCAGGTGTACCAAAGGAAATAGAAGAAGCAGCACTTGTTGATGGAGCTAATGAATTCCAAATTGCAACAAAGGTATATATTCCCATTTCTAAAGCAACAATTGCAACAGTTGCATTATTCTATGGTATATCAAGATGGAATGGTTACTTCTGGGCTTCTCAAGTAATTACGGATTATAACCAAAAACCATTACAAGTTTATATAAGAGATTTCTTGAATACGATTATGGCTCAAGATTCTAGACCGGTATATGATGGATTTGCTCAAGAATCATTATTCTATTGCATGATTGTTTCTGCAATTATCCCAATTATTATCATATATCCATTTATTCAAAAATACTTCGCAGCAGGTGTTAACCTTGGCGGAGTAAAAGAGTAATCAATTATTAAGGTATTAATTGCCCTAGGCAAAAAATATAAAAAAAGAAATTTTTTAAGGAGGAGAAAAGATTAATATGAATAAAAAAATTCTTTTAAGCTCATTGTTATGTGTTGGTGTCCTCGCAAGTTGTGCTCCAACAACATCTGAAGGAACTACTTCAGAAAAACCTTCTTCTGCAATTCAACATGCAGAATTATCTATCGCATTAAACTACGATGGAAACAACAATAGAATTACATATCAAGGTGATAAAACTTACACTACACCTAGTGGAAAAGAAATTAAAAAGGGTGACTATAAACCAGTTTGGAGTGAAGTGCAAAAACTTATGGATGTTACTTTAACAGAAGTTGAAAAAGCATGTACTGGAAAAGCAGTAGAGTATTTCAAGAATAACTGGAAACAAAACCAATATGCTGATTTAGCTGCAGCAAACGTTACTGATATCAACACATTCTCAGTTGATGGAAACAAAGAAACAATTCTTGACTTATCAAAATATTTTAATAAACTTCCAAACTTCAAAGCATTCTTAGATGCAAACCCAGCTGTTAAGATGTCAATTACATCTGCAAAACATGGAGATGCAACAAAAGGTGCAATCTACTATTTCCCATATTTTGATGGAAATGATGATCTTGAAAAAATGACATTGGTTAGAGCAGACTATGTTAGAAAATTATTTGCAACAGGTACTGAATTAGATACAAATGCTTCAATTCTTGGAACAAATGTTAAATATACTCCAACAGAAGCAGATACATCAGGAAATGCAAAAGCATATAGCGTTGTTGTTCCAACTGCTTTAGGTAGTAAAACAACAAAGAAAATTACAAAGACTGCAACAAAAAATATTATCACAAGACAAAATGAATTAATTGCAGCAGGTACAGCTACATCAGCAGCATTAGTTGCACAATTCAAACAATATGTTACTGAAAGATATGGCACACAATTCGCTAAAGTTGAAGATTTATTCTTAGGTGTTGACTCATGCTATGATGCAGATGAAATGGTTGCGTTAATGAGAATTGTTAAAGCTTCACCAAAAGCATTAACTGGTGATGCAAATAAGAAAATGGTTGCATTTGTTCCTCGTGAATATAACAACTCACGTATTGCAGATCTCTATAGATGGGCTGGTCAATTATGGGGCGTAAGAGGTGTTGAATCTCGTTCAGGATATTTATACATCAACTCACAAAATAAACTCGTTGATACTCGTGGATCAAACGAAATTGTCGAATTATTAGAAAACTTAAATAAGTTATATAGCGAAGGTTTAATCTTAGAGAATTTCCAAAACGAAAAATCAGTAGGTGTAAGTAATGGTAAATTCGCAGCAAGCTTAATTGTTGGTACAGGTAATGATTCTTACGCTGGATTTATGGAATATGACTATTCTCAAACTCAAGGTGTTTGGAATGATGATGCTGCTTCAAAAGCAGTTGAAGGATATGACTTTAGACCAATTCTTGGTAGTGTTGCAGATTGGGATGATGGGGATAATTCAACTTCATACTATCATTTCACAGAATCTTGGAGATCAGTAAAAACTCAAGGATTTATTATTAATGCAGCTCTTGAAAGTGATCCAGTAAAATTAGACGCAGCATTAAGATTATGCGATTACTTCTATTCTGCAGCTGGACAACAATTGAATTCATATGGTCCTGAAGCAGATGGATATACAAAAGGAACAATTGATTATCAAGGAAGAAAAGTAGCTAAATTTACAACTGAAGCATTAGCACAATTAAATGATAAAAATATTGGTAAAGGTAGCTATACAGGATATTTAAGAACATACGTTGGTGCAACATTACCAGTTGGTTATGTCAAAGAACAAGGTATGGAATACCAATGTACAAGTGCAAAAGCTATTGCTGGTTTAGATATTATTAATACAGCAATCTCAGCAGGAACATATAAACACATTACAGCTGCAGAAGTTACAAATCCATTTATGAAGGTGGTTCCTTCTACTTTCTTCTTAACACAAGGTCAAGCAACAATTGTTAAAGAAGCAGAAGCTGCTAATAAACTTGGATTAATTAACTCACAATCAAGTAAAGAAAAGTATAATATCTGGGATGACTTTGTAATGTATGGCTTTGGTAGCACAGTTACAGGTAAAGAAACAGATACAAAAGAAGCATACTTGAATAAGATTAATGTCGAATTTGGCTTAACTAATGTTGTAAAACAATATCAAGATGCTTACGATTTCATGAATGAATAATTCAAACAATAACTAAATATTTAGATTGTCATGGGGATAACCTCATGACAATCTATCCTTAATTTTAGGAGGAAAATTATGCATAAAGGTTTAAAACAAATTAATGTCGGGAGAATAATGCAAATTACTCAAAAGGTTGCGATTTTGACTTTATTCTTTTCTATGATATTTATGATTCTATATTCATTAATATTTATGACACCTTTTTATAATATTTATAAGTTAGATCAACCATTCTTATTTAAGAATATGACTCAATTTGGTGATTTAGCTGATAGATATAAAGAAACATATAAGGATGTCACTGAAGCATTTACGTTTAATTCTGTTACTGGAAATATGAATGGTATAAGTCTTAAATATTTCACAGACTATACGAGAAAAGATGGTATTCAAGTTTATAACCACTGGTTATTCAATTTTGGTATTATCGGTTTACTTGTATCGATTCTTCCTTTTGTTTTCTTTTCTCAAAAAAGAAAGAGATATTATGTTTCAAACTATATCGTAATTGGTATTTCATCAGTTTTTAATCTTTATGTGGGACTTTCCATATTATTAAATGGATCAGTTTGGAGACAATATGTAGCAGGTCAAAACTTTGAAATAATTAATGCTTATACTTCGTATCTTAATGAACAAACTTCAATTATTGAATACTATTCAATAGATAAGTTGACTTGGATCTTTGATTTAGGGGTTGTAGTTGGTGTTGTTATTATTGTTTCTGCAATATTTACTGTTGCAATGGCAGTTTGCAAATTCTTATATCAAAGAAAAATGCCTAAAATTGATTTTAGTGAGGTGAAGATTAATGAATAATTTTGAAAACGTCGAAAAGAAAGAAATCGAAACTGATATCATGAGATATAAGAATAATTCATTATCATTCTTATTATGCGTTATTGCAATCGTCTGTAATGTTGCAATGTTCCTCTCGTTATATAGTAATACAGCTTGTACTCCTAATTTTCAATTAGGTATTGATTTATTAGTTAATGTAATATTCTTATTATCATGCTTTTTAGCAGCTGAAAAACTTAAGACATATAATGTTTCATGGTCGTATGTAGCGTTTGCAATTGCTGGAATTGAGATTTTAAGAATCTTTTGGATTCCAACTATGTATTTAAAGAGCGGTTTAGAAGATCCATTAAAAGGATTAAATGCAGGTCAATTTACATTCATTGTTATTATGATGGTAATTGCAGCAGTTTCCTTAGTTGGAGCTGGAATTATTACATTGATTAAAGCAAAGAGATTAAATGCTCACTTAAAAAGAATAGAAGAAGGAAAGTAGGTGAAGAGTTATGGCTACTTTAAAACTAGATCACGTTAAAAAAATTTATGATGGCGGAGTTGTTGCAGTCCATGACTTTGACATCGATATTAAAGATGGAGAATTCATTGTAATTGTTGGACCTTCTGGATGTGGCAAATCAACTACTTTACGTATGATTGCAGGACTTGAAGAGATTACAGAAGGACATGCATATGTTGATGAAAAAGAAGTAACAAATCTTGCATCTAAAGATAGAGATATGGCAATGGTTTTCCAAAACTATGCCTTATATGCTCATATGACAATTTATCAAAATATGGCATTTTCATTAACTTTAAGAAAAACTGATAAGATTGAAATTCATAAAAAGGTTATGGCTGCGGCTGAAATCTTAAATTTGAAAGATCAATTAAATAAGAAGCCTAAACAATTATCTGGTGGACAAAGACAAAGAGTTGCCTTAGGAAGAGCTATTGTACGTACTCCAAAGATTTTCTTATTTGATGAACCATTATCTAATCTTGACGCTAAATTAAGAGTAACGATGAGAAGAGAAATCAAATTATTACATCAAAGATTAAATGCAACTATGATTTATGTTACACACGATCAAATTGAAGCTCTAACATTAGCAGATCGAATTGTCGTTATGTCAATGGGACATGTTCAACAAATTGGTTCGCCACTTGAAATCTATTCTGACCCAAATAACAAATTTGTTGCTTCATTCATTGGTAATCCTCCAATGAACTTTATTGATGGGAAAATTATAAGCGATGGAAAGAAATTCGAATGTGATGATTTCTCATTTGAATTAGATGAAAAACGTAAAGCATTATTAAAGGATTACGTTGGAAAGAATGTTATTTTGGGCGTAAGACCAGAACATTTCCAAGAGGGTGGAGATATTGATGCTGTTGTTACAATGAGTGAACATATGGGAGCAAGTACATTATTCCATTGCGATGTTCAAAATACTCATTTAAATGTCAAATTCGAAGGATGGATTGATCATGCAGATAATGAGATAATCAAACTATCACTTAAACAAGATTTAATATGTTTCTTTGATTCAGAAACAGAAAATAGAATTCGATAGGAGGAAAATTTAGGATATGACATTAAAAGATAAATTCCTATTTGGATTAAGAAAAATTGCAATTTCAATTAAAAGAAATTATTATGTTATCCCATTGATCTTAGTTGTTGTTTGTGCTATCCAAATCATGTGTAGTTTATATATAATTTCTACCGCATTAACCCGTGTTGATAGTGAAAAAATGGCCTCATTATTGGCTTTTGTAGTATGTTTGTTTACTACTTTATCTTGCGTAGCTTATTTAAATTACGCAATGGTAAAATATGGTCAAAAAAGACCAATTCATATGTTGATTATTTATTATGTATTAACTGCTATTTCTCTGACAGTATGTATATTAATATTCATATTTAACTATAATCAATTATTAAGTGAAATTGCATCATTGAACGCGTCAACTCCTGGAACTGCAGAATACAGCAAATATTTAGAATTCGTTACTTCTGAACAAAAAACACATGGGATATTCTTGACTCAAATTATTTTGGAAGTAATTTCTCTTATTGTAGTTTCTACTGCTCCTATTGTACAAAATAGATTGAAAAAAATTAAGTTCAAGAAAGTTGATATTAATGATGAAAAATAAGAGAAAAAAGTCAGAAGAAGAGAAAATAATTGAACAAGAAGCTGATTCTTACCAAAAGAATGGCTTTTTGTCGAAAGTACCATTCTGTATTAAAGCTATTATTCTTAAATATTGGTTTTTCGGAGCAATCTGTTTCTTTGTATTTATAGGAACTGGAATGTTTGTAGGTAGTAATTTTGATTTATTACTTATCGGTGGGTTAATTTCTGGAGCTATATTTGATATTGCTTGTCATAATGTTTTAAACATAATCGATAAAGATGATCAAGCAAAATATTATATGTTTTTTAGAAAAGAAAAATGTTGGTATTCAATATTTATTAATGTGGCTTATCACATTATCTTATTTCTTGCTTTTGGCTATACCATTAGCGCATTTAAAGCGATAACTGGTACTGAAGAAAATTGGTTCTTAAGAGAACCATTCTCTCAAGCTTTACTATTATCAATTTATGATGCATTATTTATGTTAATTAAGAATTTCGTAGTTGATTTTATTAAAAGAATTATGAGTAAAAAGGAGTAGATTTAATTTATATGAAAATATTATTTGTATCCCCTGTTAGTGTTACTATTGAACTTGATAATGAAGATATATATTATTCTTCTAAAGTTTATGATGTTTTTGTTAACGATACAGTATATCTAAAAGGAATGAATACAAATGTTTTTTCATTGTATGATTTAGAACCTGATACAGTTTATAAGATTACTGCGTTAGATAAAACAATTTTTGTTAAGACTGATCCTTGCAATAGAATCATTAGAGATTTCACGATTTGTAAAGATGCATCTATCGATGTAACTAAACAAATTCAATATTTAATTGATTCAGCAAAACCTGGAGATATGGTTGTTATTGAAGAAGGAAGATATTTAATTACTTCTTTAATGCTAAAAAGTGATATCACTTTATATTTGAAATCAGGCGCAAAATTAATCGCTTCAATTAATGAAAACGATTATGAGGAATTTGATGGTGAAATACCAACTAATGATGGAGATGTTTCTCAATTAGGTACATGGGAAGGTTCACCTTGTAAAATGAAGAAATCAATCATTAATGGTATCGAAGTTCATAATGTTAAGATTGTTGGTGAAGGAATGATAAATGGTAGAGCAGACGAATCTACATGGTGGATCAATCATCGTGAAAAACCATATGCTAGACCTCATATTGTTTTCCTTGTTAGATGCCGTGATGTTGTACTTCAAGGTATAAAATTAAAGAACTCTCCTCAATGGACTGTTCATCCTTATTTTTCTAGTAGAATAGGATTTTATAATATCACCATTGAGAATCCAAAGATATCTCCTAATACTGATGGAATTAATCCTCAATGTTGTAATAATGTTAATATTATTGGCGTACATTTTTCAGTTGGAGATGATTGTATCGCATTAAAATCAGGAAAGATTTATATTGGAAAAAAATATCGTACTCCTAGTCAAAATATTACGATTAGAAATTGCCTCATGCAATATGGTCATGGCGCAGTAGTTCTTGGCTCAGAAATGAGCGGAGGAATCAAGGATATCACTGTTGAAAGATGCGTTTTTGATTCAACAGATCGTGGACTAAGAATTAAGACTCGTCGTGGTAGAGGTGATACTTGCATTGTTGATGGAGTAACATTCTCAAATATTATTATGAAAAACGTTTTAACTCCATTAGTTATCAATATGTTTTATTTCTGTGATCCTGATGGTAAAACAGAATATGTATGGTCAAAAGAAAAACTACCGGTTGATGATAGAACTCCATATATGGGAAAATTTACGTTTAAAAATATTACTGCAGTTGATAGTGAATATGCTGCAGGATACTTTTATGGCTTACCAGAGATGCCTATTGGGGAAATAAATATTGAAAATGTTGATATTTCTTTTAAGAAGGATGCAGGTAAAGGTACTCCTGCAATGATGAGTTATGCAGAAGAATGCTCAAGAAGAGGATTTGTATTTAAAAATGTTAGATCGGTTCATATGAGAAATGTTAATGTTGAAAATCAAATAGGACCAGTTTATGATAGTGAAGGTTGTGATGAGATAGTATATGAATAGTATTATGAGAAGTTACCTTTTGATAGATAATTCGGATAATATTCAAATTCTTGAAAAAATGCTTCGTCTTATCTCTCATGAACAAATTGAATTAGTTAAAGAAGAAAATGCTATTAAGATTTCTGAAGTAAGCATGAATGGATTCACTAGAATCGCTTCGTCTTTAGAAACATTAGCTTCTGATTTAGAATTAAATGAAATCGCTTTAGTAGTTGTTCCTTTTTACGATTCGAAATTAATAAATAGTATAAATATTCATAAAAATGGTGTATTCTTTTTATACGATTTATTATTAGAACAATATTCGAAAAATGAATTGGATATTCAAGGAGTTACATCGATATTAGATAATGTCCCTAAAGAAATATTATTGACTGTAAAAAATTATATTCGATTAAATCAATCTTTAGTGCAAACTGGTGAACTGATGTTTGCACATAGAAATACGATTAATTATCGAATTAATAAATTTATAAACGTAACTTCTATTAATGTTAGAGAAATGCAAAATGCTGTCTTAGTATATTTTATAATTACACTAATGGATATTAATTAGTAGATTTAGGAGAATGAATTATGGGAAGAAGTGTAGAATCAATTTATGAAGAATTGAAAAGCAATATTATTAATCTTGATTTAGTTCCTGGAACGAAAATCAGAGAAGAGGATCTAGCAACTAGATTTAATATTTCAAGAACTCCTATTAGAACTGTTATTGCTCGTTTAGAAAAGGATGATTTATTAAGTGTTGCTCCTCAAAAAGGAACGTATGTCAGTAAGATTAACATTTCTAATATTTCTGATTTTATTTATGTTCGTAAAGCTGTTGAAACTAGTGTTCTTGAAGTTGTTGAAAAAACAATTAATCTCTCACAAATTAAAGAATTAGAGAAAATACTAGATAGACAACACGAAATCATTTTAATGGAACCTTCAATTGAAAAATCAAAATTATTTTTCCATAATGATAATTTATTCCATGCAACTTTATTTAAATTTGCAAATTTGGATGGAGTATGGAAAGTAATTCATACTAATGCTACAACCTTAAATAGAGTTAGAATTATGGCAAATTTACGTTCTACTACTCAGGTTGAAAGAATATATGATCAACATCGTCAAATCGTTGAGTGTTTGAAAAACCATGATATTGATCAAGCTAAAAAGATTTTTGCAAGCCATATGGATGGTGGATTTGAAGGAATTAATGCAATTATTGATAAATATAAAGATTACTTTATGTAATAAAGAAAGAAGAGGGGTTATATGAAAGAATTTTTAAATGATGATTTTTTATTAGATTCGGAAACGGCAAGAATTTTATATCATCAATACGCAAAGAAAATGCCAATATATGATTATCATTGTCATTTACCTATCAAGGAGATTTATGAAGATCGTAAATTTGATTCGATTACCGATTTATGGCTAGTTGAAGGACATTTTGGTGATCATTACAAATGGAGAGCAATGAGAAATAATGGCGTTTCTGAGGAATTTATCACTGGTAATGCATCAAAGAAAGATAAATTCTTAAAATGGGCAGATACTATTCCTTATGTAGTTGGTAATCCTTTATATCACTGGACGCATTTAGAATTAAGACGCTATTTCGGAATTAATGAAATCTTTTCTCCTAAAAATGCAGAAAAATGTTATGAAATAATGAACGAAAAATTGAAGAATATGTCTGCAAGACAAATTATTTCTATGAGCAATGTTGATACGTTATGTACTACAGATGATCCTGTTGATGATTTACATTATCATCAAGCTTTGAAAAAAGATAAATCATTTAAAGTCCATGTTTATCCAGCTTTTAGACCTGATAAAGCTATCAATATTGATTGGAGTTCATTTGTTCCTTACATAAAACAACTTTCTAAGGTAGTAGGCTATGAGATTAATGACTTAGATTCTTTAGAAAAAGCATTAAAAGAGAGAATTGAATATTTCCACTGTAACGATTGCCGCGTATCAGATCATGCTCTTGATGTAGTTATGTATGAAGATGCAACAAGAGAAGAAGTTGATGAGATTGTTAAAAAGGCATTAAGAGGTGAAACTCTAACTCATAGTGAAATCGCAAAATATCGTGGGTATATTATCGTTATGTTAGGAAAAGAATATGCTTATCGCGGTTGGGTTCAACAATATCACATTAAAGCTTTGAGAAATAATTCTTCAAGAATGATGAGAACAATTGGCCCAGATACTGGATTTGATTCAATTAATGATGGCTCAATCGCTCAACCATTATCTCGTATTTTAGATAAATTAGATGAGAATAATGAATTACCAAAAACAATTCTTTATTCATTGAACCCTAGTGATAATGAACTTCTTGCAACACTTGCTTTCTGCTTTAGAGAAGAAGGTGTTCCAGGTAAGATGCAATTAGGCTCTGCTTGGTGGTTCCTCGATCAAAAAGATGGAATGGAAAAACAACTAACTGCATTATCGAATCTTGGATTATTATCAAGATTTATTGGTATGCTAACTGATTCACGTTCATTCTTAAGCTATACTCGTCATGAATATTTCAGACGTATTTTATGTAATAAATTAGGCAATTTAGTTGAAAATGGAGAATATCCAAACGATATTGAATTTTTAGGAAAAGTTGTTGAGGATATATGCTTCAATAACGCTAAAAAATACTTTGATTCATCAAGATAATTATGGATAAGAAGAAAATATATTTGATTGGAGACTCTACTTGTCATACGAATAATTCAGATACATATCCGCAAACTGGTTGGGGACAAGTGTTTGGAGATTATATTAATAATGATTTTGAAGTAGTTAATCTTGCACAAAATGGACGTTCTAGCAAATCTTTTAAAGATGAGGGATGGTTTGAAGTAGTGGAAAGAAATATTGGTAAGGGAGATTATCTATTCATTCAATTTGGACATAATGATGAAAAAGATGATGAATTAAGACATACAGATCCATATTCTACCTATCAAGAAAATCTATTATATTACATTAATATTGCTAGAAATAAAGGGGCTACTCCTATTCTTCTTTCATCAATATACCGTCGTCATTTTGATAATAATGGCAAAATTGAAGAATTTTGTCATAAGGAATATCCAAATGCGATGAAAGAACTTTCGCTTAGAGAAAATGTTGTGTATTTAGATATTTGTGAAAAAACGAAGCAAATGCTTATTGAATTAGGTGATGAGAATTCGAAAGAATTGTTTATGAATTTTGATAAGGGAATGTATAAGAATTATCCTGATGGGAAGAATGATGATACACATTTACGTGAAAAAGGTGCTAGAAAAGTAGTATTACTAATCATTGAAGAAATAAAAAAGATTCCTCAACTTAGAGAAATCTTAAGGTAATTGATCCGTTTATTCGGATCTTTTATTTTATGTGGCTCCAGGAGATTCTTGTTTCATTACTTTTTCCTGGACCATATGAATTGGATTCATAAAAGCGGCAATTTAGGTGTCTATCAGTGCCAGCCCAAATAGAGAATCCTTCCTTTTTTATGTGTGAATCTAGATAGCAATTCTCAAAATGTACCATGCCATATTCTCTCCATGGACGTGCTAAATATACCGAATTGTCTCTAGTATCTTTATGTTTGATGATTCTACAATTTCTAAATATCATTCCATGATTGTTCTCCTTATCGTGATCTGGAGCACATATATATGTATCCGTCTCACAAGGTAGTGATTCAATCGTGCAATTAGTAAATAATGCGCTTGCTCCACCAAAGATAAAATCTACTGTTCCTGCAATATAGCAAGAGGTGAAATATTGATGAAATTCTCCTTTATGAATTCTTTCATCTTCTGGTAGTAAATCTACGTATCTTTCGATTAAATCTGGAGAAAAAGGGCCACAAAATAGGGTATCTTGATGTGCAATAAGAGAACAATTTATACAGCGAATATCATCATTATAGAGATGTAATGCAACTGCTTGTTCAACATCTTTTCCTTCACCTGCATCATTGATTATCGTTAGATTCTTTATTGTCACATGAGGTGCTTTGATAAGCATAGTATATGTTCTAAATGTTACGTATGGTCGACCATCTTTATGTATGACATTTGCAGAATCATTAAATATTATTGTTGCTTTATTTTGCCCATCAATTGTGACATATGGTTTATCGATTACAACTTTTTCACGATATTCTTCATCCATAAGGATGATTGTAGTTTCTTCATTAATTAGATTAATTGCTTCATTTATGCTTTTTATTTGTTCGTTTTTTCCAACTTTTATTGTATACATTATTATCACCAAATTCATTATATTATACTTAACAAA
The DNA here is from genome assembly GCA_945873815.1 of uncultured Caryophanales bacterium. Classification (GTDB taxonomy): domain Bacteria; phylum Bacillota_I; class Bacilli_A; order RFN20; family CAG-449; genus UBA3210. Next base: position 120,476 of record CAMCEE010000002.1, read on the forward strand.
TAATAAAAACATTTTTTTATACTATGTATAATATATAAATTTTGTTGTATACAACAATGAAATAATGGTGTATAATGAAATTGTAAATAATAACCAATAGTATTTAGGAGGAAAAAAATCTATGGATGTATTATCAAAAGTTCACGAAATTGGTGTTGTTCCAGTAGTTGTACTTAATAAGGTTGAGGATACTGTTTCTGTAATTAAAGCGTTACATGATGGAGATGTTCCAGTTGCAGAAATTTGTTTCCGTACTCCTTGTGCAGCTGAATGCATTAAATTAGCAGTTAAGGAATTCCCAAATGATTTAATCGGTGCAGGAACAGTTATTAATGCTAAACAATGTGAAGAAGCAATTGCTTGTGGAGCAAAATTTATTGTCTCTCCTGGTTTATCAAAGAGTGTTGCAGAAGTTTGTAAAAAACATAATGTTCCATATTTACCTGGCGTAGTTACTCCAACTGAGATAATGGAAGCAATTGAATTAGGACTAACAACATTAAAATTCTTCCCAGCTGGTGTATTTGGTGGACTTAAGGCAATTAACGCATTAGGCGCAGCATTCCCACAAGTTAAATTCATGCCAACTGGTGGAGTTGATAATTCAAATCTAAAAGAATTTATTTCATGTAATAAAATTATCGCTTGCGGTGGATCTTGGATGTGTAAAGGAACTCCAGAAGAAATCACTGCAAAATGCTTAGAAGCAAGAAGAATTATTAAAGGAGAATAGGATAAATGGCAAAAGTAGTTACAATGGGAGAAATCATGTTAAGACTTTCTTCCGCGGGAAATTCAAGATTCGTTCAATGTCAAGCCTTTGATGCTTGTTATGGTGGAGGAGAAGCAAACGTAGCAGTTTCTCTTGCGAATTATGGCCACGATGCATATTTTGTATCAAAAGTACCTGCACACGAAATTGGACAATGTGCAGTTAACGCATTAAGAAGATATGGAGTTAATACAAAGTTCGTTGCACGTGGTGGAGATAGATTAGGTATCTATTATCTTGAAACAGGTGCTTCAATGAGAGCTTCAAAAGTTATTTATGACCGTGCACATTCATCTGTTGCTGAAGCAGATCCAAGCGATTATGATTTCGATGCAATTTTCGAAGGAGCAAAATGGTTCCACTGGTCAGGTATTACTCCTGCAATTAGTGATAAATCAGCAGAATGCTTAAGATTAGCTTTAATCGCTGCTAAAAAACATGGTGTTACAGTTTCAGTCGACTTAAACTTCCGTAAGAAATTATGGACTAGTGAAAAAGCAATTTCAGTTATGAAACCATTAATGCAATACGTCGATGTATGTATTGGTAATGAAGAAGATGCAGCGTTATGTTTAGGATTTAAACCAGATGCTGATGTCGAAGGTGGAAAAACTGATGCTTCAGGATATTATGCTATTTTTAAACAAATGGCTAAAGAATTTGGATTTAAATATGTTGTTTCAACATTAAGAGAATCATATAGCGCAACTCATAATGGATGGAAAGCATTAATTTATAACGGAAAAGATTTCTATGAATCAAAACATTATGACATCAACCCAATTATCGACCGTGTTGGTGGTGGAGATTCATTCTCAGGCGGCTTAATTCATGGATTATTAACTTGGCCAGAAGATCAAGGAAAAGCACTTGAATTCGCAGTTGCAGCTTCTGCATTGAAACATACAATTCCAGGAGACTTCAACCTTGTTTCTGAAAGTGAAGTTTCTGCACTTGCAGGCGGAGATGCATCAGGTAGAGTACAAAGATAGGAGAATAAAATGAGAGAATTAGACATTAGATATGCAAATCATCCAGAAGATTCAAAACACTATACTACTGAGCAATTAAGAAAACATTACTTAATTGAAGAAGTTTTTGTGGAAGATGATATAGCATTAACATATTCTCACCAAGATAGAATTATTGCTGGTGGTGCATATCCAGTACATAAATCGCTTAAACTTGAAGCTGGTGATGCTTTAAGAGCAGATTACTTCTTACAAAGAAGAGAATTAGGTATTTTCAATCTTGGTGGAGATGGAAAAGTTATTCTTGATGGAAAAGAATATGTCATGCATAGAACAGATGCATTATATGTTGGAATGGGAACAAAAGATGTAGTATTCGAATCTCTCGACTCATCTAATCCTGCAAAATTCTATATGAATAGCTGTCCAGCTCATAAAACATGCCCAACAGTATATTTACCAATTGAAAAAGCAAAAAAAGTTCCTTGTGGAGATCAAGCACACATCAATAAAAGAGTTATTAATCAATTCATTCACTCTGATGTACTTGAGACTTGCCAATTATCAATGGGATTAACTCATATTGAAGAAGGAAGTGCATGGAATACAATGCCATGCCATACTCACGAAAGAAGAATGGAAGTATATTTCTATTTCGATCTTGGTGAAGATGACGTTGTCTTCCATCTTATGGGACAACCTCAAGAATTAAGAACTCTTGTAATGAAAAATGAACAAGCAGTAATCTCACCTTCTTGGTCAATCCATTCCGGATTTGCAACAAAGAATTATACATTTATTTGGGGTATGTGTGGTGAAAACAAAACATACAACGATATGGATGTAATTAAAGCTACAGACTTAAAATAATTTCGAAAGGGGAACATAATCATGAATCAATTTTCATTAGAAGGTAAAATCGCACTCATTACAGGTGCTTCATATGGTATCGGATTTGGTATTGCTCAAGCATATCATAATGCGGGTGCAAAAATCGTATTTAACGATATAAGTGAAGAAGCAGTTGCTAGAGGACTTGAAAATTACAAAGCTGCTGGCATTCCAGTACATGGATATGTATGCGATGTTACAAACGAAGAACAAGTTCAAGCAATGGTAAAACAAATTGAAGAAGAAGTCGGTATAATTGATATTCTTGTTAATAATGCTGGTATTATTAAAAGAATTCCAATGACTGAATTATCTGCTTCAGATTGGAGAAAAGTGATTGATATTGACTTAACTGGACCATTTATTTGTTCAAAAGCAGTTCTCCCATCAATGATTAAAAAAGGACATGGTAAAATTATTAATATTTGTTCCATGATGTCAGAACTTGGTAGAGAAACAGTTTCTGCATATGCTGCTGCAAAAGGTGGCTTAAAGATGTTAACAAGAAATATCTGTGCTGAATATGGTGAATACAATATTCAATGTAATGGTATTGGACCTGGTTACATTGCTACTCCACAAACTGCTCCATTAAGAGAAACTCAACCTGATGGAAGTAAACATCCATTTGACCAATTCATTTGTTCAAGAACTCCTGCAGGACGTTGGTTGAATCCAGATGAATTAGGTGGACCTGCAGTATTTTTAGCTTCAGATGCATCAAATGCTGTCAACGGACACATACTATACGTTGATGGTGGTATCTTAGCTTATATTGGAAAACAACCTAAGTAAGAATATAGGTAATAACCGCTATCATTATCTATTTTGACAAAGTACGCATCCTCCGCGTACTTTTTTTTACATTTTGGAATTATATCGACAATATAAAAAAATTATATCTAGATTTTTTTATTTGATATCTATATAATCAAGTCATGGGGGGATACTATTTATTATGGAAGAGAATATCATAAATTTAAATGGTAAAAATATTGAAGTCATCAACAATTCATTAATTCGTGTCTATAAGGAGAAAAATAGTAGTAAATTAGTAAAACTCTCATTAGAACATTCTGATTTAGATCTGAAAATTAATGATGAAGAAATAAGATTTAATGACTATTTATTAAAAATAGGTGACAATCAACGTTTATCTGTATACAAAAATGATGAATTATTATTCAATGAGATTAGTAATAATAATTTTGTTCGTTATGATGATGAAGGTGAAGTTAAAACAAGAATTAAGTTTGAAATCACCGATAAAGCGTACATTTACGGACTTGGAGATAAAGCAGCTTTTTTAAATAGAAAAGGATATCAATATGTTTCATGGAACACTGATGATCCTACTGCACATAATGAAACATATCGTTCTTTATATAAGTCAATCAACTTTATGATTATTAATGATAGAGATAAATATGTCGGTATTTTCTATCCAAGTTCATATAAAACATTATTTGATTTAGGTAAAACTTTTCCTAATGAAATAAATATTATTTCTCAAAAAGGAAGTGACGATTATTTCCTAATTTTAGGCGATAATCCTTTAGATATAATTAGAACTTATTCTTTACTTGTTGGACGCACATTCTTGCCAAGATTAAAGATGCTAGGTAATCAACAATCCCGTTGGTCATATGCAAAAGAAGAAGATTTTAGATATGTAGTAAATGGATATAAATCAAATAAATTGCCTCTTGATTATATTCACCTAGATATCGATTATATGGTTAGATTCAGCAATTTTACTGTTGATAAGGAAAAGTATCCAAATCTCAAATCGTTGTCCGACGAAATGAAGGAACAAGGAATCGATATTGTTGCAATATACGATGCAGGAGTTAAAGTTGAAAAAGGATATTTTTTCTATGATAATCTTTTAAAAATGGATTATTTGCTAACGCTTGATAATAAACCATACGTTAATGTAGTTTGGCCTGGTGATTCAGTTTTTCCAAATTATTTTGATTCTAAATGTCGTGAATATGTAACTAATGAAGCAATTAATTTTGAAGAAAAATACGGTATTGCAGGTATTTGGTGTGATATGAATGAACCTGCTTCATTTAATGGACCTCTTCCTTTGAATGTTGAAGCAAGAAAGGCAAATGGAGAAGTTTTCTACCATGATGAATTCCATAATATGTATGGTGAATACATGACTAGAAGCATAGCAAAATCATTTACAAGACGTAATCTTCGTCCATTTGTTATCACTCGTGCTTGCTTTGCGACAACATCAAAGTATTCACTTGTTTGGAATGGCGATAATCAATCATTGTGGCATCATTTAGAAGCTTCTTTACCTCAAGTAGCTACTATGAATATTTGTAATTTCCCACTAGATGGAGTTGATGTCGGCGGATTCAATTGTGACGTAACTAAAGAATTACTAATTAGATGGATTGAAGCAAATATTTTTAATCCATTCTTAAGAAATCATTCGTCTGCAGGTACTAGAGGACAAGAACCTTGGGCATTTGATGAAGAAACATTAAATGTATATCGTGATATGTTAAGTATCCGTTATGAATTAATCCCATATTTATACGATTTATCTGTAAAGGCACATCTAAAAGGTGAGCCAATCATTAGACCATTATTTGTGAATTTCCCATTTGATGAAAAAGTTAAAGAGATAAATGATCAAGTAATGATAGGTGAGAGTTTAATGATTTGTCCTATTGTTCATCAAGGTAAAAAAGATCGAGTAGTGTATTTACCTGAAGGAAATTGGTATGACTATTTCACTCATCAAAAATATGAAGGAAACAAAAAGATGCTTGTTGAAATCCCATTAGATAAAACATGTATTTTTGTTAAAGAGGGTGCAATACTTCCAAAATATCGTAACTTATTAAGTATTAATAAAAATGAGATTGATGAAATCATCTTTGATGCATCATATGGTGAAGGAACATATATTAATTATGAAGATGATGGAGAAACATTAGATTATCTTCAAGGTGAGTCTAATGAATATTGCATTACAAATCATAAAGGAAAAGTAAGTGTTGAATATAAATATAAAGGTTATGTTTCACCATATAAACATATATATGTATATGATGGAAAAGAATATAAAGATGTAATTGATGAATTAAAGTAAAAGAGAATGCCGGAGCATTCTCTTTATTTTATTCTGCATTTGACCAAATTCTAGAAGCATATTCAGGGAAATCAATAAATGGATTTCTATTTCCTTGTAATGCGTATACAGCATTGTTTCGATTGATTTCTAATTCATCAACTGGATCAAGTTCATTCCATTTTACTAATAGTTTATAGACAGAATCTTCAGTTCCTTCCTTTGTATAAACATTATTCGATAATGGATATGATGAAATGTATTCTTTATATCTTACTAACATATATAATAATACTCTTGCAACATCGCCTTTAACATTATCTAAAGGTTCAAAGACACCATTTCCAGTACCCATTGTTGTATCACCATTTAAGTATCCATATGGTGTGTCTAAATATGTTTTTAAATATTTATCTCTATTTGTTAATTCACCATATTGTGAATTATTTCTCGAGGAATTAATTGATTTATATAATGGTCTTAATTGATGTAAATCAGTACCTGCATTTACCGATTTGTTATCGATCTCACCATACCAAGCTTTAGATTGGCACCATACATGTTCACGGTTCCATGTATTACCATTGTCCCAAGTTCCATCTAAAGATAAGTGAGAATAGAAATCGATAATGTATCCAGGCTTTGATGGATCAGCATCGGTTAAATATGCTAATAAGGAACAATCCTTATAAGATGTTTGATATGTGTGAGTATCAGTAGTTAATGTATTTAATGCTGACCATAGTGTTTCACCAGTATATGTATTTTCAATTGATGCATAGTAATCTTGTCTAATAATATCTTTTGCTTTAGTTGTTAGATTTAAACTAATCGAAGATACACCTACTTGGTTTTCGTTACTAGATAAATCAACTACTACTCTAGATACATTATTTGGGATTGATGTTGAATTAATGACTAAAACTCCATTGGTAAATGTAGAAGAGGAACCACAGGAAATTAATTCACTTCCGTTATAGTATTTGAGTGTAACACTTTTTGATTTTGAACTATATTGCTTTAAGGTGACTTGAATACTATTAATTGTACTGTTTGGTGTATTAATTGTTACGGTACCATTTTTTACTACTGGACAATCCATTGTAGCAACATCTTGTAATGAAGCGGATGAATAATTCATTGTAACGAGTGGAGTATTTTGAATAAACATACCTGAAGTAAGAATTCTTGCAGCGTATGAAGTACTCCATTGATATGAATAGTTATCACGTTTCGACGAATTATCAAATGTATAGCTTTCAGTTACACTTGCATTTGATTCTTGTTCATATTCTGTGATTAATGAATTTGCAAGTTCTACATTGCTTAATGATGGTAAATCGCTATACTCTCCATAATTGTCGTAGTATGTTTTTGCATCTGATACAGCTTCATCATATAAACTCTTAATTTGTATATATTGAGCGGCGGTTAATGAAGATGTAGAATTTAATTCTTCAGTAGTAATGAAACTATCGAGATTACCAATTGAGGTAGTTGCAGTAGTTTTTGAACTATTCTTTTCACTATTAAATGAATTTATTAGTGTTTTTGTTTGGGAATATAAGCTGTAATTAGAAATGTCTGAAGTTTGTCCGCCTTTATTAACATAAGCAGTTATATAACCTTCTATTGTAGTTAGTAGGGTACTTACTTCATTAGCATTTGCTTTTGTAATTGATGAATAAGCAGACAATTCATTAATATATGTTTCGGCAGAAGTTTTATTTACGTCTTCCGTTTCACTTACATCTGGAACAATGTAAACTTTTACGCTTTGAATAGATATTTGTCCATTCGTTGCTGTACCAGTGTTTCCTACAGTGAATGTTAGTGATGAATTGTTAATTGCTATTTCATCATTAGAATTATATTCTGTTTCGTTATATACAAGGATTCCTGTATTAGAAATTTTATATGTGAATACTATCTTACTAATTTTCCCAATTGATGATGTAATTGTAACGGCACCAGAATCGGATTGATAGATTTTCCATGCCTCATCTTTTTCATTATATGTACCTGTATATTTTCCTGTTTTAGTAACTTTCATTTCTATTCCATTTTCAATAATGATTGAATCAGAGTCATATTTTGTTGAATTAGTCCATCCTTTAGCATCAGCATAATCTTTTATTGATAAAATGAATTCTTGTTCACTTGTTGCATTTACCCACTTAGCGTAGAGAGTTACATTAGCAGTTAATACACTATTTGGAGTAGCTTCTTCACCCCAATCATCATCCGTTCCATCTTTTGTGTACCATCCTTCGAATCTATATCCTGTTGCAGATAAAATTGGTAATACACTTGGAAGTTTTGTTTGATCTACTAAATTTGTAGGTTGAGCACCATGTCCATTAATATCGTATGTAACAGAATATTTTGCTCCATAATTCCAGGTGATTTCAGTTGTTTCATCTTCAAATTCGCCATTTAGAGAATGAGCGACTACTTTGAATGTATATGTTCCATTTTCTAATGTATCATCAAAATTATATGATTTATCTGGAATGTTACTTTGAACTAAAGTATAGTCACCATCTCCAGTTTTATAATATAAATCAAATGATGAGCCAACCGCATTCCACATAATTGTAGATTCTTCAAAAATAATATCTTTTGGTTTAGAAACAGTATCTAAGAGCTTACTAAATGAAGCAGAACTACTAGTAGTATAATATCCATATACTTTTACTTTATCTCCTTCACCTAATCCTAATTTTTTGATTTGTGTGGATAGAGTACTATTAAGAGTTACATAAGAAGTGTTTTCATAGATTCTAATAGTAGAATATGATGTATCTCCAATAGTTCCAACGAAAATATAGTATTTATTTGAAGCAGTATCTGATGCACATACTTCTGCGATAGATGATGTAGTCATCTTTTTAAATGATGCAGATATTAAGGAATCGCCGCTAATTGGTAGATTATAAACGATTGTTTTATTGCTATTAGATACTGGCTCTAATTTACTTAAATCTACTTCAACACTGTTAATCAATACTTTATCGAGAGTATATTGATCAATTGCAGTAAATGTTACTTTTACTGTACTTCCGTTTCTTACTGAATCACTTTCAATCGTAATTGAACCATTATCGATTTCACTATCAATTGTGACATCACAATATACATCCGTTTCAATAGTTAAAGTGGAATTCTTACCTTCTGGCATTTCGAATTTGAGTTCGCCAGTGGCTTCATTATATTTCTCTATAATAGAATCACCATTTAATAAAATGTCTTTAATAAAGAACCCTTCTTTTGCAGTGATATTTCCACCAACAATAATTGTTTCATTGTATTTATCACTAAAGCCTGTTACTTCTGCAGCTTTATTGTTATATGAAATTGCTAAATCTCTAATTGCAGTTTCTTGGAAGAATACGACCTCAATTTCTCCACCATATGAACCATTAAATGTTGCAGTATAAGTTCCATCTTCATTTTTAATTGCTTCAAGAACATTATCTCCAACCTTAACGCTTGTTACCATCTTTCCTTCTTCCGGAGTCATAGTAATAGTGATTGTATCAGGGAAGTATAAATTTTCTAATGAACCTGAAGATGAAGTTGCTTCAACACTTCCACCAGTATATGATTCTTTTAGTGTAACAGTCTTTGCTTCTGGAGTTGATACTTTATATAGTGAAGGTACAAAGTAAGTGTTACCTCCAATATTTGTTGTGCCGTAGAAACCAAATGCTTTAGTGCTACTACTATATCGCATCAATAATGCTCGTTCACCATTTGCAAAATATAGAAGATTTGGGTTATTTTCAGATTGCTTTAATGTCCATAAGTATTCTGTATCTGCTAATTTGAGGGAAGTATCTGATGATGAACTAGCAGATAAATACTTATCGCCTATTTTAATTACATACGTTTTTGCTTCAGCATCTTTGACTTCGATTGTCCATATATCTGAGGATGGAATAGTATATGAGGACATATCAGTAGTAGAATTACATGTATCTATTTTAATAGTCGAAGTTTTACTGATATTTGTTGTAACAAAGAAGATTTCTCCATTACTATTTTGTGCACCAAGGGCATATGTTCCAGATACTACTGAATCTAGTGAAGTAATTTTTTCAACTGTTGTAGGAACTATGATTTTTAAAGTAGTAGATAAAGTTTCTGCAAAAGAGTAGTTTGCGATATCTTTTCCGGAAAGTTGAAGCGTAAATGTATGAGTGCCAATTGCTTTTTTACCTTCTTCTATAAAAGATCCTGTAACTACATCATCATTAACTAATCCTTCGATTTTAAATGAAGGAAGATGAGCTTTACCATCATAAGCAACAGCTTTATTATCCCAAGTAATTGTTAAAGCTTTTTTACTTACTGTGATAGATTTTGCTTCATAAATCTTAATGGTTTCTTTTGTCGCAGAATTATTATATATGACTACATAATAATATTTACCTGCGTTTATAGTATCATCCATAGAAATTATGTTTGTACATGCTTCATCACTATAATATCTGATTTGAAGAGTTGTTCCAGTTAAATGATGAGGAATTAATTGTGAATTTAATTCGTCATTTGTTCCATCATAAGTATAGGCGATGTCATTATATGCAATGTCTAAGAATGGGTTAGTGATAGAATAATTGATATTTCCAGTAAATTCCGCATCACTCCATTCATAATTTTTTGTATCCTTTAATGTTATATTTGCAGTGTAATTGCCTACATTAATTTCAGAGCCAAAATTGACTGTATATAGTGAATTAGGATTAATTGCAACAACAGGACCTCCTGTATAGTATAAGCATTCATTTAAAGTAGGTACTGCTACTTTAGCTTTAGAAATTACTAATGTAATAGTTAAATTACTATTATCTACATAATAGTTATCTTTATCTGCACCTAATAATGAAACAGAGAAATCATAACTTCCAACATTAATTGCTTCACTTCCAGTGAGGGAAACAGAAACTTCTGTTCCATCTATTATTCCTGAAGAAATAGAGCATGAAGGCTTTTGACTTTCACCGGTGTATTGTACATTAGTGGATGTGAAAGCTAAATTTAATTTAGCCTTATTGATAGTTAATTCAGCTGTTAAAACATCGTATTCATTTTGATTTGGTGTTGCAACAGCGTAATATTTTCCAGCGTTAATAGGTGTAACTTCTTTAGTATGTGCGCTATCACTATAGTATTTGATTTCATATTCCACATCTAAATTTTCAATGCCATAAATATCAAGTGATTGAACAGTGTTATTAAAAGTGACTTCTTTATTAGTCATACCAATTCCTTGAGGTGCTGCGATAAAGTATTCTATTTTTCCATCGAATGAGCTATTAGACCATTCATAGTTGTTTGTATCTTTTAGAGTTACTGTTGCAATTGTTGCTCCAACATTTATTGAAGAACCGTTTTCAACATTGTATAGATCACTTGGATTAACACCTACTACAGGTGAGCCAGTATAAACTAAATCAGTATTTGCACTTGGAACATCAACTTTTTGTTTATTGATTGTTAAAACTTGTTTTCTTACTAATACTTGATTTTCTAAACCAGTGCCTGAAAAGGATATAAGAGCATAATATTTTCCAGCGTTTGTTGGAGCAGTGATTTCATTTTTGCAATCTTCGTCGCTATAATACTTGATTGCTGCTTCAACATTTTCAGGAAGATTAGAAACCGAAACTTCTTTAGGTGTTCCATTATATGTATTTACTAATCCAGTATATTGAACTTCACTTAATGGATCAGTAATGGAGAAAGGAACTTTACCATTAAAACTACTATCTTTCCAGCAATAGTTTTTAGTATCAGTCAATACCACTGTTGCTTCATAGTTACCTACGTTAGTTGCTGAACCATTAACGACTGTATATTCATTTGTAGATTCTATAGCTGTGATTTCATTTCCTGTATAGAAGTAATTACTATTTAATTTTGGAACATCAACTTCTGCTTTAGCAATTGTTAATTTACAAGTCATAGGAGCGATAGGATTATGATTGTTATCGCGTGAAGTAAATGTTGCTTTTGCATAGTATGTACCAGCGTTGATACAAGCGCTAATTTCTTTAGTACATGCTTCATCTGTGTAATATTTTATTTGATATGTAATGCCAGTTGGTAATGTGCCTCCAAGAGAAACAAATTGAGCTTCTTTATTATATTTTGTTTCTACGTCTATAAATGTAATTCCAGAAACATCTTCATTTGCCTTTTGGATAGTTAATTTTCCTGTTATTTCTTTTGGATTGTATCCATCTTTTGATATTCTTGCTCTAATTTCATATTCACCAGCATCAATAAATTTATAGGTGGATAAATATTCAATGTTTAATCCAGTGGAATTATGGATTTGTAATTGATGCTCATTGCCATCATAAGTAACTGTTGCATCAATGAAATCAATCGATGCATCAAAATCTTTTAAAGTGGATGAAGTTGAACTATTACTAGATGATTGAGTGGAAGATGATTCTTCTGATGAAGTAGTAACACTACTAGAAGTATCTGCTTTTATCTTACATCCAGATAGCATTAAAAGAGCAGATAAGCATGTTAGACTTAAACCTGCAATTATTTTCTTTTGCGTTTTCTTGTTGTTCATTATTATTATCTCCTTAAAACATTATTGAAAAATATGCCTTATATTTACATTATAATGTAAAAGAAAAAATAATTAAAGTTAGAAATACCATTTTGAAATGAGATAAATAATCTTAAAATGCAAATAAAAACAATTATAAAAATTTACAGTATAAGAAAAAAATACTATAAAATTGATACAAAATAAATTGTTTAATATTTCTTTTTGTCTTCATAATAATACTATCTTGTTATATAATATTTGAGGGAGAAAACAGTATGATTAACATTATTTTATATCAACCAGAAATACCTCAAAACACAGGTAATATCATTAGAACTGCTATGGCAGTTGGCGCAAGACTTCATCTTATTAAACCTTTAGGATTTTCATTGGATGAAAAGTCTCTTAAGCGTGCAGGAATGGATTATATTGATGAAGTAGATATTTTTGAATATGATGATATGGAAGATTTCTATATGCAAAATGGTGATGTTGAGATATTTTATGTTACTAGATACGCTAAAAAAGAATACTCTTCATTCGATTTTAAAGATGTTACAAAAGATTATTTCTTTATGTTTGGTAAAGAATCATCAGGCATTCCTCATGACATATTAAGAAATCATGATGATCATTTATTAAGAATTCCTATGGTAATTAATGCGAGAAGTCTTAATCTGTCAAATTCAGTAGCGATAGTTGTTTATGAAGCGATGAGACAACAATCATTCTATGGATTATCAACTATTGAAGCAATTAAGGGTGAAGATTTTTTAGATGAAGAGGTAAAATAATGAATAAGAAGGGACTACTTTTCTTTTTAACTTTTACTTTATTTGCTTCTTCTTGTAATTTTACGATAGATTATGGAGAAGATGTTTCAAATAATTATGAAAATCTTGTTCCATATATAAACGTAGAAAAAATTGAAGAAAACAAATATTTTGATATTAATGTCGATGAATACGCATTAAAAATGGATGCGAGTGATACTTTTATTTGCTTGTTTTATACTGCGAATTGCTCCGCTTGTAAGGCAGCAAAAGAGAAATATATAATTCCATATATTGAAGAAACTAAAAACAAAGTATACGCAATAGATGTTTATAGTGATGTTAATTTAAATAATTTAGAGAAACTTCAATCATATCAACCTGAAGATTCTTCGTATGTTCGGAAGAATGAAGAAGGAGTCATGGTTGTTTCTAGACCTCTAATTCAAATAATTTATGAAGGGCAAGTAATTGCTTATGAAAAAGGCCTAACAAAAAATATCCGTTATATTTTAGACGGATATTGTCTTGTTTAATTTATTTAGTAGTAGCAAATATTTCTTTTGATGAATCTCTAATGGAATTTAATGTGATGGTTTCAAACTTGTTTATTGTAACTTTTCCTAATTTTCCAGGGATTTTTTTAACATCTTTTTTATCTGCTAGATAGATTTCACCTTGAGAAAGAGATGCATAAAATAAAGCTATTTCACTTGCAAAAAGAATTGTTTCCTTACTTGGATTATTTGAAAAGATAATGACGTGTGGTCCAGGATGATCTTTGACATGAAGGAAATAATCATCTTTTCTTGCAAGAGTAAAAGTTAAATAATCATTTTGAAATGATGAAATACCAAATTGAATTTTTGTTCCATCTTTAGAATAGATAGTTCTTGGAGTGTACACTTTAGGGACTATTTTTTTCTTTTTATTGCTTTTATATGATATTTTTTCTTTTGGTAGATATGAATCGTTCTTTAATTCTTGAATGATATCTTCCATATCTTGAGGATTAGCATATTTCATTGCAACTTCTTGCTTTTCAAAATATTCAATCTTTTCTTTAGTTAGTTCTTGTTGAATTCGAATTTGTTCTAGTGCAGTTTTGCTTTTTTGATATTGCTTAAAGTAATATGAAGCATTTTCGCTTAAATTTAAAGTAGGATTCAATTTTATTTTTATTCCTTCAACTTCAATTTCTTCCATTCCTTTAACGTATTTATCTTGGCACATATAGAGAAGATTACCGATTTCAACATAATTTTTCTTTTCTTCTGCTTTTTTCATATCTTGTTCAAGGTTGACCATTTTTTTCCTTAAACCTTTTAGTTTATGAGACACGACATGATAAACTACATCATAATGATTCTTTTTGTATTTTTCTTCCTCTTTTTGTATGAACAAACTTGGAATATCCTTATAGGATATTGCTTTTGAATCAGGGATTGATTTTAATTTTAAAGAAACGATATCGTGTTTATATACATAAAAATATTCTTCGTTTCTAATTTCGTTTAATATATCTTTTACAGATTCACCATTTTCAATACGATATGCAAATTCGTTGTACACAGTTTTTATTGTCTTTTTCTTAATATCTTCTAGAGTATCATTTTCACATATTGGATTATCGACATTTTTAGAAAAGGAATAATGCATATTTGGATATATTGGATAAGGATCATCTAGCGATGTTTTTCTTTGAGCGTCAATGATTATGTTGTTTTCATCAAGAATCAAAGCATTAGTTTGTCTTGGAATGAGATTTATAACTAATTTATTTGTAATAATTTGATAACTTTGAGTCATTTTTTTAATTGTAAAAATCAAAATTTTATCATTTGGAAGCTTTTCGAAATTAACGATAGTTCCTCCTTCAAAGTACTTCTTTAATGAGGCAACAAAATTCTTCGATTCTGATATCATTGGGAAATATGAAGAAGAGATTAAAACAAGAGGATTGATAGGATCAAGAGAGATTATTAATCCTTCTTGTGATTTAGAATATAAAAAAAACAAATAATCTTGATTAGAAATCATTACTATTTTTGATATTTTTGCATTTGTAACATCTTGCTTTAATAGATTTGCAATTCTAGATAATGTGTAGTTTGATATTGCCATAAAATCACCTACATTATTTTACCATAATTGCAATAGTTTGTTGTATTTAAAATGTTTTTTGAGTTATTATATTTAATAAGATAGAGATGAGAGGTTAATTTTTTATGAAAAAAGGCTTATTAATTGTTTTATCTGGACCTAGTGGAGTTGGTAAAGGGACAGTAAGAAAATTAGTATTTGAAGATGAGTCACTTAACTTAGCGTATTCAATTTCGATGACTACTAGAAGCCCAAGAAATGGGGAAGAAGATGGAAAGGATTATTTCTTTGTTTCGAAAGAATACTTTGAAAAAGCAATTGAAAACAATGAGTTATTGGAACATGCTAGATTCGTAGGCAACTATTATGGAACTCCAAAAGCTTATGTTGAAAAATTAAGAGAAGAAGGAAAGAATGTTTTTCTTGAAATTGAAGTTGAAGGTGCAAAACAAGTTTTATCTCAATATGAGGAAGATGACGGTGTCTTATCAATCTTCTTATTACCTCCATCATTAGAAGAATTAGAAAAAAGAATTAGGGGACGTAGAAGCGAGCCTGAAGATATTATTCAAGAGCGTCTTGGTAAGGCAAAAAGAGAAATGGGATTAAAAGATAATTATCAATATAATCTTGTAAATGATAGTATTGAATCTGCGTCAGAAAAAATTAAAAATATAATTAGAAGTAAAATTTTTGCTCGTAAAGATAGTTAATTATTAAAGGAGGGTTTGAATGCTAGTAGTAGGTGTAATTATAGAATATGCCGCGAATAGTTTAAACCGTCCTTTTTCTTATGCTTATTTTGGAAATGAAAGTATAGTTCCAGGAATAAGAGTATTAGTTCCTTTTGGTCGAAATAAAATTGTCGGATACGTTGTTTCAGTCACTGAAACAAATGATACTATTGAGGAATGGGAGAAAAACACAGGTTTTAAAATGAAGGAAATTATCAGCATAATAGATTTAAAACCAATATTGAATGAGGAATTAGTTGAATTAGCTAAGGATGTTTCCTCCTATTATTTAGCTCCATTAATTAGCGTATATCAAACGATGCTTCCTCCATCATTAAAACCAAAAAAATCATCACTTAGTAAACCAAAAATTGCATATGATCAATACGTGCAAGTCATTACTGAGGATGAAGATGGATTAACTCCAAAACAATTAGAGTTATTTAGAAGATTAAAATGTGAGGATTTAGTTCTTAAGAGTTCCTTAAAAACTACGCTCATTCCTTCATTACTTGAAAAGAATAAAATAAGAATTGTTTTAAAAGAAAAGAATAGATTGGAACAAGAAGAAGTTGCGCTAGTTAAAGATAACGAATTAAATATAGAACAACAAAAAGCATTAGATTCGATATTATATGAAAATCATTCAGTATATCTTCTTGAAGGAGTTACGGGTTCAGGTAAAACTGAAGTATATCTTCAAGCTTCTAAAAAGATGATAGAGAATGGGAAAAGTGTTTTAATGCTTGTTCCAGAAATAAGTTTAACTGTTCAAATGGTTAGACGTTTTAAATCGCGATTTAGTAATATTGCAATTCTTCATAGCGATTTGACTCCATCAGAAAAATATGATGAATATAGACGAATTGCTCGAGGAGAAGTAAAAATTGTCGTTGGGGCAAGAAGCGCGATTTTTGCACCTTTATCAAATATTGGATTAATCATTATTGATGAAGAGCACGTCGAAAGCTATAAACAAGAAACTACTCCATATTATCATGCATTAAAAGTGGCTACATTTAGGGCAAAATATAACGAAGGAATGAAGATTGTACTAGGTAGTGCAACTCCTTCTTTAGAAACGAAAAGTAGAGCACTAAAAGGTGTATATCATCAATTATATTTAACTAAGAGATTCAATGATTCTTGCCTACCAAAAGTTGAAATAATTGACATGTTAGATTATAAGAATATCGATACGGATTCCGTATTATTTTCTCGTAGATTAAGAGAAGAAATAAACGATAGGTTAAGTAAGAAAGAGCAAATTCTTCTATTACTAAATAGGAGAGGTTTTGCACCAAATGTCACTTGTAGAAAGTGTGCTTTTACATTTAAATGCCCGTCTTGTGGAATTCCTTTAACATATCATAAATCTGATCGTTTATTGAAGTGCCACCATTGCGGATATGTTGCAAAAATGGTTGATAAATGCCCAAAATGTGGTGGAGAATCAAAGTTTTTATCAATGACTGGAATAGGAACAGAAAAGATAGAAAAAGAGATTGAGAGGTTATTTCCTAATGCTAAGACATTGCGCCTTGATTCTGATATTGCAACAGTTAGAACTTCCGTACCTCGCATCATTTCTGCTTTTGAAAAAGAAGAAGCTGACATTCTAATTGGAACACAAATGATTGCAAAAGGTCATGATTTTAAAAATGTTACATTAGTAGGAATAGTCTTAGCTGATATTGGACTAAACATCCCTTCATTTAGAGCAGGCGAAAGAACTTTTAATCTTCTTACTCAAGCAATAGGAAGAGCAGGACGACATGAAAAAGAAGGTACTGCAATCATTCAAACATATCTTCCAAACAATTACATCATTCGAAATGCTGCTTCTCAAGATTACAATAAGTTCTTTAATGAAGAAATGCATATTAGAAAAGAAGGACAATATCCTCCATACACATATTGCACATTATTGAAACTTAGCTCTAAAAATGAAAAAGAAGTTATTGAAGCTGCTTTGAAGTTTAAACAACTATTCATTGCAAAATTTGCAAATCTTCAAGTAGATGTTATAGGACCTAGTGAACCATTCATCGTAAGGCAGGACGGAAAATATCGTCGTATAATTATGTTGAAATATAAAAAGATGGAAGACGTATATAATGTTCTACAAGAAGTTGTATCATTGGTTAATGAGAATAATAAAATCGATATTAAAATCAATGTGGATCCATACGAAGATTATTAGACCAAACAAAAAAAGCCTCGAGAATTCGAGACTTTTTATTTTATTTGTTCGGAGTAATTTTGATTGTGATTTCTGTGTCATTAACAGATAAAACTTCAATGATATAAGGAATCTTCTTTCCGTTATTATCTACGATATTTGAAGTTGTTTTATCACCTGAAGTATAGATGACTTTATTTCCGTTTTCAACAAATTCAATTAGGTTGTCCTTGCTTCCGTTTTCTTCAGATTCATCAGTGTTACTATTAACTAATCTATAGTAGTCATCATATTCTTCATCTTCAACTATTGATGCATCTACGTGATAGATTACTAATCCATTATCGGAGAATAAACCAAAGTGTTCATTATCACTTCCAACATTTAATCCGTCATTTGAATAATATTGTAATAACCAATATTCTTGGAAAATACCTTTTGCATCATTATAGAAATTAGAAATGATGTATGTTTCTCCTGTTTCAGTGAATTTCTTTAATGTAAGTGTTGTTTCTTTTGCTGCAGTAATTAATTTAGAACTTGTTATCCAACCATATTCCATTTTTGTGAATGCATTATGATCTGCGATTGCACTGTCCATAATATCTTTCCCATCTAATGGATTAACTCCACCACTAGCATAATTGTAATAATCTTCTGCACCTAAAACGTGTGAGAATTCATGGATGAATGTGTAGGTATTAGTTAATTCGCTGTGAGTATAGCTACCATCTAATCCTAATCCTTCATGTAAGAATTGATAAGAAGCCCATAAGTAGTCGTTTGCGTAGACTGAATCATTTGCATAATAGTAACAATCGTTGTCTTTTGAAGATGTATCTGCAAGTACGTTCCAGTATCTATAAGCCCATCTTAAGTCTTTATTTGAATCAATAGGTGCGGAATTAATTAAGACAATACTATCAATTGTTCCATTGTTATCACTATCGTAATCTGATAAATCGTAACCTTTTGCTTCTAATTTTGTTAATAATTCATGCATTAATAATTGATCACCAGAAGCGTATGAATTTTTTCCTGTTTGACCCCAGAAATCTGTACCAGTTGTAGATTCATAGTATGTAAATGGCTTGTCTGCTCTTAACCATTCTGTGCAAACATCGAAATCAAGATTTAATTTGCCATTAGATGAAGTATAGAAATAATCATGAAGTGATTGGTAACTAGTTTGTCCAGTAGTACCATTAAATGCTTTTTCAAGTTTTTCGATAGTGTAGCCTTTTGAAGATGCAGTATAATCAGAGAAATCAACTGGGATAACTAATACTTTAACATCTCCAGTTGTAGGCATACCATCTTTGTAATCACCTAATTTTGTAAGGTTATTGATTGTTTGAGTAGTGAATGAAATATCTTTTGTTGCAGCGACTTCTATAGTTTCGCCACCAGTTTCACCACCGGACTCACCACCACTTTCGCCACCACTTCCTGTGCCTTGAGCAAATGTGATGTTTCCGATATACATTGCATTAGTGTTTTCATTTGCTAATCTTATATATGCGAATTCAGAAGAGAAAGTATATTCAACAGTGTGTTTGAAAATATTATTACTTTTATTAATTTTTCCAGTATCTACCGAAGATATGACTATTGAATTAGCTTTGTTTGTTGTTTTTTCATTCTCTCCTATTGCACTATTTGACCCATAAACAGTGAATAATTTTAAACTACTTGAATCATCTGTAGAATATATTTCTACTACTACTTTGTTTGTTGCATTTGGTAATGCAGTTGTATTTCTTATTGATTGAGCGGTGCTGTTTTCAAATTTCTTTATTTGAATTGTACTAAAATCTTTATATCCTGCTGCTGTTGCAGTTTTCATAATGTTACCAGTAGTAGCATATGTAACATTGTTAACTGTTTTTGTTTGGGTAGATTTTGGATAACTTCCTGAAGGTAAACCTAAGGAATTGGCATTAATTGTAATACCACTAACATTTACTTCTTCGTCTCCACTTGATGAATCTACTGAGCTAGATACCTCGCTAGAAACGCTAGATGAAATGTCTTCTGAACTACTGACTATAGATGAATTTTCACTAGTAGTGTTAGAAGATGAACTCACATTGGTAGAACTAGATGAAATACTTTCTGAACTACTGACTACAGATGAATCTTCACTAGTAGTGTTAGAAGATGAACTCACATTGGTAGAACTAGATGAAATACTTTCTGAACTACTGACTATAGATGAATTTTCACTAGTAAGGTTAGAAGATGAACTTCCATCGGTAGAACTAGAGGAAATATTTTCAACACTACTTACATTTGAAGTTTTTTCAGATGTTGCTGTTGATGTGGATTGTGACGAGTTGTTGTTTTTACTACATCCTGCAAGGAGTAGGCCTGTAGTAAGAACTAATAATAATAAATTCTTTTTTTTCATGTTTCTTCTCCATATTTTTTTTTACTAATGAATGATATATTAAAAAGAACTTTTTGTCAAATAATGACGGTTATAAAAAGATACTTATTATATATAAATATAATATTTTATTATTTTTTTCGAGAAATATATGTTATACTTTTTTTAGAAAATACAAATTAGGAGATTAATCGTATGATAATTATTCATTTTTATGGATTAGATATGTTCCTTGTTGGGGAATTAAATGAAAAAATTCATTCAAAAGTTGCAAAAGTGTTTAATGTTGCAGAAGAAGATGTGATTTTCTCTGCTTCTGATTCTTTTGTTTTTTATAAAGGACACGAACAAACATCCTTTAATTTATTTATAAAAGTTGAATGTCCAGTAAGAGATAAACAATATGAAAAGGAAGTTGCAGATTTACTTCTTGGTGAGACAAAGGATTATTCTGTTCATACTAGAATCCTATTCTCGTATTATCAAGAGAACAATTATTATGAGAGAATAAATGAAGAATATCCTGAATATATCGTCGGTGGAAACGATGTTGAGGATACAGAATATGATGAAACAAAAGAATATGGAGAGGATGATATTTATTTAGGAAATGTTTTTGATGGTCAAAATCTTGATGTTGAGGAAAGGGAAGATGATCAACCAATTAAACCATTTAACTTAAATGACTTCTTCAAAAAATAAACTTACGATTACTAAGGAGATGGTATTATGACAATTTTAGAAAACGTGCATCAAATATTCAGTGAAGTGAAAGAAAAACAATATTCATTTTCATATGCTGTAAACAAAAAGGTTAGTTCTTTGGGATTAAGCGAAACTGATTTGGTAATTGCAAAAGATACACTGAAAAGTGTGATAAACAGATATTATTTTTTAAGAAGTGAAATCACGGATTTGGTTGATGATATTGAATCGAAAGAAGCAGATGTTTTAGTGCTTGCTCTTGCGATGGCTCGTTATGCTAGAAATGTTGTTGTGAATGACGTAATCAACTTTCTTAGATTAACAAAAGAAGGGAATAATTATTCATTCGATATTGATAAAATAGAAGCTAAATTCAATGAGATTGCAAAAAATCCTACACCTATTCCAGAAAAATATGAGAACAATTTTGTAAAAAAAGTTAGTTTATTATTCTCTTATCCTGAATGGATTGTTGGAATGATGAAAAAACATTTTGGATCAAAAAATACATTTAAAACAATTTCTTCTTCAAGGAAGAGTTCACCGATAAATATTTGTATTAATCCAATGAAGGCAGAATCTCTCCCGGAAACTGAATTTGTAAAAACCGATATTGCTTCAACTAGTTACGAATATATTTCAAAGAACGTTTTAGTTGATAATCCATTATTTAAACATAAGAAAATTTTTGTTATGGATCAAATGGAACAACTTCTCGCGGATATTTTAGAAGTTAATCAAGGGGATGATGTGCTCATTGCAGGAGGAATACATAATCATCTTGCAAATCTACTTTCTTTAAAAGTGGACAATTTTGTAAATATTGACTATGCTTGCCCTTCTGAAACTGTATACCTTGCTTGTAAGAAAATGTCTGAGCAATTCGATATTAGATCAGTCAAAGCATTTGAAAGTGATATGGATTTATTAAAAACTTTTGTTGAATATGGAAAATATGATAAGGTTTTACTCACTCCATTGAATAGCGAACTTGGCTTGATTAGACAAAAACCTGAAATTCTTATCACATTTAAACAAAATGAATTGGATGGATTGATTTTAGGACAAAAAAATGCGATTAGAGAAGCTAGCCATTTTGTTAAAGAAGGGGGAACCTTTATCTATAGCGTTCCTACTCTCAATAATAAGGAAAGTTTTAATATTGTTAATGAATTTATTGCAGAAGATGATTCATTTGAATTGTTGGAAGAAAAATTAATTTTTCCTTATGTTCATAAAACAAGTGGTTTATACTACGCAAAGATGAAAAAGAAAATAACTGAGGAATAAACTTGTTATGATTAATTTATATGGACTAACTCTTACTAAACTAGAGACTATGATGCTAGAAGAAAAACAATCGAAATTTAGAGCGAAACAACTTTTTGGTTGGATTTATGAAAAGAATGTTGTCGATTTTGATGAAATGAGCGATATTTCAAAGTCTTTTAGGGAAGTATTAAAAGAAAAATACTGCTTAGAAAAACCAACAATTTTTACAAAACAAGAAGCAAAAGATGGAACGATTAAACTCCTACTTGAAATGAAAGATGGAGCAAAAGTTGAAACGGTTCTTATGAAATATAATTATGGAAACGTTATTTGTGTTTCTTCTCAAGTTGGATGCAATATGGGTTGTTCTTTTTGTGCTTCTGGATTATTAAAAAAACAAAGAAATCTCGAAACAAGTGAAATGGTTGGAGAGATTTTGGTCATGAATGATTTGCTTCGAGAAACAAACGAAAGAGTAACGCATGTTGTAGTTATGGGAACAGGAGAACCTTTTGATAACTATGATAATGTATTAGATTTTATTAGAATTATTAATGATCAAAAGGCTTTTGCAATAGGTGCAAGACATATAACAGTTTCAACTTGCGGTATTCCGGATAAGATTAGACAATATGGAAAAGAAGGACTGCAAGTTAATCTTGCGATTTCATTACATGCTCCAAATAATGAATTAAGATCAAAACTTATGAGAATTAATCGTGCGTATCCTTTAGAAGAATTGATTCCTGCAGTAAAGGATTATATAGATAATGCGGGAAGAAGAGTTACATATGAATACATTATGTTAAAAGGAGTCAATGATTCTTTAGAACATGCAAAAGAATTATGTAATTTGATTAAACCGACTTACGCATATATTAATTTGATTCCATATAATGATGTATTAGAAAATGGATATCATAGAGCGGATTATGATACGGTTCATGCTTTTATGGATTATTGTTTAAAACATGGAGTTCAAACTACGGTTAGAAAAGAATTTGGAACGGATATCGATGCTGCTTGCGGTCAATTAAGAGCAAAACAAGAAGGGAAACTCTAATGGGAACATATAGTTTTAGAACTGATTGTGGAATGGTTCGCCCAATAAATGAAGATAATGTATCAATCGTCGAAAATAAAGAAAGTGGCGATATTTTGATGATGGTTCTTGATGGTATGGGTGGACATAGTAAGGGCGAAAAAGCTTCTTCTTTAGCATTAAATATCATTACAGAACGTTTTATTAAAATGAAGAAATATCGCTCTATTAGAAGAATTAAAGCATATATAATTAAAGCGATAAAAAAAGCTAACCGAGAGATAAATATTCTCGGAACGAATAATATGGAATATCATGAGATGGGAACAACATTAATTCTTGTCATATTGCATGGAAATAAGGTACTCATGTGCAATGTAGGAGATTCGAGGCTTTATACAACAATAGGTAATAATATCTATCAATTGAGTGAAGATCAAACGTATGTTCAATTCTTATATCGTGTAGGCAAGATTAAGAAAGAAGATATGGCAATACATCCTAAAAGACATGTACTAATGAACGCACTTGGAACATATCCAAGCGTTTCTATCGTTACAAAGGTTTTTAAAAAACCAATGGAAAAAATTCTATTATGTTCAGATGGATTATATAATATGTTGAGCGATAATGATATTAATATCGTTTTACAAATGAAATTAACAACAGAAGAGAAAGTTAGGATTTTAGTTAGAAGAGCAAACGACAATGGTGGTATGGACAATATCGCAATTGCACTATGGGAGGCATAAAGATGAAATTAGGTGAAATAATTGATGAGAGATATAAAATTAAATCTATCCTTGGTGAAGGTGGTATGGCCATTGTTTATCAAGCGGAAGATTTGATTGCCAAAAAAGATGTTGCAATAAAAATCATTAAAGAAGATACGATGAAAAATCCAGTTAACTTAACTAGATTTGAAAGAGAAGCAAGAGCAGCTGCTTCATTAAATCATCAAAATATCGTTAAAGTAATTAATTTGGGGACTGCAGAAGGTAGACCATATATGGTTACTGAACTTATTAAAGGTCAAACGTTAAGGGAAGTATTAAATGTAAGAGGAAAATTCTCTGTCCTTGAAGCATGCGATATTATGTATCAACTCTGTTCTGCGGTTTTAAATGCACATCAACACAGTGTTATTCATAGAGATATTAAACCTCAAAAT
Organism: uncultured Caryophanales bacterium; assembly: GCA_945873815.1. Classification (GTDB taxonomy): domain Bacteria; phylum Bacillota_I; class Bacilli_A; order RFN20; family CAG-449; genus UBA3210. The sequence continues at coordinate 145,155 of CAMCEE010000002.1, forward strand.
GTATATATGACATCAGATTCTACTGTTAAATTAGGTGATTTTGGTATTGCAACATTTCAAAATGCAAGTAGAGTTACTAGAAGTGAGGTAGTTGTCGGATCAGTTCATTATCTAGCTCCAGAAATCTCACAAGGTAATCCTGCGACTCCTCAATCGGATATTTATGCCTTAGGAATTACTTTCTATGAATTATTAACTGGAAAAGTACCTTTTGATGATGAATCACCAGTTACTGTCGCTTTAATGCATATAAAAGATAGAATGCCTTCTGTTAGAAAGATAAATCCTAAAGTGCCTTTGATAGTTGAAAAAATTGTGAATAAAGCAACTGAGAAAAATCCTGCGAATAGATATAAATCATGTTTTGATATGAGAAAAGATATTGATAGAATTTTACGTGATCCAAGTTTAGTCAAAAAACAATCGTTCTTTGAAAAGGTTTTTGGCGTCTTTAAGAAAGATAAAGCAAAAAATGACTAAAGGGAAGATACTATCAACCGTTGGAGGTAAATATCGCGTATTTCTAGGGGATAAAACGTTGGAGGTAAAACCATACGGTGTTTTTCGCTATAAAAAGATTAAACCACTCGTTGGAGATATTGTAGAAATTGATGTCGATAAAGAAGTAATGATTTCAATTGATGAACGAATGAATTCTCTTATTCGTCCGCGTATTGCGAATCTTGATAGAGGAGTAATCGTTCAAAGTTTAGTTAAACCAGATTTTTCATCCTATTTATTAGATAAATTCTTATCCTTATTAAATTATAGTAACGTCAAACCGATGATAGTATTAACCAAATTGGATTTAATGGAAGATAAAGAAAGACTTAAGAATATTATTTCGTCCTATAATAATCTTGGAATAGATGTTTATCCATATTCAAAAAGAACAGGCGAAGGATTAGAAGAGATTAAAAGAGCAATAAGAGGAAAAACAATTGCTTTTATGGGTCAAACTGGAGCAGGAAAATCTTCACTAATTAATTTGATTAATCCATCTTTTGATCGAGAGATTGGTAAATATAATGAAAATGTTAATCGTGGAACGCATCAAACAAAGGAAGTTATTTTCCTTCCATATGAAGATGGATTTATCGCGGATACACCAGGATTCTCTAGTTTAGAACTTCCAATGTATAAGGAAGAATTATCTGAAGTATTTCCAGGATATAATAGATTTATTGGAAAATGCAAGTTTAATGATTGCTTACATATCACTGAAGGTGGATGCAAGATTAAAGAAGCGGTTGAACAAGGAGTATTATCAAAAGAGAATTATGATAATTATGTAGAGATTAGTAAAGAAATTATTAGTAGAAAGGATCGTATATTTTAAGATGAAAAAGATAGTAGTTGCTCCTTCAATATTAGGAGTTCCTTATGAAAATGCACCAAAAATAATTAATGAATTGATAAAATGTAATGCGGATATTATTCATTTTGATGTTATGGATGGGAAATTTGTTCCTAATTCTTCCTTTCCAATTGAAGAATATAAATATATTAAAAGAAATGTTGATTCTTCGATTATTTTTGATGTTCACTTAATGGTTGAAAATGTTTTAGAATATGTTTTACTCTATATTGAGAATAAAGCAGATATCATTACATTTCATTATGAAGCGGTAAATAAAAAAGAGATTAAAGGATTAATTGAAAAGATACATAATGCTAAGATAAAGGCTGGTATATCAATTAAACCTGATACAGATATTACCGTTTTAGATGAATTTCTTGATGAGTTAGATTTAGTCTTAATAATGAGCGTTGAACCAGGAGCTGGAGGACAAAAATTCAATGAAACAATGCTTGATAAAGTAGAATATTTAAATCAAAAGAGAATAGATAACAAATATCATTATGTAATTGAAATTGATGGAGGTATCAATAAGGATACTGGTAAACAAAGCGTTAATAGAGGAGTCGATTATCTTGTCGCTGGATCATATATTCTTAAATCTAATGATATGAAAACTGCGATTAAATCGTTAAAAGACTATGAATAAGATTAATTTATTGATTATTTTATTATCTTCTTTTATTATTGCGTTGATTATTGGATTATTATCTTATTTTCAAGATAAAAAGAAAATGTATTCCTTTCTAGGAATGTTCCCTTTTGAACTAAAGAGTAATAATAATCCATTACTTAATCTGATATTTAGAATTGTATTAGCTTTATCAATAAGCGCAATGTCAATCGATGCAATATATTTGCTTATTAATAATATCAGTAGCGTATTTTTAACAAAAACATTAGGATATTTATTAATCGTTTCTTCTATTATCTTGATTACGATGTTCATTATAGATTTTAAGAGCTTAAACACTCATATTTTAGGAAGTAGTATATTCGTTACATTCGTATTCATTGATTATTTATTTTTTGGATATATTGCTTTAATCAATTTAAACGATAATTTCTTCTTATATCAAGGTATTATTGCAATTGTTATTTCTGTTATTCTTCTATTAATAATCGTATATCCATCATTGAGTTCGTGGTATAAGATGAAGAAAACTAGAAATGAAAAAACAAAGGAAGAGAAATATGAAAGGAAGAGAGTAAATATTTTAGCTCTATTAGAATGGATCAGCATATTTTTATTTGTTGGATTATTTGTATTAATATCATTATCTAATATTATATAGCATAAAAAAAACTCGTTCATCGCGAGTTTTTTTATAAACTATTCTGCTGCGTTTGAAGCTGCTTTTTTATTTGTTTTTCTTAATGTCTTAATAGCGCGTGCAGACAATCTCATTGTTACAACGCGTCCGTTGAGATTAACTTTAACAGGTTGTAAATTGACATTCCATCTTCTACGTGTAGCTATTAAGGAGTGGGAACGTGCATTACCACTGATTGGTGCTTTTCCTGTAATAGGACATACTCTTGCTGCCATAGTTAACTATCCTCCTTAATCAAAGCGATTTTATCGCTGACTATGATATAATATCAAAGCTTTATTGATATTGCAAATATTTTTTATTAATAATTCTAAATTTCTAAGCATTTTACTAATGAATTTATCATTTATCTTCTTAGTCCTTTAGGATATCTATTATTTAGTTTGCCTTTTGTTGCCTTTGCGAATCCGGGAATTTGACAGAATCTTCAACTAAAAATACTTAATCCAGTGACTCTTATACTTAAGTATAATTTTCTCTTTTTTTATGTCAAATTTCTTATTTTTTATGTTGTATGAATTCGTATGATATGTTATAATATATTTGGTGATATATTTATGCGAGTTTCTTTAATGAAATGTGGTAATGACGATAAGCTCGTCTATATTGTTGACTCTACTCGTGTCGATAATAAAATTAAAACTATTGTTGTTGAAAAATTAGGTAGACTTTCTGATTTAAAAAAGAATTATTTTGATCCTATTGCTTTTGCTAAAAAGAGAGCTCTTCAACTCACAAACGAAAAAAAGGCTAATGAAGATAACTTTGATGTCAAATTTTTTACTCAACGTATTCTTTCTTCATCACAAACTTCTTTCAATGCAGGCTATCTGTTCTTGCAAAAGATCTATTACGGATTATCTTTAGATAAAATTTGTTTAGAAATTCAAGAAGATTCTAAAACTAAATATGATTTAAACAACATCTTAAAAGATTTAATCTTTTCTAGAATTCTTTATCCTTCTAGTAAACTTTCTACTTTTGATCTCGCTCATAATTTCTTAGAATCTCCTTCTTATGAATTACATGATGTTTATCGTGCTTTAGATTTATTATCTAATAACATTGACCTTATTCAAAAAGAAGTTTACTCAAGTTCTTTGAAGATTTGCAAACGGAATACTAATATACTTTATTATGACTGTACTAACTTCTTCTTTGAAATTGAACAACAAGATGGCTTTAGAAATTATGGTTTTTCTAAAGAACATCGCCCTAATCCTATTGTTCAAATGGGTTTATTTATGGACGGAAATGGAATGCCTTTAGCTTTTAATATTAATCCTGGTAATACTAATGAACAAATTACTCCTAGACCAACTGAAGAAATGATTGAAAAAGAATTCGGCTTATCTAAGTTTATCTATTGTTCTGATGCTGGTTTAGGATCATATAACAACAAATGGTTTAATCAATTAAAAGATCGCTCATTTATTGTTACTCAATCCTTAAAAAAGATTAAATCTTATCTTCTTAATTGGGTATTAGATGATAATAATTGGAATATACCTAAAGATAAATGCGAATTCAATCAAATTATTTTTAAATCTCGCCCAATCAATGAAAAAGGAACTATCATTATTGATGACTTAAATTCTCAAACTGAAATTAATCAAAGATTAATTGTCTCTTTTTCTCCAAGGTATGCAAAATATCAAAAAGAAATTAGGGATGCCCAAATTGATAGAGCCAAAAAACTAATTGCTCATCCAAGTAAATTTGATAAATACTCATCCCAAGACTGCAAAAGATTCATTAAAAATATTGCTTTTGATTCTAAAACAGCTGAAGTAATCGCTAGAGATTTATCTTTGGATTTAGACGCGATTAACGAAGAAGCTATGTTTGATGGTTATTATGCTTTAGTAACTAATTTAGATGGTTCAGATGAGGAAATCATTAAGATTAATCACAATCGTTGGGAAATTGAAGAATCATTTAGAATCATGAAAACAGATTTTAAATCTAGACCAGTTTATTTACAGAATGAAAATAGAATTCGTTCTCATTTCTTAACTTGTTATCTTGCTTTACTTATCTATCGTATTCTTGAACAAAAGATTAATGATGATTCACATCATTACACTACTACTCAAATTATTTCTTCATTAAAGGAAATGAACTTATTCAAATTAAATGATGTTGGTTTTGCTTCTAATTATCAAGCCTCAGAATTATTAGATTCTCTTTGTAAATCTTTTGATTTAGATCTTAATAAACAAGCATATAGATCAAATAAAATAAAAAAATTAATTAAATTAAGTAAAAAACCATACAACATTTTCTAAGCACTAAAAAATGGTAAAATTCCCGATTTATCGGAGTTTCTACCATTTTTATTTACTTTAATTGTCAAAGATGAGATTGATATTGCAAATATTTTTTATTAATAATTCTAAATTTCTAAGCATTTTACTAATGAATTTATCATTTATCTTCTTAGTCCTTTAGGATATCTATTATTTAGTTTGCCTTTTGTTGCCTTTGCGAATCCAACGCCGATATTGTTGTATGTTAGTAAATAGATTCCGTCTTTAATTCCAATTGATAATTGTTCACCTTTTAGATATTTATGTAGGTTATCTTCATCTATCTCGCATATTAGTGGAAATGATTTTGAAGCATGAGATAGAGCATGATCGAAATTAAATCCGTATTTTTCTAACGTTCCTAGTTTTATTCCTCCACGAATTATATGAAGACCTTTTATATCGAAAGAATAAGGCATCTGATAAAAGGTACCATTGTTTTCATAGATATATCCTGTTTGATCGTTTATTAGCGAATGAATATTCTTATTTCTATCTTGGATAAACTTATTATCATTTAATGATAATTCACCAGGCTTTTTTATAAGCGCTAGATAATGTCCTTCTCCATCAAATAGATAAGGGAAAAGATGAATTCCTATGTTATCTTTACTTTTATAGAAACAATCTAAATCTGGTAGAGGAACAAGTGTGGCATCTGTATTTGATAAAAGGTGCTTAATCACTTCTTCGTCTTCTTCGTAAGAGAAGGAACAAGTAGAGTAGACTAATGTCCCACCTGGGCGAAGAAGCGTATATGCTTTTAGTATGAGTTCTTTTTGAAGGGAACTTAATGAGAGAACTTTATTATATGTCCAATCTTCTTTCATGGATTCTTGTTTTCTAAACATTCCAGACCCTGAACATGGTGCATCTAAAATGATTTTAGAGAATACTCCTTCGTATTTAGGAATAAAGGCATCTAGATCGTTATTTGTAACTATCGTATTTCTTCTTCCCATACGTTCAATGTTACTAGAAAGAATATGACTTCTAGAAGTTTGTATCTCATTAGATATTAATATTCCTTCATTATTCATTAATAATGAAGCGTGGATACTTTTTCCTCCTGGAGCAGCAGCAATATCAAGCACGATATCATTGCGGTTTGGAGACAAATAATGCGACACTAAGGATGAACAAGGCTCAAATAGATAATACACTCCTAAATCGTGATAATACATCTTTCCAAATGGATATTCTTCGATATTATATAAAAAGACATTTGGGACGATAGGATGAGGTTTTACGTTTGGAAATAGATTGATAAATTCTTCTTTTGTCATCTTTTCTTCATTTAATAAAAGAGCATGCTTTACCTCATTTTCGTTTAGTGAAGCAATTAGTTTTTCTATTTCAAAATCTGAAAGATATTTTTTTAAGTGTTCTTTGAATTCCATATTTTGATTATAGAAAAATATCATTATGTTTCCAATAATAATCTTCACAATTTATATATAATTTCCTTTCTTTTATAATTAGAATATTCAAATGTCTAATTAAGAAAATATCTTACTAAAAGAGGTAAGATTCTTTAAACTCATAATCTAATACATGATATTAACAACTTTGTTTGGACATATATTAAGTAACAATATGATATATATTATTTGAATTTGAATATAACAAAGAATTCTTGGAAAGAGAGGAATAAATTATGAAAAATAATAACAAGATTAAAGTTAAAACTTTAGATGAAAATGAAAGAATGGTAATTACAAATCCGGAAAAGATTGCTTTAATTGAAAGTTTACTTGATCAAATGGATGAGATGGAAGTAAGTTCTGAGAAAAGTAAAGAAATATTTGAATATATTAAAAATGGTGGTTATTATATAACTGCTGATGAATGGGATGAATTATGATAATTGCTTAGACAAATTGTTCTATTTTAAACACCTGATGTAGCTCCTTCAATAAGTGATTAATCGAATAAAGCAATTTCTAATAAAAAAAATAGCCAATATTTAGGAATTATTGAAAATGTCATCTATCTTTATTTTTATTCTTATACTATAATAGATTAGTCGAAAGAGAGGATGTATTACTTATGAGAATGGTAGACATTATATTGAAAAAAAGAGAAGGAAAGGAATTGAATAATGAAGAAATAAGATTTTTCGTTAAAGGTTTCACGGAAGGATCAATTCCTGATTATCAAGCTTCTGCTTTAGCAATGGCAATTGTTTTTAAAGGAATGAATAAAAAAGAGATTGGAATATTAACCGATGCAATGATGCATAGTGGTGATATTATAGATTTATCTTCAATTCCTGGAGTTAAAGTTGATAAACATTCAACTGGAGGAGTAGGAGATAAAACAAGTTTAGCAGTAGGACCAATCGTTGCAGCTTGTGGAGTCAAGGTAGCAAAAATGTCAGGAAGAGGACTTGGCCATACTGGTGGTACATTAGATAAACTTGAATCGATTCCTGGAGTAAGTATCTCAATAGAAGGAGAAGACTTTATTAAGCAAGTCAAAGATATCGGTATTGCGATAATTGGACAAACAGGAACCTTAGTTCCTTGCGATAAGAAATTATATGCTTTAAGAGATGTAACTGGAACCGTAGAATCAATTCCATTAATCGCTTCGAGTATAATGTCTAAGAAGTTAGCTTCTGGCTCAGATGCTATTTTGCTCGATGTTAAATTTGGTTCAGGAGCATTTATGAAAACGTTGGATGATGCGAGAAATTTAGCTCGTACAATGGTTGATATTGGTGATGAATTACATCGTGATACAAGAGCATGTATTACAGATATGTCACAACCTTTAGGTTTAGCTATTGGTAATAATCTAGAAGTAATTGAGGCTATCAATACATTAAATGGAAAAGGACCTGCAGATTTTGTTGAATTATGTCTCGATGGAGCAGCAATTATGTTGATGCAAGCAGGAATTGTAAAAACAAAAGAAGAGGGTGAAGCTCTTGCAAAAGAAAAGATCGATAATGGTGAAGCTTTAGAAAAACTATGTCAAATGGTCAAGGCTCAAGGTGGGGATGATTCATATATTAGACATCCTGAAAAATTTGAAGTGTCAAAAAATATTATCGAAGTTAAGGCAACAAATAAAGGATATATTAAAGAGATTAATGCACTTGAGATTGGTGAAGCTGCGATGAGATTAGGAGCAGGTAGAGCAACTATTGAAGATGTAATTGATCCTAAAGCAGGTATTATATTGAATAAAAAGGTCAGTGATTATGTGAATATTGGTGACACTTTATGCGTTGTTCATACAGATATTGATGATTACGATGATATTCTTGAAGATATCAAGAAGGCATATAAATTGAGTGATGTGGAAGTAAAGAAAAATCCAATCATTTACGAAATCATACAATAATGAATAAAATAGAAGAAATAAGAAATAAGATAAAAGAAGCAAAAAATATCGTCTTTTTTGGTGGAGCTGGAGTCTCTACAGAATCAGGAATTAAAGATTTTCGAAGTAAAGATGGTTTATACAATATTATGAGCAAATATGGAGTTCCATACGAAGTAATGCTTTCACATTCATTCTTTATTAAGAATGTTGAATTATTTTATGATTTCTATAAAAGTACAATGGTGACAAGTAGCGCTAAACCTAATGCGGCCCATTACGCTTTAGTGGAATATGAAAAAAAACATCATAATTTGACAATCATTACGCAAAATATCGATTCGCTTCATGAGATATGCGGGTCGAAGAATGTGATAGAATTACATGGTTCTATATCTCGAAATTATTGTATGGATTGTCATGAATTTTATGGAATTGATGAGATAATGAGACAAAATGGTGTCCCTCATTGTTTGAAGTGTAATGGAATTATTAAACCAGATGTAGTTCTATACGAAGAGGCTTTAAATGAAGAAGATATGTATAATGCATATATTGCTTGTCTCAATGCGGATGTAATGATTGTAGGAGGTACATCTTTAAATGTTTATCCTGCAGCAAATTATGTTAAAAATTATAATGGAGACTGCTTAATTATCATCAATAAAGAAAAGACCCCTTTTGATGAAAAAGCTAATTATGTTTTATATGGAAATATATGTGACATATTACCAAAAATTTTAGATGAATAGATAGTTTGATTTTTTAATAAATATTAATTTGTTTCTTTTTCTTATGTCATAAATGTGGTACAATTTTTTTGTTGTGAAACAGATGTAGAGAATTGAAATATGGAGAATTTAACAAAAAAAGAAAAAATATCAACCTTTGTAAATTATGGAATAATTTTCATAATGATAATAACGTTCTTTTTCGGATTATTTGGATTAAATGATGTCAGTAAGAAAAAAAGTAAAGATGAACTGATATCATTAAATGAGAATTGGAGCATTAATGGTGATATTGTTGATATATCAGATTATAAAGTTTTATTAGGTAAAGATGAAAAAATAACTCTATCTTATGTGACAGATGAAACGTTATATCGAAATAATAATTTACTTTTTTATTGCGATATGATGGGAATAGATGTTTTTGTTAATGATAAAAAGATTTATACGGTTAATCGAAGTGAAATAAGCGGTTGCGTATTAGTTAGATCGATGGTTGTAGTTGATCTAATCAATGTGTGTATTGGTGATACTGTATCTATTGATATTTATAATATTAGGGGAGATTCTCTTGAATATGAATTACCTACAATTAAGGCAGGAACTGAGAATTCAATTAAGAATAGTATATTTTTGGAAGAAAGTATAACGATTTTTTCTTTTATTCTTTCTATCGCTGTATTAATAACTTTTATTACATATATTTTCTATGCCTCGAAAACAAGGAAAACGATGGAGAAAAGATTTGTCTCTTTTGGTTTATTCATATTAGTTTCAACGATATGGTTATTTTTTGATTCGAATCTAGCTAATACACTTCCTTTAAATATTGAAACTACATCTCTTATATCATTATATTTATTTAAACTTCTTCCTCTTGGATTGTTATTTTTTGTGTTACGTTCATTCAAGAGCGATCGTGTCATTCTAATTAGAATAATGATTATCTTATGTTACATCAATATTGCAACTGGTACGTTATTATCCTTTTTAAGAGTGATTCCACTTAATAATCTAGTTTTCATTGATCAAACATTATTTGGATTATCGGTTATGGCAACATTGTTTTATGTAAATGTTTACGCGAGAAAATATAGAAATGAGCCACAACAAAAAATCACATTTATTGCTTTCTTTGTTTTATTAGCATTCTATATTTCATCCTTAGTATGTTATTACATTTATGAATCGAAGATATATCACGATATAATGTCTATTGCAATCGTCATATTCTACGTATTTATCTTCTTGATTGTCATTTATTTTTCTAGAGTGGATTCTAAGTTAAAGAAGAAAGTTGCAGAAGAAAGAGAATATTATCGTTTAATGTCATATAAAGATGAATTAACTGGGCTTAATAATATTCGTGCATACGAAGAAGATTTGAAATCCTTTGAGACCCAAAAGACAGAAAATACTATATTAGTGGTGATCGATATTAATGATGTTAAACGAATAAATGATACATATGGACATGGAGCAGGTAATGTACTTATCACTCAATGTGCACAATGCATTACAAAAACATTTAGTAAATATGGAAGGTGCTACCGCATACGAGGAAATGAATTTGCCTTAATTATTGATTATCCTTCCTTCGATATTGAAAAGAGATTATCGTATTTTAATGAATTAATAAAGGCTTCAAACGGAGATAGAATATATAAACTATCAGTTGCAGTAGGCTATGCAAAATATAAAGATAATGAAGGAAAGATGCTTGAGGATCTTCGTTTCCAAGCTGATCTAGATATGTATAAAGATAAGAATAGAAAGAGATTAGTTGAGATCAAATCTAAAAATGAAATATGGCAAAAGATGATTGATACTATCATTTCTATATTTGAAGTTAAGGACCCATATACGGCTCAACATTCAAATAGAGTAAGTTACCTTTCTAAATTTATTGCTGAATCAATGGGGTTTACCGAATTAGCAATACAAGATATTTTCCTTGCAGGAAAGCTTCATGATATTGGGAAGATTGGAATTTCGGATAAGATTCTAACAAAGAAAGCAAGATTGAATGATGAGGAATTTGAAGAGATTAAGAAGCACACTATTATTGGAGAAAAGATTATTAAATCGTCTGGTGGCATGGACAAAATTGCAAATATTATTCGTCACCATCACGAAAAATATAATGGTACTGGATACCCAGACAGAATATCAAAGGATGATATTCCAATTGAATCTAGAATACTTGCAATTGCAGATTCAATCGATGCAATGACTTCCGATCGTTGCTACAGAAAAGCATTAACTTACGATGAATGTAAGGAAGAGATTACAAGAAATTTAGGTGTTCAATACGATCCAATTGTTGGAAAATATACTCTTGAAAATTGGGATGAATTAGTCTCAATTCATAAAGAATTAAGAAATCAATTAGATTGATCTTATAATAAAATAATGACGAAAAAATACAAATGTATTAATTTTTTATGCAAAAACTCTAATGTTTTTTAATAAAGAATAAAAAAATCTTTAAAAATCAAAATTTTTTTCAAAACCTCTTGCAATATAAAAAAAACCGCATTATTATGTATTTGTATTTGGGGGCAAAATTGTAGCAATACAATGACGCAAAACTAGAGGGTCCTACAGGGATAGCCAGTTGCAATATGTAACTATTTATTAGAACGTATGTTGCGATTGGATTAGAAAATTGAAACAAACCGCTCTAATAAAAGATGAGCGGTTTTTATTTTCTAAAATAGTTACTCACCTTGAATGGTAAAATCTTACTTATCAGTGTAGAAAGGAAGAAGTTGGAGAAAAAGAAAACTAATGTTATGAGGAGGGGGAAAATATGAAGTCATCTGTAGTTCGTAAATATCACCGCCTCGCACTTAGCAAGAAATTCACCACTAGGGCATTAGCAATTCTTGGTACTCTCATTCTTCTTATCGCAGCACTAACAATCTATGGCTCACAAACTGGAAACTTCGTCGTATCGGTAAAAAATATTAACCGCAATGAAAGTATTGCTCTATCGATAGAAGAAGATAAAAGTAATGAAGTCTCTAGATTGATTGCAAATCCATTAAAGGATTGCATAGATGGGTGTTACGATGACATTCCTGAAGACATTGATGAAGGATTAGGCTCCAAAAACGACAAATCCGGAAGGTATTTGGCAATGTCATTCTATTTAATTAATAATGGAATGACGACAAGAAACGTCGCTATGGATTTCAGAATTACTCAAGTTACGAAAAGGATCGATACAATACTTCGAGTAATGATTATCCAAGATGGTGAAAAAACATTCTTCTCAAAAGCCAGAGAGGATGTAGATAACGGAGACGGGTTAGGGGAACCAATATGGGGCTTTGATTACTCCGGACGGTATGTTATTACAAATGCAAATGCATTCGATGATGAATACATCGTTCACAAGAAAATCAATGATTTCGAAAAAGGCTCTTCAATAAAATTCACGATAGTGATGTGGCTTGATGGTTTAGATGATCAAAACCCAGATGGAAATAGAGATATGTTGGGTGGAGCACTAAAAACCGAATTGAATTTTAGCATTATAGGCTAATTAACATGAAAGGAAAGAGGAAAAAATATGAAAAAGACAAGTTCAAAATTATTCTTAGCTGCAGCAGCATTAGGTTTAGCAGCAGCATCAACAGTAGGATCAACATACGCATGGTTCACTGTTAATGGATCAGCACAAGCTTCAGGATTATCAATGGAAGTTGCAAGTGGATCAGGTATTATGATAAAAAAACATGCTGATTCAACTTATTTAGCAGATATGAATATTTCAACTGATTTTGCGGGAAAGAAATGGGAACCATGTACACCAACTGCTCCAAATGATTTATCTAGCTTTAAGAAGCTTAATATTCAAGATACAATCAGTAGTAACGGATATACATATGATAATGCAGTAAACACTGATAATAAACTTTATTTCTATACACTTGATTTAGATGTTAGAGTGTCTGCAGGCTTTAATTTTAAAGTATATGTTTCTGATATTAGTGATACTTCTAGTCAAGATGCTGATTGTAAAGCTGCAAATGTTGTAAGAGTAGGTTTTAGAAAATATGATAAAACTGGAAACAACATTACTGAAACAACTGTTCATACTATTCAAACAAGAAATTATGGTTCTGAAAGTAATTATGCTTTAACTAAATTTAAGAGTGTATTTGGTATCAACGATCCTGCATTTACAGCAGAAACTTCTAATATAACTGATTGTATCAATGGTGAAGGTTTGAATTGTAAAACTGTAACTATAGCTGAAGGCGCAGAAGCTCTTAATGGATATGTTACACAAAGAGTTGAAATCGTTGTATGGTATGAAGGAAATGACTATCAATGTGCAGATGATATTTTATCAAAAAAAGTAACATTCAAATTGAACTTCGTACCAGTAGATGCATAATTTATATATTTATTAGCAAAAACTATATATTTCATTTAATAAAATGGGTTAGTGGTGTTGCCACTTCCCTATTTTATTATTATAATAAACTTGGTATATTATAAATATTTATAATATCAAGCGAGGTACTTTATGAAAAATAATGTTTTAAAGAAAGTGTTAAAGATTTCAGGTAACGTTCTTTTTGGAATCTTTTTAGTCTTTATTTTGTTTATTGCAATAACAAATATTAGAGCTAAATCAACCGATAATGTTCCAAATATTTTTGGATATGGGTACTTAAATGTATTATCCGATTCTATGGATGGAGATAAAGAGGACTCATTTAAAATTGGTGATTTGATTTTTGTTAAACTAGTTAATAAAGAAGAAGCAGAAAATTTAAAAGTAGGAGATATCATTACCTATAGAACTATTATTGATGGTAAGGATATGACTATTTCCCATAGAATTATTAGAATTGAACCTGACAATCCTTATAAATATGTTACGCAAGGTGATCATCCTTCTTCTAGTATGGCGGCAACTGATGCTGTTAAAGTAAATCAAGTTATCGCAGTATATCAAGGTAAATGGGCTGGTGCTGGTTCAGTATTTGCTTGGTTCTCGAGTGGATTTGGATTTTTTCTTATTGTATGTGTACCTTGTATTTTATTCTTGATTTTTGAAATCATTAATTTCGTAAAAGTATATATGGAATATAAAAACGAAAAACAACAAGTTGCTATGGCAGGTGGACCTGATAGCATTCAAAATAAGATTAGAATGAGAAAGGCAGCATATGATGATCTTGTTAAAGAGGGTACTTTAACTAAAGAGCAAGCAGAGGCTGCACTTAATGAATATATTAAGAGTGTATCTGTAATAGAAAATGATACTACTTTAGAAGAAAAGCCTGTAGGTGCTAATGAATCATTAGAAGTATCTACTGAAGAAGCAAAGGAAAAAACTTCAGCAGTTGAAGAAAAAAATGAATAAACTTTAGTTAATGAGGAAACACCAGTTGTTGAAGAAAAAAAGAAAACTACAACTACTAGTAAATCAGTAGAATAATCATTTTTATTCTATGCCTATTAAAAAGGGGGGATTTTGATGAACGAATTTGCTCAATATTATTTAGAATTCATGCGTCAAGTTTGGGAACAAATTTGTAATTTCTTTGTTGGATTATATAATTGTTTCGCTGATATTCTTGTATTAAATCATATTGACAACATTAAATTGATTGGAAAATATGCAAATAGTTTTAATGTATTATCTTGGATTTTATTTGTAATAATTGATGGTATTACATTAGCTTTTATTGTTTTATTATTTGTTAAGGCATTCCAATTATTGAGAAGATGGTTGAAATTTAGAAAGAAAGAAGTTGAAAAAGAAGACTTACTATTTGAAATTGCTCAATTGAAAGAGGAAGTTAAACGTACAATTAAGGATAAAGAGAGAATTCTTAATTTACAACTAGGTGAAGTAAGAGAACAAGGTTTATTAGTTCCTTCAAAAGGTATGATTACGCAAGAAGATGCAACGGGAGGCTACTATCCTAGTGATGAATTAGTTAGCGTTTCTCCTCAAAGCTTTTTACCTAGTGATATGAAAAGTGAAAAAGAAGTCACTTCTTCTAGTGCAACAGAAGAAAAAGGAAGATTCTCAAAACTTGCGCTTGTTGATCAAAAATATGCGGAATCAGGTATTTACCATATTACAATGACAGAAGATGATTTAGTTGGATTACCTGAAATTATTAATAGATTCGTTAATTATGCGGCTAGTCAACATCATTTGTATTATACAAAACGTACAATTTCTAAATTTGTCGCAGGTTTAGCTACTTCAAAGATTATTATTCTTGAAGGTATATCTGGTACTGGTAAAACATCATTGCCATATGCTTTTTCAAGATTTATGAAGAACCAAGCTCAAATCGTTTCTGTACAACCTTCTTGGAGAGATAGAACAGAAATTCTAGGTTATTTAAATGAATTTACAAAGAAATTTAATGAAACTGACTTCTTAAAGGCATTATATGAAGTTTCTTATCGTGAAGATGTTAACTTAATCGTCCTTGATGAGTTGAACTTAGCTCGTATTGAATATTATTTTGCTGAATTCTTATCTATTATGGAAATGCCTGATAAGAGTGAATGGAAAATTGACCTTGTTCCAACACAAGAGCCTAATGATCCACATCATTTAACTGAAGGAAAATTATTGATTCCACAAAACTTATGGTATATTGGAACAGCAAACAAGGATGACTCAACTTTTACTATTACTGATAAGGTTTACGATAGAGCTGTTACTCTTTATTTAAATGAAAGAGCAAAATATTTTGATGCTCCATTTACTGAATCTATCAATTTATCATATGATTATTTACAAAAACTCTTTGATGAAGCTAGTGAATTACATACGATTTCATTAAAGAATTTAGATAATATCGAAAAATTAGATGAATTTGTCCAAGAAAATTTCAAGATTGCTTTTGGTAACCGTATTATGAAACAAATTAAGACATTCGTTCCTGTATACGTTGCTTGTGGTAATTCTGAATTAGATGGATTGGATTACATGATTTGTACAAAGATATTTAAGAAATTTGAGGCATTAAACTTGCCTTTCTTGAAGAAGGAATTAGAGGGTTTAATCGCATTAATTCAAAAATTATACGGAAAAGAATCGTTTAAAGAATCAATTGCATATTTACGTGATTTATTAAAGATGGCTTCGTAGTTTATTGTAGGTGATTTAGTATGGCAGATATAAATTTTGAAAAAAAATACTATTCATCAATACTAGGATCTATCAATAGAAATGATAGTCACAACTTTTATAATGAAATGCTCAATGCAATTAAAGGCGGCAATATGGAAGTATTCCTTACTCGTAGCCGTCAACAATTGTCATTTGATTCGACATGGATTCATCAAATTAGTGACTATTTAAGATACGTAGAGAATATCGTTAGAAATCCTCGTATCTACATGTTAGCAGTTGAAGAAGTTACTCCAATTCAAAGAGCAAAGAAGATTAATGCTAGATCAATTCAACATTTATCTTCTCACGTTCAAAATGTTCAAGAACTTAGAAAAGATGGAACTATTGTTCCTTCAAAAGTATTATCGACAACTTTTGAAGATACTTTTGCAATATATGAAAACAGATTTGTTATGACATTAATTAACAAATTAGCTGCTTTCGTTGAAGTTAGATATGATTCCATTTTAGAAAGTATTAAATCATATCAAATGGATAAGATTGTTGCAAAATCATCTTTTGTTTGGCGAAATTATTCAATCGATGCAAAGATTGAATTAAATGTTAAAGAAGAAATTTTAGATGAAGTAAGTAAGAAAAATAAGGAATTATTGGATGATATTATCGTTATTAGAAATTATGTTAGAGGATTTATGACTTCAAGTTTCTATCAAACAATGAAAGAGAGAACTCGTCCTGTTACTCCTCCTATTTTAAGAACTAATATCATTACAAAATCTGTTGATTATAACTCATGTTTGAAATTGTGGCTATTCTTAGATTCTTACCGTCAACTAGGTGTTGATTTAGAAGTTATGGATAAAGAATTACCATTTGATGATAAGTTCATTGATGAAGTTAGCGATATGCTATTTATGAACTATTCTTTGTTTGTATCTAACCAAGAGGATAGAAAAGAGAATTATGAACTTCTTCCATTTAAAAAGAGAAAAGAAAAGAAACCTAAAGTTAATAAATTATTAGTAGCACATGATGAAGAAGAGGGATTGAAGGATGATAACATTAATGAACCTACAATTTCAGAATACTTCTATCAAAGAGTAAAGAAAAACTATAAGACAGAATTTACAGAACAAATAAATTCAGGTATTTCTTATAATAAAGCCTTCTTAAGCGTATATAAGAAAATGCTTAAAATTGAAAATGGTATTCAAGATGAAATAGTTGAAAGTATGCAAAAGCGTATTCCTGTCACTAATTCTATTAAAGAAAAAAGAAGAGCAAAACATAAGCAATATAAAAAAATGAAGGGGATGTATGAAAACCTAATCGCAGCTAAAGAATTGGATTTAGAAAAGGCTCGACAAAAACTAGAGAAATTGAATGAAACTCTTGAAAAATATGCTAAAGAAGAAAAGGAATATCAATTAGAACTTCGTAGACAAAAAAGAAAGCAACAAAAAGAGGAACTCGAGCTTCAAAATAAAAACGATGAAGAAAAGAAGAAGGAAGAAAAATTAAAGAAGAAAAAAGAATCCATTAAAAAGATTCCACTTCCAGTAAGCGACAAACCACTTGAAATTGATCTTCCTGAAAAAGAAGATGCTCCAGTAGTTGCTGAACCAAATGATGAAGAAATCAAACCTTCTGTTGGAATAAATTCTCGTACTGCTCGTCTTCTAGAATATCTTCAAAAGGCTCGTCAAGCATCAAGAAGTAAAGAAGTTAAGGTCGAAAGCAGAAATATAGACCACAATGAGGAAAAGTAATATGAAATCGAAGATTAATTGGAAAAAGATTCTAAAGATTTCAGGCAATGTATTATTAGGTATATTAATTGCATTCATTCTCTATCTTGTCGTTGAGATTGTTATTGCATTTATTATAAAAAAACCACCATGCATCTTCAATCATTACATATTCGTAGTACTAACTAATTCAATGGAAGATACGATTATGGTGGGAGAAGTAGTATTTGTCAAAAGAGCAGCATTCTCAAATGTAAATATTGGCGATATCATATCTTTTATTGATATTAATCCATCGGATGCGGTTTATGGACAATATATTACTCATAGAGTAGTTGGAATTACTCAAAATGGTTTACTTATCACACAAGGTGATAATAATATCGTACAAGATTCTTACCGTGTTAGTGAGAATAATTTTATCGGAATTATGGATTATCATTCCAAGTTCCTAGGTAGTATTGTTACATTTTTTAGTAACAATTCCAATATCGTATTTATTATAGTTTCTATCGTTCTAATAACAGTTATCTGCCTTGAAGCTAAAAACTTTCTTATTTTAAAGGAAAAAGCTAAACAAGAGGATGAAAAGGAAAAACTAAAAGAACAAATCATGCAAGAGATTAATAAAGGAGAGAAAGAAGAATAGATGAAAAGAGTAAATATCCTTATTTACACAATTATATCTTTTGTTATAGTGGGCGTCCTTTCTGTCGCTTATGTTTTCTACTTGCAAACTTTAGTATTAAGCAAAACTAAATCAAATATTTCAGTTAATGTGACTGAGACTTCATCTTATATTGATAGCTATGCGGAAACTCATTTTAAGATATTTGAAAAAGAAGTTAGTGATAATAATATAGGTAATAAGGAATTCATAAATGGATTTTTAAGAAAATATGGATCTTATGGCTTTGATAAGGTGGGTTATTATAATGATAATACTAATGTCTATTATTATGATTCACTTGTTTCTAAAAAAGAAGGAAAGTTCGAATTTAAAACATTAAGTAAAGATAAAACATTAAATCAAACGATTTCTCTTATTGAAGAAAGATTTCTTTTTGATAATAATTCTAGAACTGTAATGCTCCTATATTGCGTTAATGATGAGGGAAGAAACTTCTTTGCTTTACAAAAATTCTCTTCTTTTATCGATATGCTTGTCAATCCTTATACTAATAATAGTAATAGTGATACTGTTAAATATTTTGTTTCTACAAGTGATGGATTAATTACTTCTTCTAATTCAGAAGAAAAGAATTTATTAACTATGAATCATTTTTTTAAGGAAATGACTACAAGGGAAGAATTCAATAATAATATGATTAAGGAGAATTCTATCGTATATGAATTCGACGATTATTCATCTTCATATGTTTCGGGTCATAGTATTCTTTCAAAATACAATTCTAATGATTTGTATCTCTATGGCTTGATTCCAACCACATACGTTAATAGCATTAGTAATACCGTGATTATTTCAACCTCAATTCTTTTAGCTACTTTAGCATTAATTTTTATCGGATTTGGTATTTATTTGTATGCTTCATATACAATGGCAAGAAAAAAATATATGGTTGAAGGAACATTAATTAGAGATGATAGCCACTATTCCATCCTTCTTAATAAACAAGGTAAAATCGTATCTAATAATGCAAAATTTGCTTCATTAGGATTGAAAAAACGTGGAATATTTTCATCTTGCATTGATGTTTTAGAATTAAATGGTGGAGATGAAGAATTCATTGATTTATTAGAAAATAGAGGAGATTTTACAATAAAAATCAATGATTTAGAGCAAAAAGATAGAACGATTAAATTTATCGTTGTTAAAAAGAAATATGGATATCAATTATTAGGATATGATATTTCCGATGCAGTAATTGTCCCTTATCATTCTGAAAGAAAAGAAGAAAAGAAAAATGCATTTATACCAAATATCGATGAACTTCATACTTCGATTGATTTGAATTCATTATATAAAGATGATTTATTCGACGCTTTGAATAAGAAAGCATTATACATTAGAATTGAAAAAATAATTGAAGAGAAAGCAAGGAATAATCAAAACACCTATTTATTCTATTTTGGTCTATCAAATGAAGAGGAAATTGTTCGTACTTATGGTAACGCTATTGAAGAATTAGTAAATGCAAGTATGTTAGATGCGATTACAAAAGAATTTAATGGAATCGAAGTATACAATATTGATGACCATCATTTCGCTTTCTTTTATGAATTACATGATACTTTCCATTCATTGACTAAGATGATGGAAGATATTGGTACACGTTTAAAGAAACCAGCAAAGATTTTATCTAACGAAATTGAAATTGAAATTGATTTCGGTATTTATCATTTCGCTTCATTTAATCTTGAAGGAGTATCTCCAAAGAAATTGCTTGAAAGAGCTGCTCTTGCGTTTAGACAAGCAATAACTCTTTCGA
This sequence comes from uncultured Caryophanales bacterium, assembly GCA_945873815.1. Lineage (GTDB taxonomy): Bacteria > Bacillota_I > Bacilli_A > RFN20 > CAG-449 > UBA3210. The sequence continues at coordinate 165,543 of CAMCEE010000002.1, forward strand.
ATAAAACATATAAGATTTACGATAGTAACCTTGAAATTGCATTCGAACTTGATGATATTATTGCACGTGATATTAGAAATGGTCTTGATAATAATGAATTCGTCACTTATTTCCAACCAAACTATTCTTTAAAAGATGATAGAGTATCTGGATTTGAGTGTTTACTTAGATGGAATAATGATAAATATCGTTATGACTCACCATTTAAATATATTCAAGTCGCAGAAAAAGTTGGTCTTATTAATGAGATTGGTTATTTTACATTAACGGAATCTTTCAAACTTATCAAAGAATTAAATGATCCATACTTGCATATATCTGTTAACGTTTCTCCGGCACAATTCTTACAAACTGGTTTCATTTCAAAATTAGTTAGTATGTATACTGAATATGATGTTCCTTATTCATCGATTTGTATAGAAATCACAGAAACTTTCTTAATTCAATCTATGAATGAAGTAATTGAAAAACTTAAATACTTGCGTTCATTTGGAATTAAAGTTTATCTTGATGATTTTGGTACAGGATATTCTTCACTACTATATCTTGCAGAACTTCCAGTTGATGTTATTAAGATTGATAAAGCATTCATCACTCCGCTTAAAACGAGTAAGAGCTCAAGAACTATTGTTTCAGAACTTATTCAAATTGCAACTGAATTGAATATGGAGGTAGTTGCAGAAGGTGTTGAAGATGATTATCAAGTCAATTTCCTCGAAAAGAAAAAGTGTATGAATATTCAAGGATATTATTTCTCAAAACCTGTTCCTAAAGAACAAGTAAAAGATACTTTAGATATTAAGAGAAAGAAGAAGAAAGAATAGGAGGTAAAGATATGTTTATAATGTTAGAAAATCAAACTAGTAATAACGCAGGTAATATTGTTTTTACAGTTCTTATCGTTTTAGTTATTCTTGCATTATCAGGATTACTCGTATGGTCCATTATTAGAGAAAGAAAAAGAGTGCAAGAAGAGAAAAATGCTCAAAAGATTAATCTTGGACTAATGACAAGAAGAGAAGCAACTCAACATTTAAATGATTTCATTAAAACTTATCGTTTATCAAATGAAGCTACTTGCTTTATTTTCGAACTTAGTAACGTAACAGAATTAATCGATTCATTCGGAAAGAAAAACGAGATTTTATTAAGGGAAACTATGATGCAAAATGTTGTTAATTCACTGCCTAAAAATACCATTTTAGCAGAATATAAACCTGAAAATGATTCATATATGATTATTCTAAGAGGAATGATTCCTCGTGAACGTATTTTGTCCTTTGCAGATACACTTGCCGATGCGATTGAAAAACCTATTGCAGTTCCTCATTCAGATATAGAAACTTCTTATAGTTGTTTTATGGGTATCTCCTTTTATCCTAACCAAGCTATTACTTCTAATGATTTAATTTCCAAAGCAGATATTGCTTTATATATGAATCACAAGAATCAAGATAAGAGATTTGTTACCTATTCTCCTCAATACAGTCAAGTGGAAGCAGAGAATGTTGCTTATTATAATGAAATCAAGAATGCAATTAAGAATAAGGAATTTGCTTTGTATTATCAACCTATTATCGATCATAAAACTAATGAATTAGTTGGTATGGAATCGTTAATTAGATGGGAACATCCTACATTAGGAATATTACCTCCTAAAAAATTCTTAACTATATTAGAAAATTCTGGTGATATCCTTTGGGTTGGTAGTTGGGGAATTAGTACTATTGCATCATTTTATCATGAACAACGCGAATTATTTAAGAATGATTTTTTCTTTTCAATCAACTTATCAATTAAACAATTATTGAATAATAATATCGTCAGTGAAATGTGTGAAACATTAAAAAAATATTCAGTTCCAACAACTGCAATATGTATTGAAATTGAAGAATATGCATTATATGAGAAATATGCATCGATTAAAGAAACACTTCAAGAATTCCAAAAGAAAGGATTTAAAGTTGCGGTTGATCAATTTGGATTAGATTCAAATAATATCATTAAATTAGAAAAGCAAGATTTCTTTATGCTAAAGATTTCAAGTCAAGAATACCTTGAAGAAAAAGAATCATTTATCCATCAAAAAATGGCAGAAATGCTTTCGGAAACTTGTGTCGCGAAAGGAACAAAAATTTGCGCATTAAAAGTTGAAAATAGAGGTGATATGGATTATCTGGAAAGCAAAGGTATTTCTTGGGTTCAAGGGTATTGCATTTCAGAACCAATGGATAAAGAACATGCGATAGCTTTTGTTAAGGAAGAAAAGTGGAAAGTCGCTGAAGAATAGAATTTGCGAACAAGAAGCAGATTAATAAACCTATATTTAATATTTTCTAAGAGGTTTCTAAAGACCTCTTATTTTTTTTATACCTCAATATGGCGAATATGAATTAAAAAGAAGACACAAAAAGAGAAATGCCTATAAAAAATACTTTTTACAAACGTTATAAATTAAAACGTTAATTGATAGAATATCAATATAAATGATAGAATATTAAATAATTTATATCAAAATGAAATGTAAAAAAGGATATAAAAGTGTATAATTTTATAAAATGCTAGTTTTTAATTTCTTTGATAGTACAATATAATTAACAATAAAGAGGGGGATTATGATTAGCAAACGTTTGTTCGCGGACTATTTTGATACTATTGATGAACTTTTAGATGCGAGCGGAAAAGTGGCAATTGTTTTTGATGTACGTCGTTTTATTATTCACTACGTTAATAATCAATTCGTTAATTTTTTTGGTGTGAGAAAAGATGATGCCATAGAAAACTATCTTTTCGAGTACATCTCTTTATCTAAAGATGAAATGATTGATATTGTAGTTGATATTATTCATAAGCATCGATTTAAAAATCAAATCATTATTGTTAATCAAAAGAAAGTAAAAGCGGAAATAATTAAACTTTCTGTTCCTTCTTCTAGCGATGATTATTTTGCTTTATTCTTTGAACCAGTTGATGATAAGGATCTATCAAATTCTCATTTTGAAAATGTAGTTAGAAGAGAAGGAGATATCATTAGTTCTTTTATCAATGCATATAAAAAAGTTTACTATATTAATTTGAAATCAAAAAAATATGTTAGATTAACTGAAGAAGTTTTAGATTCTAATAATCTTAATTTAAATAAAACAATAACAGGTAGTTTTTTTGAAAAAGTTGGAGCATATGTTTCTGATGAAGATAAAGATCGAATTTTTGAGTTTTTAAATATTGATACTCTTAGAAAAAGATTGAAGAAACAAAATAAGATTAATGAAGAATTTGAAAGTAAATTAGATGGATGGGTTCGTATTGGATTCATTGTATGTCGACGCGATTCTTTAGATGAGGTTGAAGATGTTTTATTTACATTTAGAATTATCAATGAAACAAAACGTAAAGAGATTGAATTGCGTAATGAATTTAAAGAAGCATTAGATGATTCTAAACAAAAGAGTAACGCTAAATCTGCTTTCCTATCTAAGATTGGAGGAGATATTATTTCTCCATTAAATTCAATTATTGGCATGGCTTCACTTGCAAAAACAAATGTTAATGATGTGAATAATCTTAATAATGCCCTTACAAAAATTATCGAATCATCACAAAAATTAACGAAAACTTTTACTGAGATTATCGATATGGCAAAAGTTGAAACTGGTAATATTAATTTTGCAAGAGAAGAAATTAGTATACCAGAATTATTTACAAACGTTATCAATTCGAATAGGAATGATATATTAGAAAGAAAACAATGGATTACTGTTAAATGTAGTAACGTGAAGCATGAATTTATCTTTGGCGATAAAATGAAACTTCAACAAATTCTTAATAATGTTCTTGATAATGCGATAAAATATACGCAAGATAATGGTTCTATCACAATGATGATATCGGAAAGAGAATCATACGAAAACGATAAGTTTTCGGAATACATTTTCACAATTCAAGATAATGGTATAGGAATGAGTGAAGATTTTTTAAATATAGTTTATGAACCATTTGAAAGAGAAAATAGACCTCAAGTTCTTTCAACAAACGGAGAAGGATTGGGCTTATCGCTTGCTAGTAGTTATATTCAAAAATTAGGAGGGAAAATAAATATCTCTTCTGAAATTGCAATGGGAACAAAAGTAACTATTACTCTTCCTTTTGAGATATGTGATAAAGAATATCCTTGTTTTGAAAAAACTAATGAAATTAAAGTTCTCCTTATTAGCGATAATAAAGCTCAACTAAACGATGTTTTGAACAATTTTAATATGATGAATATTCAAGCTTCAATTGCGAATAATACAAGAAGTGCAGTGATGCAATTAAAAGATGCAATGAAAAAATCTACACCATTTGATTATATTCTTTGCACGTGGCAAACTCCATCAATGTCTGGAGTAGAAACTATAAAAAAGATTCGCTCAATGATCGATTTTGAATTACCTAAAGTTGCTTTTGCTCATTATGAACTAGAGAAAATTAAAGATGAAGCAAATAAAGTGGGAGTTAATACATTCATCAGTTTGCCTCTATTTAAGAGCCGTATTCATGAAGTATTGAATTCTTTTGTAGGAATTGATAATGCTTCTTCTATTGAACAATTAAAACGTAAGAGAAATGGTGAATTAAAAGGTAAACGAGTACTTATTGTTGAAGATAATGATCTCAATAGGGAAATTCTTAATGATTTCCTTCAAATGTATGGAATCAATGTATATGAAGCATGTGATGGAAAACAAGCGGTTGAAATATTTGATGAATCGGAAGAATTCTTCTACGATTTGATTTTAATGGATATTCAAATGCCAGTTATGAATGGATATGAAGCGACGATGTCGATTAGAAGTATGGATCGTGAAGATGGAAAACAAATTCCAATTATCGCAATGAGTGCTAGTTCGTTTGCAGAAGATATCAATTCTTCGATTCTAGCAGGTATGAATGAACATATTGGTAAACCTTTAAACTTCACTCTCCTTCATGAGATGATTGAGAAATGGTTTGTAGGAGAATATGCTAAGAGAAAGAATCTTGAGCTCCGTTTGAAATCCGATTTATTTACTAATGTGCTTAATAAGGTTGCAACATTTGAAAGTATTCATAAATACTTATCTCAACCTCAAGTTCCACTATCTGCAATGATGATTATTGACCTTGATAATTTCAAGAAGGTCAATGATAATTATGGACATAATGTTGGTGATGGAGTAATCGTTGAAACTACTAAGATTCTATCTGAATGCTTTAGAGGAGATGATATCATCGGACGTTTTGGTGGAGATGAATTCATTGTCTTTATGAAGAATATATGTAAAATGGAGGTTGCAATCGAAAGAGCAAACAGAGTAAACTCATCGATTGATAATCATTTTGATGGAAGATTTGCTGGATTTAAGGTTACTACTTGTGTGGGCATTGCTTTTGTTAATAAACCGGTAGATGAGCAAAAATTATTCATTCAAGCAGACCACGCTTTATATCGTGCGAAGAAAAATGGAAAAAATCAAGTTGTATATGTAGATACATCATGTGATATATAAGAAGTTGTTAGGTTCTAGCAACTTTTTTTTAGGAAAAATATTCTAAGACAAAAGGTGACATTTTTTTATGATTCTATATCTTAGCATTAATGCGGGAGAACGATATGGAAAACAAGATAAAAATCACTTCCTTTGATGAAGGCATTGTAATAAAGATATCTGGAGATTTAGATTCTAGTAAAACCTTCTTGTATAAAGAAAAAATCCATGAGCATATGAGGCAAATTGGCCCTAGATATATCATATGGGATTTTAAGGATTTAACGTTTCTTGATAGTGCGGGTATTGGATTGATTCTAGGACGTTATAACGAAGTAGAAAGAGTTAATGGAATGATGGGATTAATTGGCTTAAATACTTATTCTAGAAAGGTTATTGCAATATCTGGATTATTTTCTTTAATGAAAGAATACGCATCGTTAAAGGCATTTATCAAAGAGGAGAAAATAGAACAATGATAAACGAATTTGAATTAAAGTTTAAAGCGGTTTTAGCAAATGAATTACTCGCGCGTAATGCGGTGATGTCCTTTTTAAGTCCGCTCAATCCAAGTTATGAAACGTTATGTGAGTTTAAAACGATTATTTCTGAAGGAGTATCTAATGCGATTATTCACGGATATAAGTTTGATAATTCCAAAGATGTTTATTTGAAAGTTATCGTATATGAAAATGATGTTGAGATTTCTATCCGTGATTTTGGAGTGGGAATTGATGATGTGAATGAGGCAAGAATGCCACATTATACATCACGTCCAGATCTTGAAAGGGCAGGAATGGGTTTGACTATTATTGAATCTCTTTCCGATTCTTTACATATTTCTTCAATTCCTGGAACTGGAGTTAAATTAATCATTCGAAAAAAATTGCTTCCTCAATATATCAATGAATAATCTTGATTTATTAAAAAGAGCAAGAGAAGGAGATGAATTATCCTTTAGTGAGTTCTTTAATAATAACATTAGGTTAGTGTATTCATTGTTAAAAAGATATGATATAAAGAAAAGTGAATATGAAGATGTTCTTCAGGAAGCAAAATATGGTTTATGTTTAGCAATGAAAAGATACGATTTTAAGTACGAAGTGAATTTTTCCACGTATGCAGTTCCGATAATTCTTGGTGAAATTAGGCGGTATTTTAGGGAAAATTCTGCACTTAAGGTTACAAGGAGTATTAAAGAATTATCATATAAAATCAATGAATTATTATCGTCTTATCCTTCTTTAAGCATCGATGATCTTTCTAGAAAATTCAATGAGTCGAAAGAAAGAATAGTTGAAGCTATTTCATTAAAAAGATATATCATGAGTTTAGATGAATCAATTTACGATAATGATGATGAAATGATGATAAATAATGTATCGAATGATGATCTTTCCTTAGTTGATCTTACTTCATTAAATCTTGCATTTGAAAAACTCGATAAGAAGGAAAAACTAATCTTAGAATTAAGATATTATGGAGGATATAGTCAAATTGAAGTGAGTAAAAGGCTGAATATTTCGCAAGTTCAAGTTTCACGTTTAGAAAGTAAGATTCTAAATAAATTAAGAGAATTAATTTAGTATAAAAGATACATATATTCACAAAATATATTCAGGTGAATTTATGGATAAAAAATCATTTTCTAATATCGCAAAGCAAAATAAGCCAAAAGAGAATCTTATCAGGGATCTTCTTTTCGCTTTTTTTATGGGTGGACTAATTTCAATAATATATCAAGGAATCAGCGATTTATTGATAAATTATTGTCTCTATAATGAGAGTGAGGCTAATATGCTTTCGAGTATGATTTTAATTATTATTGTGGGAATATTAACGTATTTCAATTTTTATTCTAAAATGGGTCAAATTTTTGGTGGAGGATTATTCATTCCTATTACGGGATTTGCAAATTCGATGATTTCCTCTTCAATTGAAGGAAAGGAAGAAGGACTAATTTTAGGAATAGGAAGTCGTTTATTTAATCTAGCTGGAGCTGCAATCACTTATGGTATTGTAAGTGGAACATTAGTTTGCATTATAAGAACGATTATTAAAGTTATAATGAAAGGGTAATATGAATCTAACAATATTTTTTAAAGAAACATATTTGCAAGGTGGAGCTTCAGTTTCCGGACCAAGAGAGAAAGAAAGCGAAGTAAGTTCTTGTTTTGATTATTCATTCGATGATATATGTGCAGATGAGAAGTCGGGAGAACTTGGTGAAATCAAGATGGTTAAAAAAGCTATCTCCATTTTACTTAATAAGAGAAAAGATTTACGAAATGAAATCGATTTATGTTTAGGAGGAGATCTTCTCAATCAATGTGCTGTATCCAATCATATTGGATGTTTTCTCCCAGTTTCGTTTTTTAGCGTTTATGGAGCTTGTTCGAGTCTTATTTTAGGAATGATTATCTCAAGTTATTTTGTTTCGAATAATACGTGTCGAAATGTGATTAATTTTGCTTCTAGCAATTATATTTCTGCTGAAAGACAATTTCGATATCCAACGAAATACGGATGTCAGAAAAAAGAGACTTCCACAATAACTTCAACTGGTGCAAGCGCTGTATTAATTGGGAAAAGGAAAACAAAGATAAAAATCGTTTCTGCAACAATTGGTAAAGTTGAAGATATCAAATGGGATAATGTGAATGACCTAGGGAGTCCAATGTCATACGCTGCCTATATGAGCATTAATGCTCATCTAAAAAATGTCAATAAGAGATTAGAAGATTACGATTTAATATTAACTGGAGATTTATCTAAAATCGGCTCTAAAATCTTATATGATATTTTCTTAGAAAATGGTATCGAGTTCAATAATCATATTGATGCAGGTAGTTTGTTATATTCCTTTTCTAATGAATATTTTTCCGGTGGTTCTGGCTGCGCTTGTATTGGACTTGTTACTTTTTCTTATATCACAAATAAGCTCCTTAATAATGAAATTCAAAATGTTTTATTAGTAGGCACTGGCGCGCTTCATTCTCCTACTTTGATCAATCAAAAAGAATCGATACCTGTTGTTGCACATGTAATTGAATTAGAAAGGGTGAAATAATGACTTATTTATACGCGTTTTTATTTAGTGGTACGATATGTGTTCTTGGAGAATTAGTCTATAAATTTACTAAACTTACTCCTGGGCATATTACTTCCATTTTAGTAGTTATCGGTTCAATTTTAGAAGGATGTGGAATATATGAACCGCTTAAAAAAGTTTTTAAAGGAGGAATAAGTTCATTAATTATCAATTTTGGTGCACTTATTACTAAAGGATTTAATGAAATGTACGATAATAAGGGCATATTATTCATCTTTAATGGTGGATTCTATTATACTAGTGCCGTTATCTCTTTTACTATTTTTTATTCTGTTATCTTATCTTTTTTACCTAAATGGAAGACAAAATGAGTTTATGTAATGAGATTGAAAAAATATTAGATATTGATAGAAATATGGATTTATATCATCGGGTTATATATTTCGATGAGGAAGATATTTCTATTTATTTCTTTACTTCGATAATCGATGAAGGACAATTGAATTCTCTTATTCGATTTATGTCACTTGATAATGGTAGAATAAGAGTGAAAGATAAGAGTGTGAAGATTTCTATAAGCGATAATATTAATGAGATAGTGAATAGGGTTTTAGACGGAAATGTTCTTTTTGTCACTTCACGATTTAATTATCTTATCGATTTAAAAAAATATGCATTAAGAGGAATACAAGAACCGAATATAGAAAAGACGATAAGAGGTTCAAGAGATGGTTTTAACGAATCGATAATAAATAATATTTCGCTTATTAGAATGAGAATTAAATCACCTAAGCTAAGGATAGAATCATTGCTTGTAGGAAAGGAAACTAAAACGCAAGTTGCGCTTATTTATCTTGAAAGTGAAGTTGATAGTGATAATCTATTTTGGTTAAGGACAAAGATTTTTTCGCTTAATCTAGATTCTTTGATAATGACTGATAGAGCATTAGAGGAGAACATTTTTAAACAAATTAAAACAATCTATCCAATAGTTCGATATACAGAAAGACCAGATGTTGCTTCCATTCATATAATCAATGGGAAGTTTGTTTTAATTGTCGATGGATCACCTTCTTCAATTATTACTCCAGTTTCCTTATTTGATCATCTTAAACACGTAGAGGAATTTAGGCTAAATCCACTTGTTGGAGTATTTACAAAGATTCTACGTTTTGTTGCAAGTTTATTATCTTTATTTTTGATTCCAACTATTTATTTAATGCAAACGAATAATTTTCAAATTAATATCTTTTCATATTATGTGGAGAATGATGCTTTCTTTCCTTTATCTATACAATACATTTTTTGTTCTTTGATTGTAGAGGTTTTTCGTATTGCAATTATTCATACTCCAAATACATTAGTTACTGCATTATCAATTGTAATTGGTATTATCTTTGGAGAATTATCAATCTCAACTGGATTATTTATTCCGGAAGTATTATTAATTGTTGCTTTATCTACTACTTGTTCTTTCTCAATTCCTTCTTATGAGTTATCAATGAGCAATAAACTGTTAATGATTTTCTTTTTATTTATCGCTTCTATTTTTGGATTAGAAGGGTATCTTATTGTAGTGTTAATCTGTTTTATTAAGATTTCATCAATCAAAGTTCTTGGAGTTCCTTTCCTTTCTCCTTTGATTCCATTTAGAAGAAAAGAATTCTTTGATATCTTGATTAGAACAGATGCATCAATGAAGAAAAAAGTATAAAAATCAAATAAGAATATTAAAAATAAGTTAATAATAACTTATAATACTTTTGAGGAGCTTATTGCTATGAGAGTGGTATTACAGGTTGTTAAACATGCATCGGTTACTATCGATAATAAATTGTATTCTTCAATTAATGAAGGATTCCTTTTGCTTGTTGGTTTTACGAGTGGAGATAATGAAGAAACGATTAGAAAGATGATTGATAAAATCGTTTCTCTTCGCGTATTCATGGATGAAAATGGCAAAACTAATCTTGGCTTTTTGGACTTAAAGAAAGAACTTATGTGTATTTCACAGTTTACACTTTATGCTGACGTGAAAAAAGGTAGAAGACCTTCTTTTGTCGATGCATTAAATCCTCTTGAAGCAAGTAAGTTATATGATTATACTTTAGATTATTTAAAATCAATATTAGGTGAAGTTAAACATGGAGTTTTTGGCGCGGATATGAAAGTGGAATTACTTAACGATGGTCCATTTACTCTTATAGTTGATAGTAGGGAGCTTTAGAAATGGAAGAGAAGAAAAAAATTAAAGTCATGGTTGGACTTTCTGGTGGAGTTGATTCTGCAGTTGCAGCATATTTATTAATCAAGCAAGGATATGAAGTTGCAGGTGGATTTATGAGGAATTGGGACGCTATTGCAAATGGTGATTTTTTAGGTAATCCAACTCTTAACGAAAATCAATGCCCACAAGAAAAAGATTATCAAGATGCTCTTTTAGTCGCAGAAAAATTAGGGATTCCTCTCTATCGTATCGATTTTGTAAAGGAATATTGGGATGATGTATTTACGTATTTCCTTGAAGAATATAAATTAGGTAGAACACCTAATCCAGATATCTTTTGTAATAAATATATTAAGTTTGATAAATTCTTGAAATTTGCAAAAGAAAAGGGATTTGATTATATTGCAACTGGACATTATGCAAAAAGAATTGATCTTCCAAATGGGAGAGTTGAAATGCATAAATCATATGATAAAAACAAGGACCAAACATATTTTTTATCTCAAGTTAATCAAGAACAATTAAAGATGTGTTTATTTCCTTTAGGCGATATTGAAAAAGTAGAAGTTAGAAGAATCGCTGAAGAACTAAATCTTGCAGTTGCAAAAAAGAAGGATTCTACCGGTGTTTGTTTTATTGGAGAACGTAATTTTAAATTATTTTTAGAGAATTATTTACCTGCAAAAAAAGGTGTTATAGTCGACGCAAAAACAAATAGAGTAGTTGGAAAACATGATGGAGTCTTATATTATACACTTGGCCAAAGAAGAGGTCTTGGTATTGGAGGAATTCCAGGAGTTACTCCTATTTCTTGGTTTGTGGTTGCAAAAAATGTTAAGAAGAATATTTTATACGTCGCGCAGGGGGACGAGAATGAATTCTTAAATTCTACTAAGGCAATCATTAAAATGATCAACTGGACGAAAGAAACAAAACCAGTAGGAGAAATGAAAGTAGGAGTTAAGTTCCGATACCGTCAAGAGGATAAGGGGTGCATTTTACGCTTTATCGATCATGATACAGTTGAATTGATTTATGATGAACCTTATAAAGCTGTTACTCCAGGTCAAGCGGCAGTATTTTATGATGGAGAGAACTGTCTTGGTGGAGGAATTATTGATTCCATTTATTATGGTGATAAGGAAATGAAGGTGTACGATTATGAGTTTAATTCTTAATTTAAACGATGATGAATACCCATTTGATTACATTTCTCATACTAGAATTGTCGTACGTGGAATTGTTTTAAATGAAAATAATAAAATTGGCTTATGTGTCGTATCACGTGATGATATATTCGGTAATGTTGATTATTTAGAAACTCCTGGTGGAGGAAAAGAAGAAAACGAATCACTAATTGATGGATTGATTCGTGAACTTGACGAAGAAATCGGGTATAGATGCGAAGTTATTAGTGAACTTGGAATTGTTAATGACTACTATAATATGATTCATAGAAAAAATGAGAATCATTATTATCTATGTAGAGTAAAAGAAATAACGAATGTTCATCATGTTTCAAAAGGCGATGATTATATTAAAGATATTATTTGGCTCGATATTAATGAAGCAATCGAAAGATATCATAGCTTAAATGATTATGGTTTGGAAAAATTAGTTAAAAACCGTGAGTTACCAATTCTTTATGAAGCAAAAAAAATAATGCATTTGTAGAATAATTAATATTAATTAATGTATAATTAAAGGAGAAAAGGGGGAAAATAAAATGAGTAATCCATTAACAAAAGTATTAAATCCAAAGAAAACAAAAATGTTCTGGATGTATTTTGTTGTATCTGTTTTATTGATTATCTTAGGCGTATTATTTATGCCTGTATGGGGAGGATGGGCAGAATGTCCATGGAAAGATTGGGGTACTAAATTCTTAAATATTGGTATCGCGATTGTAATTCTTATTTATTTATTTGGATATTTAATTAAAAAGATTAAAGGTTCTGGAGCAGGTGTTGTTAAGATATTAACGATTATTGAATTTGTAATTTTATGTGTCATTGCAGTTGGCTGTATATTGATGGCTATTCCTCAAATTGGAGGAAAATTAAACGTTCCAAATGATGCTTGTAGAATTCTTGGATTTGCAATCTATACTAGAGGTACAATCGAAGTCTTTAGAGCATATTATCACCGAGGGGATAGTAGGAATTATCCTCTTTGGGAAGTAGTGTTGGCAATTGTCTTTGTAACGCTTGGAACATGGATGTATGTTAGACCTTTCTTCACAAACATTACTGTTTTATGGATTTTTGTTATCATAATATTCTTACTTGCAATTTTATTCTTTGTTGCAGGCTTCTTAGCTAAACCAGCATCAAAGAGTAAGAAATAGATAGAGAGGGATTTATGAAATTAGGACTAATTTCTTTAGGGTGCGCTAAAAACCTCGTTGATTCTGAAATGATCCTATCGTTATTTAAGAGAAATGATTTTGAGATTGTCAATGATGAAAAAGAGGCGGATGTTATTTTAATCAATACTTGTGGATTTATTGATGCGAGTAAACAAGAATCAATTGATACGATTATTGAAATGAGTAAATTGAATAAAATCCTTGTCGTAACTGGATGCTTAGTAGAACGTTATAAGGAAGAATTAAAAAAAGAATTACCAGAAGTTGATCTTTTTATTTCAATCAAGGAATATCCTATTTTTGGCGAACTCTTAGAAAAGGTAATTCGAAATAAGAAGATTCAAGGATGTTTGGATTTATCTAAAAGAGTTCTATCAACTAGACCATATACTGCATATTTAAAAATCTCTGAAGGATGCAATAATTGTTGTTCTTATTGTGCTATACCACTTATTAGAGGAAGTTTTAAGTCGATTGATAAGTATGATTTAATAAAGCAAGCTAACATTTTAAAGGAACAAGGTATTAAAGAATTAGTTGTGATTTCTCAAGATACTACTAAATATGGAGAAGATATTAAGGATTATGACACGGATATTGTGGATTTATTGAAATCTCTTCTAGAAATAAAAGAATTTAAATTCATTAGATTATTGTATTTATACCCAAATGAAATCACAGATGAATTAATTGATTTAATCGGTAAAGAACCACGATTGACTCCATATTTTGATATTCCTATTCAACATAGCTCAGATCATATGTTAAGGGAAATGAATAGGCATGGAGATAAGAAATTATTAATCGATCTCTTCAAAAGAATAAAGGAAAGAGTTCCTAATGCAATACTAAGAACTACTCTTATTGTTGGATTTCCAGGAGAAAGTGAAGAGGATTTTGAAGATTTAAAAGACTTTGTAAAAAAGACGCAATTCACACATTTAGGTGCCTTTACTTATTCTCGTGAAGAAGGAACAAAATCGTATGATTTTGATAATCAAATTCCTGAAGAAATTAAAGAAAAGAGATATAAGGAAATAATGGAGATTCAAAGTCGCATTTCCTTGAAAAAGAATAAACTTGAAATAGGAAGAGTTCATAAAGGATTAGTAATCGATTATGATGATGAAGAGGATTTATATCTATTGCGTTCGTATTGGAATGCACCAGATGATATCGATGGGTCGATATATTTCTCTTCAGATAAACCTTTAGAAGAAGGAAGCGAAGTTGAAGTGATTATTGAGGATTGTGACAATTATAATTTATATGGTAAATTATTAGAAAAATGATTACTAATGCATATACTAAATAAGGTGAAAGTATATGCATTTTTCTTCTAAAACAAAAAAGGAAAGATTCCATCAAAAAGTATACGAATCAATAGAAAAAGAATTGAATAATATAGATGTAGAAATCGGGAATGAATATTTAGCATGGCTTGAAAAGAAAACGAAATATTTTAATAAGAGTTTAAATAAAGCTGGATATATTACTCAACCTGATAATCTGTCTAGAGGCGATATTATATGGGTAGAATTTGGAATAAATATCGGGACAGAACTATCTGATTTTCAAACAAAAGGACATTATGCAGTAGCTTGGATTATCGATTTAGGAAATGTTGTAGTAATACCATTGACTAGTCAAAAACCTTCATCTAGTGAAATGACTTTTGATCTTGGAATAATCGAGGGATTAGATGAGAAAGAAACGATTCATTCTTACTTGAAATTAGATGCGATTAGAAGTATATCGAAAAGAAGAATAAGAAGATTACAAGGGAAAAAAGATGGTAAGATTACTCTTCCTAGTAGTAAGATAGAGGAGATTAAAAAGATTATATATCATTCTTTTATTCTTTGATGTTGACTTATTGTTTTATCTATTTTATTATTAAAACGTTATTAGTTGATATGCCTCCTTAGTTAAGTGGTATAACGGAGCCATGGTAAGGCTTAATTAGTGGTTCAATTCCGCTAGGAGGCACCATTAATAGAGAATATAAGCGATAAAAATATCGCTTTTTTCTTTACTTTTTAGCGCTTTTCAACGTATTTTTCAAACGAAATAAATTACTAAAGATTATCAATTAATCTTTCTCTTATAGATGAGTAATGATCATCAATCAAGCCAAAGTCCATTTTTTTGTATGACCACATCGCCCTTCCGATATTATATGTTTCGAATGCTGAATGTATATCTTTATACCAGTTTAATGTTCCTTCTGGGTCTGCTAAATCGATAACTCCATATTCTCCACAATAAAGTGGAACATCATACTTTCTAGAGACTTCTACTGCTTCTTTAAAGAAATCTAAGAAGAAATCCTTAGAACACATTATTTCTCCCTTTCCATCTAATACACCTCGATTTTGTGTTGGAAGATGTTGATGGGATAAATCATCGTATTCTTTTAATGTTTTAGGATATGTTATTCTAAAATCTGTTGGCATTCCATTAATCCAATAAGCTCCTTGATGAGTGAAGATGAGTGGTTCGTAACAATGGAAATTAAATACTATCTTATTGTCGTATGGTTTTCTTAGCTCTTTGATTGAGACGATGCTATTAAATCTAGTTCCTCCAACTAATATCCATGATGTTGGAGCGTATTCTCTAATCGCTTTAATTGTTCTTTCTACAATATCGTTCCATACATCTTTATAGGCACAATCAACGACTTCATTCAATAATTCAAAAGCTAGCATATCGTGATATTTTCCATATCTTTTAGCTAGTTTTATCCAAAGATTTGTGAATCTATCTTGAATATTCTTGTTGGTGAAGAAATCATTACAATTCTCAAAATCATCAAATATATATCCTGGAGCTTTATGTAAATCTAAAATCATATTTAGATTATATTTTTTACACCAAATAATACAATTATCTATATATGAATATCCTTCTTTTATTTCTTCTCCCGTTTCATTTTCAATAATTGAATAATCCATTGGAACTCTAATATGATCTACGTTTAATCTCTTAATATATGCAATATCACTTTCTTGAATAAATGTATTTAAGTGCTCCCTTGTTAGAGTGTTTTGTGATAACCAACCACCTAGATTAATTCCTTTAGTAAATCCATTAAATATATTCATTTCTGATCCTCCTTGTTTTTCTTTCTATGAATAAACTAACATACAAAATCATAATAATATATGGTAAAAATGATTTTTTTATTGAAATTTTGATATATCGATACTATGATATGAAATGTTATGGATAAGAAAGAGATTATTTATAAATCATATATACAAAGAGAAATGGATTTTTTGCGTCCTTCATATGATCCTGAAATAAGGTTTTATAATGCTGTTAAGTTAGGTGATTGTGAATTAGTCAAAGAATTATGCCATGATTCATTTTCTAAAAAAGAATCAGGGTGGGGAATATTATCAAAAGATCATATTCAAAGTTTAAAGTATCATTTTGCGATTTCGATTGCCTTAGTTGCAAGATATTGCATTGAAGGGGGATTGGAATTATCAAAAGCGTATGATATGAGTGATTATTATATTGAGAAATGTGATAGATGCAAGAGTGTTAATGAATTAAGTTCACTTCATGAGGAAGCTTGCTTGACATATGCAACAACGATGAAAGAATTGAGGAAGAATAAAATTCATTCAAAATTAGTAACGATGAGTATTGACTACATTAGTGCGAATCTTCATAAAAAAATCACTCCTAGTGATGTTGCAAATAAAATGAGGGTAAGTGAAGCTCATCTATCGAGAGAATTTAAAAAATCAACTAATACGACGATAGTAAAATATATTCAGGATATGAAACTTAATACTGCAAAAAACATGTTAGAGTATTCTGATTTTACTATTCTAGAGATTGCAAATATCTTTGCTTTTTCTGATCAAAGCTATTTTACTGAAACATTTAGAAAAAAATTTGGTATTTCACCTGGAAAATATAAAAGGCAAATAAATAATAGAGAAAATGATTAGGAAAAAAACATATATTGGAATAAAATATAGATATGAAGAAAAGTATTAGATTTACCATTGTTATATTGAGTATTTTTGTTCCTATTGGCGCATTTTTTGGTGTGGTTAATGTTCTTCCAGTAAAAGTGGTTGAGGGACAAAATGATTTCTTAATAAAGGATAGGACTTATATTTCTGCGCATCGCGGTGGAGCGTATTTAAACCCTGAAAACACCGAAAAAGCTTTTGATTACGTTTTAAAGGAAACTACGTTTTCCGATTTCGTGGAGATCGACGTGCATGCAACAAAGGATGATGTTTTGGTGATTAATCACGATGAGTCGATAAATAGAACTAGTTTACCCTCTTCTTCTTATACTGTTAATATTAAAGATACTAATTATCAAGACTTAACTAAATATAACATGGGAAGAAATTTCGTTGCAAAAGATGGAAGCATGCCATATTATAATTTGAGCATTGAAGAGGCAAAAGAAGAGAAACTTACCATTATGAGATTTGAAGATTTTCTCATTAAATATAATAATATTAGAGAATTTAAGTTATTTTTAGAAATAAAAGCTAAAAAGGATGAGGCAATTAGAATTTCAAAACTTATTTCGAATTTGTATAGAAATGAAGATTATTCGTGGTGGAAAAAACATACGATTATCATTTCTTTTTCTAATGATGTAATAGAATTCTTTGATGATGATTCAAATAAAATTGAAACTTCACCATTAGGAAATAATGCTTTAGCCTTACCGATATTAAGTAAATTTTCTTTAGAAAGATTAATTCAAATAGATAAGAAGATAGTTCAGATTATGGCGAAACCAACGTATGGAATATTTTCTATTAATCTTGCGACAAAGAGGCTTATTGATTATTCACATAGTAGAAATCAAGCCCTTGCTTTTTGGACTGTTAATGATAGAAACGAGATGGAGAATTTGGTTTCTCTTGGCGCGGATGTGATTACGACAGATGATCCATTAATGCTCAATGATGTTGTTGATAAAGCAATAAAAAAAGATGCATAGCAGATACTAGCATCTATATAATTATTATTAGATTACATAAAGCAAAAGTGAGAATAAGAATAAACCTACTGGCATAAAAAATGAATCTAAGCCATCTATTGATAATAATTCTATTAGTGCTCCTCCTGATGCTAATAGAAGTGGAAATAGTAATGAAATTAGAGGAGACCATTGATAAATAAATAATATGATCATTGATACGAGGTAGATGGAAACAAAACAAGCAATAGTACCTTCAATTGTCTTTTTGCTTAGAATTTGAATTTTAAAGTGGTGTTTTCCAAATCTTTTCCCAATTAATGCGGCAAACATATCTCCAAATCCCCAAGAATAGATAGCAAGTAAGCCTAGAAGAGAAGTATATAGACAACCCCATGAAGCAATAAGAGTCAAAGTGAAGACAAAAAAGATGATTAGTATCGTTGTTTTCATTTCACCCTTATGTCTTTCTTTAAAAAATAATAAGAAGTCAGGCTTGTATTTTTCTAATATAGAAATAAGAATAAATGATCCAATTCCTAATGATAATGCAGTTATACTTGCTATAATCCACGAATCAAAAAGAAACAAAAAAATAGGATAAGACAAAAATCCAAAAGAATGTAGAATCTTTCGTTTTGTCTCATTTCCTATTTTTGCCTTTGTACTAATGGTAATTCCTAGAATTCCTGTTAATACAAAATAAGAAATTATTACCACTAGTCCAATTATATCTTGACTAGTCATCATATCTATAAACTAAATGGCTCTTTACTACTTTAGCTGTGAAATCTTTGATTTCGTAATAGAATAAATCCTTTGGCATAATTGGATCGTTTAACCAATTTAACACGACTTCAATATATCCTGCGATAAAGAATGTTGAAGAGAATGTATATGCGTGTTTAATTCTTGTTTCTGCATTCTTAACTGTTAATGGATATATTGCATTTGAAATTGCTTTTCCTAAATATGCAAGCATCATTCCGTCTTTTGCCTTTGATAGATTCTTGACTAATGAATCGTTTTTAATGCAGTAATCAACTAGTGACAAGATATATGCAGAAAAGAATTCTTCAGGAGAAGTAATAATTTGTTTATTTTCCTCTAAGGAATCGTGAACGCTTGCGCAGCATTTATTTGCAAAATTATCAATTAAGTCTTTTAATAATTCATCTTTTCCTTGATAGTGTGTATAGAATGTTACACGGTTAATCGAAGAATCGTCTGTGATATTTGTGATGCTAATCTTTTCGTACTCCTTTTCTTTGAGTAAACGTTCTAATGAATTTCTTAATTTTTCTTTAGTACGAATAGTTCTAATGTCTGTCATTGTAAGGCCCCCCTTTTTACAAATATAGTATAACACACAAATATATATGAGTCTATAATACAAAATTGCATTTTGTATAGAAATACATTTAAAAATAGGACTTTTTTGTGTATAATTATGACAATATGGAGGGAATTATGGAAAACAAGATATACTATACTGTCAGCTCAATTGATGATGAAAAATTATACAAATCAACTAATTTACCTAAAACTATTTTAGATCACGTAAAGAAATATCATGGAATAGATGATGCCAAAAAAAGTATTATTGCATATAACATCTTAAAGAATATGCTTCATAAATTTTCACATAATAGTATTGAGGATGTTTATTTCCATGAAAGCGGAAAACCATGCGTTGAAGATGGATATATTTCTATAAGCCATTCAAATAAATTGATTGTTGTTTCTTATGGACATTCAAAAACTGGTATTGATATTGAGAAAATTGGTCATGCAAGCAGAGGAATATATAGTAAAATATTTACTAAAGAAGAACTCCCTAATGTCACAAATATAGATTTTTATAAAAGATGGACTTTGCTAGAATCAAAAGTAAAGATGAACGATTCTAATATTTTTGATTTTGAAAACCTTGATAAATATAACGCTTTTTCTTCTATTGAAAAATATGATGAAGAGGAATATGTATTAACAATTATTACTGATGATAAGGATGCAAAATTTGAAAGAATCTAGGAGAATTGAATGCAAAACAAGAAGATGACGATTGTTCTTTCAATAATTGGTGTTTTAAAGTCAATTGTTGTTATCGCACAAGCTATATTTTCGAAAATCTTAATTGATAAAGCGGTTAATAATGAGAATCTTCTTTTTACTAGCCTCATTTTTCTATTTCTTTTATTTTTACTTACATTTTTAATTCTTGTTGGTAATTTAATTAAGAAGAGATTGTTACTTCAAATTGAAGTGGGATTAAAAGGAAAAGTGTTCACCTCATTAATTAATAAAGATATTAAAGAATTAAGGAGATTTCATTCTGGTGAGATTTCAAACATTTATCTTAATGATATAAATAATATTATGATAGGTGAAGCTGATACGATACCAAGTATTTTTTTATTGTCGTCTAGATTTATTTTAGCTCTTATAGTTCTTATTATATTTGATTATCGTTTGCTTTTAGTATTAATTGTTTTTGGCGTTTTTATTTTACTAGGAGCTAGATTCTATTCAAGATATATGAAAAAATATTCTAAATTGAGTATTGAATCGGATGGTTCTGTTAATGCTTTTATGCAAGAAAGTTATGAGAATATCAAATTCTTGAAGGCGATGAATACAGAAACTACTGTGCAAAAGAAATTGAAAGATAAACTAGCTTATAATCAGCTATATAAGAATAAGAAATATAATGCTTCAGTTGTGGGAAGTACAGGAATGGCTACTATTATCAATCTATCCCTTGCATTAGTAATTGTATATGGAGCTTTTGAGATTAAGAATAATCCACTATTCACATATGGTACTTTATTATCTTTATCACAAATTGTTTCTTATTTTGAAACTCCGATTAGTTCCTTGTCAAGTATAGTTACTAAAATGGCTTCTTATAATGTTTCTAAAAAGAGAATAAATTCGTTATTTGAATTAAAGGAAGATTTTGTTCAAGAGGATGTATCTTCTTTTAATCGTATTATTATTGATGATATTTCCTTTAGTTACGATAAGCCTTTATATGATGGTTTTTCATTTATTATTAATAAGAATGATAAGGTTATTATTAAAGGACCATCTGGGTCTGGTAAGTCAACTCTTTTTAACCTTATTTTAGGATTTGAAGAGCCAAATAAAGGAAGTATAAATATTGAAGTTGATGGGAAAATGATTCCTTCAAAAAACGCGAGGAATTTATTTTCTTACGTTTCTCAAGAAAATATTCTTTTTTCTGGTACGATACGTGAGAATATTAGTTTATTCGTCGATAATTGTAGTGAAGAAGAGATTGTTGAGGCCTTAAAAGATGCTTGTGTTTATGATGAAATAATGCAAAAGGAAGATGGACTAAATACCAGATTGAATGAAAGAGGAAATGGATTGTCACAAGGACAAATTCAAAGAATATTGCTTGCTATTTGCTTGTTAAAAAAGAAACCGATTCTATTATTAGATGAATTTACTTCATCCTTAGATATTGCTTTAGAAAAACAAATTGTTAATAATTTAATGAAAAAAGAGTCAACGATGATTATTATTACTCACCGAAATATTGATGTAATTGATGCAAAAGAAATAATTCTTAATGAGATTTAGTAAAGTATATAGTAGAATGAATTAGGTATAGATTGGATTGTTATGAAAAAGAAAGAAAAGAGAATATTTGATTTATCTAAGCCACTTAATCCAGATATCGTTAATGAATTAAGTGATGATGAACTTCAGGATTTAGCAAATTGTATAAAAAAAGAAATTGTAGAAAAGTGTTCAAAGTATGGGGGTCACCTAAGTTCTAACCTTGGGGTCGCAGAATTAATGTGCGCTTTATTTTCATTTTACGATTTTCCTAAGGATAAATTAATTCTTGATGTTGGTCATCAATCCTATGCACAAAAAATTCTTTCTGGAAGAACTTTAGACCATTTAAGAGAAGAAAACGGTGTTGATGGTTTTCAAAAAAGAGAGGAATCAATATACGATGTATATGAAGCAGGCCATTCTTCTACTTCCATTAGCGCAGCAATGGGAATGGCACTTGCAAGGGATTTAAATCATGAGGATTATGAAGTCATTGCAGTGATTGGTGATGCTTCGATTGCAAATGGATTGGCACTTGAAGCTTTAAATAATTTAAGTGAATTCCATCATCGATTAATCATTATATTAAACGATAATGAAATGTCTATTACTGAACCGGTTGGAGGGTTTAATAAATTCCTTCAAAAAATTAGAATATCTAAGAAATACATTACTTCGAAATCAAAATATAAAAAGGCATTGAGTAAGAATAAATTTACTCGTGCGATTTATCGCCTTACTTCTTCCTTTAAAAGAAAGGTTGCTCATCATTTATTTTATACGAATCTTTTTGAAGACCTTGGTATTTTATATGCTGGAGTTATTGAAGGAACAGATATCAGCATGATTAAAAATACGTTAAAAAAATTAAAAGGGATCAATGAACCTATTTTAGTACATGTCTGTACTGCAAAAGGAAATGGATATTTTCTTGCAGAAGAAGATAAAAATGGTAAATGGCATTCTGTGAAACCTTTTGATATTGAATCGGGACAATCAAAAGAAAAAGTGGATGATAGATATATTTCATGGACTGACTTATTTGCAATGTCTTTAGATAAATTAATGGAAGAAGATAATAGTATCGTTTCGATAAATGCCGCGACAAGATGTGGAGGTCATTTATCACATATTATGAAAAAATATCCTGATAGGTATTTTGATGTTGGCATTTCTGAAGAGCATGCAGTTGTTTTTGCAAATGGTATTGCAGCTAATAATGGGCATCCATATGTTACAATGTATTCTACTTTCCTTCAAAGAGCATATGATGAAATCTTACACGATGTAGCAAGAATGGATTTAGGTGTTACTTTTTTAATCGATCACGCTGGATTAGTTGGGCAAGATGGAGAAACTCACCAAGGAATTTTTGATGTCGATTTTATGATCAATATGCCAAATGTTACTATCGCGATGCCTGATAGAAAAGAAACGGCGATTAGATTGATGAAATTTTCAAAAGATTTTGCTCACCCTCTTGCAATTCGTTACACTTTGAGTAGTGTGGTTAATGAGTCGATTAATGAAAAGATTGAAGCGATATCCTATGGAGAATGGGAAATTATTAAAAAGGCAAAAACAAATGATTTAGCAATTGTTTCTATGGGTGAAAAGGTTCATATTATTAAAATGATTGAAAAAGATTTTACCTTGTATAATGCTATTTTCCTTTCAACCTTTAAGGATGAATATATTAATGATTTACTTAATTATAAGAAGATTATCATTTATGATCCATATGGAATAAAAGATGGATTTTCTTGTAAACTTTCAAATATTTTAAGAGAAAAAGGATATCAAAATGAAATAAAGATTGTTGCTCTTGAAAGCAAGTTTGTTAAAAAAGGAACAATTGCTCAACAAGAAAAAAGAGAATTTGTTGATATTGATTCCTTGAAGAAAGAAATATATAAATAGTATGGAAGTAATTGAGATAAAACCAAGCGGGTATTGTTTAGGTGTGATTAAGGCAATTTCTACGGCAATTAAGGTTAGAAAAGAGAATCCTAATGCTTCAATATATGTTTTTGGGTTATTAGTTCATAATGATGATGTGACTAAGGAACTTAATGCATATTCTATTGAAACGATTGATATTACAAATATTGATATAATAAAAAGATTGGAAGAATTCTCGAGTAATGATATTGTTATTTTTACTGCACATGGACATCCTCAAATTTATGAAGATATTTTAAGTAGGAAGAATGTGCGATTTATTGATACTACTTGTTCTTTTGTTAAGAAGAATATTGAACTTATCGAAATGAATAAGATGAATCGACAAATCATTTACATAGGAAAAAATAATCATCCTGAAACAGTTGCAGCTTTATCTACGAGTGATAGAGTTCTTCTTTATGAAAAAGGAAAACCATTCGATTATTCCATGATAAAATGTAAGGATCCATTAGTGATTAATCAAACCACATTATCATTTTTAGAATTGTTAGATATCCATAAAGAAATTAAAGAAAAGATTAATGGAGCAATAATTGAAGATGAAATCTGTAATGCAACGCGTGTTAGACAAGAAAAATTAACGCATATTGACGATGATGTCGATTTAATTATTATCATAGGTTCGAATAAATCTTCTAATACAAAGAAATTATTTGAAATTGCGTTACAAAATAGAAAAGTCAAAGATATCTATATGGTCAATTCTCTTGAAGAAGTTAAAAAGATTGATTTAAAAGGGCATAAAAAAGTCGTGCTTGCAAGTGGGACAAGCACTTCAATTAATGTTATAAAAGAAATAAGAAAATATTTGGAGGAAACAAAATGAAAAAGGAATTCGTATTGAAGAAACCTTGCACTCATATTGCATTCATTATGGATGGTAATGGAAGGTGGGCAAAAAAAAGATTACTTCCACGTCATTTAGGACATAAAGAAGGGTGTTTGAGAATTGTAGAAATTGCTAGAGCTTGTCAAGATTTAGGATTAAAAGTAATGACATTATATGCCTTTTCTACGGAGAATTGGAATCGACCACAAGATGAAATCGATCATCTATTCAATTATTTAGATGATTTCTTCCTTAAGAATATTGATGAATTTATGGAAAGAGGAATAAAAATTAAAGTGATGGGTGATGTATCTCGCCTTCCAAATCATTCCCAAATTGTTTTAAATGAATCAATCGAAAGAACGAAAAATAATTCTCGTTTTGTATTTAATATTTGTCTCAATTACGGTGGAAGACAAGATATAGTACAAGCATGTAAAAAGATTGTATCTCTAGTAAAAGAAAATAAAATGAAAGAAGAAGATATAAATGAAGAGACATTTAAGTCACAACTTTATTCTGAGGAATTACCTGATGTTGATTTAATGATTAGAACAAGCGGAGAAGTAAGAATATCTAATTATTGTCTATATCAATTATCATATGCAGAAATGATTTTCACAAAAACTCCATGGCCTGATTTCACAAAAGCAAAATTAATTGAATGCTTAGAAGAATATCAAACTAGAGATCGTCGATTTGGAAGTATTAAATAAGTATATTCTTTAGAATGTCTAATCCTTCAATAAGGATATTTTCATCAATTGATATATAGGATAGAATCAATCGATTATCACTTTTATTGATACAAAAATCGCCTATAAAATGTATTTTAATTGAAGCATCTAAAAGATGCTTTTTTAGTATTTTTACATCTTTGTTAGTATATAAAATGAAGGATAGTTCCGTTTCTTGAAAAGGGATTTGATGCTTTTGTAAATATGTAGTAATGATATCTTTTTTTCTATTTAAACTTTTTTTGAGTTTTCCTATATGTCGATTATAGTATCCTTCTTGGATGAATCTTGAAAGAATCGCTTGATCTAGCGAAGAAATTCTACTTGATGATTTGCTGTATTTTTCATTATAATGATTAATCAGTGATGATGGGAGTACTAAATAAGAGATTCTAATTCCTGGACAGAATGTGTGAGAAAAAGAACCGTGATAAATAATTTTTTCATTATTTAGCGAATATAAAGTAGACATGAATTTGTTTCTCGAGATTAAATCACAGTCAAAGTCATCTTCAAAGATATATTTTGAAGGAAAAGATAATAGAGCTTTCCTTCTATCATTGCTCATCTTTATTCCTAACGGGAATTGATTATAGGGAGTTACATATAATAAATCTATATCTTTTTCTTTAGGAAGAACGATGCCTTCTTTATCGATAGAACATAGTTTTATGGAAAGATTTTTTTCTTTAAAAAATGAATAAACTTTTTTATATAATGGATCTTCTAGTGCTACTTTTTTGATTGAAAAGAGAGTAGAGATGATTTCTAAACTTTCCTCTAGTGAGGAGACTATTACAATATTTGATGCAGATACTTTCATTCCTTTGTTCTCAAATAAATATCTAGCGATTGTTTTTCTTAATTCATTGTCCCCTTGATATGGTGATTTCGATAACCAAATCTTCTCATTATTTAGCATTATGTCTTGCGTTATTTTTTTTAGTGTGTAGTATGGAAACAATGAATGGTCTATTGATTCACTAGTAAAATCATATTTATATGTTTCGTTTATCATTTCTTCTTTTTCAATGATTTCTTTATTTTGATAATTCTTATATGGAGAAATGTAATATCCTGATTTTTCAATAGAATAAATATAGCCTTCTTCTAGTAAAAGATTATAGGCGTTATTGATTGTATTTGGAGATAATCCTAATTCTCCTTGCAATATTCTTCTCGATGGAAGTTTTTCATGTTCTTTGACCATTCCTTGAATGATGAGACTTTTTATATGTTTATATATGGATATATATTTTGCTTCGTTTTCTTTAAAATCAATATTGATAAAATTCATAATCTGGTACCTAAAAATAAAATAGAATTGGTGGTTTTATGATACCACAATGTATCGTATGATGTATATTGTTTGAAGGGAGAAAATATGGAATTAAATAAAAATAGAAAAACAATATATTACATCATATTAACTGCAATGTTTACAGCATTAACTTTTGTTGGAACGTACGTCTCTATACCATTAGGAATAAGTAAAATTCATCTTGGTAATTTTGTTTGTATAATTGCTGGATTATTGTGCGGTGGATTAATAGGAGGTATCAGCGGGGCTTTAGGAATGGGACTAAATGACATATTTTTATATGGAATAGGTAAACAAGATACAATTATTAGAACGTTTATCGTAAAATTTATCGTTGGTTTTGTTGCAGGAGTCCTATTTAGGTATCTTGTTAAAAAAGAGAAGAAAATCGGCGTTCACTTCATAATATTATCTTCTATTACATTCGTTTTATTCCTTATTTCGTTAATCTTATATATCATTAATGGAGAAAAAACGGTAATAGGATCTTTAACACTTAAGAATTCACTTTTACTTGTTATCTCTCTTGGTGTGATTGCGGCTTTCTTCTTAATAGTCTCGATCTTTTATTCTAAGATTAATAATTTACAAAAATATGTTCTTTCCGCTTGCTCAATTGCTTGTGCGATTAACATTTTATTAGAATTCTTCTTAAAGATTCCATTAAAAATGATATTTGCTTCAATGAGCTTTGAAGCTGCAACAATCTATGCTACTTCGAGTTTACCTAGTGCATTATTGACTGCTATAATCACAACAATGGCAATCTCTTTAATATATATTCCTGTTTATTTTGCAACTAGAAGGTTTAATAAATTAGACAATTTATATGAAAAAATACAAAAAATAACAAGTTTAGAAAAAAAATAAAAAATTTTTTAAAAAAGTTGTATTTTGGTGTATTCGTGGTGTTTTTACCCTTTAGAATGAAATTATCAATAAGAGGTGCTAATAAAATTCTCCAATATAATATCTACAGTTGCATCTCTTATTGATTCTAGGGGGTTAAAATAAAAAAGTTCATTCGTGAACTTTTTTATTTGTCAATTTGTACTATAATATCGTTATAGTTGTAATATAAGCACAAGATATAGTATTACATTATATTTATAATAGAAATATAGGAGACGGTTGATTATGAAAAGGATTAAAGAAAAAGTTGTAGCCTTTGGAGAAATTATGCTTAGACTTACTCCTCCAGATTACACAACGATCTCACAAGCAAAAAATTTTATCGCGAATTATGGTGGCGCGGAAGCGAATGTTTTAGTTGCTTTATCGCATTTGGGACATAAAACAGAATTTATTTCAAAAGTTCCTGATAATCAATTAGGTGATTCTGCTATTCAACATTTACAATCTCATAATGTTGAAACAGATAATATTGTTAGAGGTTCTTCGAACTTGGGCATGTATTTTGTTGAGACGGGATTTGGTGGAAGACCTAGTAAAGTTCTCTATAATAGAAAGCATTCTTCGATTACTAGAATTGGAATTCACGAGATTAAATATGATAGAGTGTTTAAGAATGCTTCTTGGTTTCATTTATCTGGTATTTCTCTTGCACTTGGTCCAAAGGTTCGTGAAGTTGCATTTAAGTGCTTAGAAGCTTGTAAGAAATACAATGTCAAAGTTTCTTTTGATTTTAATTATCGTTCTAAATTATGGTCAATTGATGAAGCAAAGCCATTTTATAAAATGGTTATTCCATATGTCGATGTTCTATTTGCAAATTATTTTGACATCCATGATATATTAGATATTCCTTTTGATGATTCGCTTGTTGATCCAGTTGTTAAAAAAGTTGAAATATCAAAGCTATTAATGAAACAAACTAAGATTCAATATATCGTTGGAAGAGAGCGTATCGTACACACTGCTACAGATAATTCAATGTCTTCTTATTGCATTACTAGAGATGGCGAATACAAGGAATGTGCACCGATTAGATTTAATATCTATGATCGAATAGGTACTGGAGATGCTTTTGCTTCTGGGGTTATTCATGGATTATTACTCGATTATAATAATGTCGATTATGCAATAAAGTTTGGATTGGCGATTTCAATTTTAAAACATACTCTTTATGGAGATGTATCAACTTTATCAACTAAAGAAGTTGAAGAGTTTATAATAAATAATGGAGACGTTGATGTTAGGAGGTAAATATGATTAAAGATGACAATTATTTATTAAGTAATGGTGTATCAATTCCTAAGATTGGTTTTGGTACATGGCAAATTCCGGATGGGGATGAGGCGTATTTGTCTTGTTTAGAGGCCTTAAAAGCAGGTTATCGTCATATCGATACTGCTGCAGCATATGGAAATGAGAAAAGTGTGGCTCGCGCGATTAAAGATTCTAAGATTGATAGAAAAGATATTTTTATTACAACTAAACTACCTGCAGAAATTAAGTCATATGATGGGGCGATGAAATATTTTAATCAATCTTTGGAGAATCTAGATACTGACTATCTTGATTTATATCTCATTCATGCTCCTTGGCCTTGGAATGAGATTGGAAAGGATTGTAGTGAAGGGAACATTGAAGTTTGGAAAGCTTTTGTCGATTTATATAAGATGAATAAAGTACGTTCTATTGGAGTGTCTAATTTCTTTCCTTCAGATATTGAAAATATCGTTAAAGCAACAGAATTCGTTCCACATGTTAATCAAATTAGATTCTTTATTTCGAATACGCAAGAAGCAATCACTTCATATTGTCAAAAGAATAACATTTTAATTGAAGCATATTCTCCTCTTGCAACCGGAAAATTGATTGATGATGAAAACATAGTAAAAATCGCTAAAAAGTATAATGTTTCTCCTGCTCAATTGTGTCTTAGATATTGTTTAGAAAGAAACACTCTCCCTATTCCAAAATCTACACATAAAGATAGAATAATCAAAAATCTAGATGTTGATTTTAAAATTGAAGTGGATGATATGAATGTTCTTGATTCAATTAAAGAAAGAGAAGAATTAAAAAAGAAAATGAGAAGTTAAAGAAGAAATGGGGCTGTAAAGAAATAAAATTTTAGAAGTTGACTTCTAAGGAATTATTTCAA
>CAMCEE010000003.1 GCA_945873815.1 uncultured Caryophanales bacterium
GAGTTCTAACTTCTTATCATTTACTCTAAAATCTCCATTTAGAACATAATCTTGTTCATCTAATGTCACTTTGACACTTTCAAATTTAATTACGTATTTATTTGAATTAGCTATCTCTTTTCCTTCTTTTAATATATCAATTACTTCGTTAGCATCGCTTAAGGAAATGAAATGACCATCTGGAGAAAGGATATCTCCTAAATATTCTTTCACAACCATACTTAAGAAATATGAATTACCATCTAGCAAGATTCTATTATTAATTCTATCTAATGTTACATTTATTATTATATCGTCCACATCAACTATTGAACTTAATGCTAAGGAGATTATTAATTTACCTTCACTATCAAAACGTAAATCACTTAATACATCTAATGATTTATCTAATAATTCTTGAATCTTTTCATTATTTATTTCTTCATCCGTTAAAGAAATATATTCGCTTAATATTCTTATTCCAGAATTAATTTCTTGTTTATTAAAGACAAATTCAATATTTTCATATTCAAAATATACACGTTCATCATAATAATATACTCTAATCTTTATCGGATCTCTTAACGCTTTACTAATATTAATGATCCCCATCACATCATTAGTTTCATCGATAAATACATTTAAAGAAACATTATAATCATCATATATAAAATCGCATTGAACATTATATCCCTTAAATGAAATCACTTCATCAGTAAAATCAATTAAATCTTCAATCGTTAATGAAGAATCTTTTAAAGATAATACAACTTCATCAATTTTAGAAATGATTCTATCTAATGAAACGTATTCTTTATTCTTATTTTTGATTTCAACTTCTTCACTTATTAATTTTAATGTTCCTTCGCGTAATACATTATTCTTAGAAACATTCAAAGCAAGAATAATTCCTTCTTCCTTCTTTAAGGATACCTTAACCATCTCATCTTCATAGGTTAATACGTGGTTTTCAAATCTCAAGGTGGAAGATAATAAATATTCCATTACATCATAAACAGTTTCAAGTGTCTTATTTAAATCAAATTCACCAGTTAAAGCACTATAATCTTTATTTTTAAAACTATTATATAAGTCTTCAAACTTACTTATATATTTTGTTTCCAATTTATTTAAGTTCTCTTCATTTAATAATCCACTTCTTCCTTCATAAATATCAATGAATAATGAAGCAATTTCACTTTCCGTTAAGACTACATTGAATTCCTTATTAAAGGCATTTAAATCAAGATAATACCTATTATCTAATCTTCTTAATGAAATAATATAATTCTTCTCATCAACAAGGATATTAAGATTGAGTTCTAACTTCTTATCATTTACTCTAAAATCTCCATTTAGAACATAATCTTGTCCATCTAATGTCACTTTGATATTCTCAAATTTAATTACGTATTTATTTGAATCAACAATTTCTTTTCCTTCTTTTAATATATCGATTACTTCGTTAGCATCGCTTAAGGAAATGAAATGACCATCTGGAGAAAGAATATCTCCTAAATATTCTTTCACAACCATACTTAAGAAATATGAATTACCATCTAGCAAGATTCTATTATTAATTCTATCTAATGTTACATTTATTATTATATCGTCCACATCAACTATTGAACTTAATGCTAAGGAGATTATTAATTTACCTTCACTATCAAAACGTAAATCACTTAATACATCTAATGATTTATCTAATAATTCTTGAATCTTTTCATTATTTATTTCTTCATCCGTTAAAGAAATATATTCGCTTAATATTCTTATTCCAGAATTAATTTCTTGTTTATTAAAGACAAATTCAATATTTTCATATTCAAAATATACACGTTCATCATAATAATATACTCTAATCTTTATCGGATCTCTTAACGCTTTACTAATATTAATGATCCCCATCACATCATTAGTTTCATCGATAAATACATTTAAAGAAACATTATAATCATCATATATAAAATCGCATTGAACATTATATCCCTTAAATGAAATCACTTCATCAGTAAAATCAATTAAATCTTCAATCGTTAATGAAGAATCTTTTAAAGATAATACAACTTCATCAATTTTAGAAATGATTCTATCTAATGAAACGTATTCTTTATTCTTATTTTTGATTTCAACTTCTTCACTTATTAATTTTAATGTTCCTTCGCGTAATACATTATTCTTAGAAACATTCAAAGCAAGAATAATTCCTTCTTCCTTCTTTAAGGATACCTTAACCATCTCATCTTCATAGGTTAATACGTGGTTTTCAAATCTCAAGGTGGAAGATAATAAATATTCCATTACATCATAAACAGTTTCAAGTGTCTTATTTAAATCAAATTCACCAGTTAAAGCACTATAATCTTTATTTTTAAAACTATTATATAAGTCTTCAAACTTACTTATATATTTTGTTTCCAATTTATTTAAGTTCTCTTCATTTAATAATCCACTTCTTCCTTCATAAATATCAATGAATAATGAAGCAATTTCACTTTCCGTTAAGACTACATTGAATTCCTTATTAAAGGCATTTAAATCAAGATAATACCTATTATCTAATCTTCTTAATGAAATAATATAATTCTTCTCATCAACAAGGATATTAAGATTGAGTTCTAACTTCTTATCATTTACTCTAAAATCTCCATTTAGAACATAATCTTGTCCATCTAATGTCACTTTGATATTCTCAAATTTAATTACGTATTTATTTGAATCAACAATTTCTTTTCCTTCTTTTAATATATCGATTACTTCGTTTAATTCTTTTGAAGAAAGATATTCCTTATCACCTAAAAGAACGCTTTTCGAAGTTTCTTTAATCTCGACATTAACAGCATAATCATTTAAAACAAGGATCATTTTATCAAGATTTTTATCATAGAAGAAATCAATTTTTATGTCTTTGGTATCAACAAATTTAGATAAAGCTACACCGATGATAATATGATTATCATCATCGATAACAAAAGAATCTAAAGCTTCTAAACAATTATCAAGAATTGTTGAAACTTCAATCTCCATCACTTCATCTTTTGAAATATCTGTATATTTATTTAATAAAGTGAAAATATCATCAACATCTTTAGAATTAACAACGATATTAATATTGTTATATTCAACGTATACTCTATTATTGATATATTTGATGTTAAATAATAAATCTTCTCTACCTTCTTTTTGAATTAATAAATTAGCTTCAATACGAAGATTACGAGTAATAATTGTGTCTAATGTTACATTATATCCTTCGTATGAATAGGAACAAAGCACATTGTATCCAATATAGGAAGAAATATGATTTACATCATTATACAAATCACTGACGCTTAATGAAGAAGCAGCAAAAGAATCAAGAATCATCGTTAATTTATTAACAAGAAGATTAAGTGAATAATACTCTCCTTCGATTAGTACATCATCTACCTCATTTGAAATCTTTATACTTCCTGATATAGATAATTCATCAAAATCACTTCCAATTAACTCTAATCCAATATATTCATCGTTTCTATAAATGATTTGATTTTCTTTATAAATCACTTTAAATACGCCATCTTCATACACTAGATTGCCATTATTTTGGATTTCATTTAATACATCAAATGCTAAATCTAATGAATTGTCTAAAGAACCATTGTTTAATATTCCATCAACGATAGGTCTTAAATATGAATTCAAATATCCTTCAACATCGATATCACCAAAGAATTTATCTTTATTCGTAATCAATGTATCAACTAGCGTCATCAATTCATTTTCGCTTAATGAAACCTTAAGTGAATACTCTTCATAGTGTAAATCAAGATAATACTTCTTATCAAGGTAAGATAATTTAATATCTCCTACATAAGTTCCATTAATATCAAGATAGATTTGATATCTACCCTCGTTTGAAACAATGTATCCATTAATAAGTGCGTTCAAATCGTCTTTAATAAACTTTATGTTATTTAGTTCGATCTCAATCATCTCATAATTATTAATGATATTTTTAGCATCCTCAAGGCTCTTTATAAACTCATCGAATTCGACACGAGTTAAATACGTTTTACTCTTATCACTTTCAGTGATAGTTTCAAGATTGTGGATGACAATATTAATGAGAGGTTCTTCGCATGAAATAAATAATTCATTATTATCATTCGTTCCTAGAGTAATAATAGTATCGTGATAATTTAAGCTTGATAAAAGAAGTAATACATTAATGTTTCCTTCACTATCAAATGAGATTGAATCATATACTTCAAATGCTTTTGTAATAATGCTTCTTAGTTCGTATTCTGAAACATCCAATCTATTCTCATCAAATCCATTAGAGGATAAATACTTATGAATAAGCGAGCATATATCACTTAAATCATTATTGTCGAGTATGATATTAATTGAGCCAAAAGTAATATAGACCTTATCATTTTCATAAATCATTACAAGTTTCAAATGTTCTTCATTCCTTGTAATATCAATGCTCATATAGACATTTTTTAAAGACTTAGATACTTCCACATTAAGAGAAATATCAAATTTTCCATATTTATAAATCGTTTCAATATGATAATTATCATAAGATTTAAGTTCACGAACTAAAGCAACTAGATCTTCAATCGTATAATCCGATTCAATAAATGCGATTAAAGAAGAATCTACTTTTTCTAAAATCGTATCGAGTGAGAAATAATCCTTATCCTCTATATCGATTGATTCATTCTTATTTGAAATCATTGAACTAAATACAATTCGTTTATTATCAAATTCAACATTTCCATTGATACTATATTCATTTTCAATCTTAGAAACATCAATAGAATTATTCTCAAAATCAAATGATAATTCGTTTTCCTTGAGCGTCAATTTAGCATCTTGCAAACGATAGAATACATCAAAAACATAAGGGATGATACTTTCAAGAGTTGGTTCTTTCTTATCTCCTTCAATGATATCTTTTAAATATTTTACATAGAGTTCATTAATCGTTTCTTCTTCAACTAAATCATAACGATTATTATAAACATCATTGATGATTCGTTTTACAATGCTAGCGTCTCCAGAAAGAGCAACTTCATGCTCATCATAATAAATGACAAGATAATATTTTCCATCGATATATCTCAAATCTAAAGTAGTATCTAAATCACCACTTAAAGCTAGATTAATAGAATAATCATCATGATTCTTTTTATACGATAAAACGTAAGATAGATTCAATTTATTTAATGAGATGGAACCATCTATTGAAATGCATAAATTACTAGAAACTAAACATTCACCAATAGATAGAATTAAATCATACGTATCATTGATCTCTTTTGTTGATAAATAAGATAATGTATCGCTAAATTCTACTTCACCATCAAACTCTTTTAAAGACATCATAATGTTATATGAAGAAGAACTCATATAGATTACATTATTGACCTCATATAACTTTAAAGTAATATCATCAATTCCCTTATCTAATGAAGATAACATTAATGATATATTGACATCTCCATTAGGTAAGATATCAATTCCTTTATATATGGAGAATACTCTATTTAAGATATCGCTAAGATTTAAACTAGTGCCTAAAATAAGCGTATCTGAAAGAATATCAACATCTTCTTTCTTATTGATATTAATCATTTGCTTAATTAAATATGCTATATCATATAAATTATCATTTGTTGCTTCAAAAGCAATATTTCCATAAATGATATAGAGCTTATCCTTATCATAAGCAACATCAAATCTTATTTGATTATTATCTTTATCTCGAGCATATGCTCTTCCAAGAATATTCTTATTTGAATCGATAAATACCTCAATATCTAAAGAATAATCAATATATGAAGTAGATAAAGAGAAATTATATCCATTATATGAAGCGATATCTTTTGCTTTTAATAGAATATCTGCAAAAGTAATATTATTCTCATTCAATTCATATGTAATGTTATCAAGCGCATTAACAACCATTGAAATATCGACATAATCTGGTTTTCTTATCGTTATTTCTTTTGTTTCTTTTGATAATGAAATTTTCCCATTACCAATATAGTCTTCATAAGAAATATTCGATGCTATTAAAGAAATGTTACTATTCTCACGTAATAATTCTAATTTACTTTCCTTATTAGGTGCAGTTGCGATTATTCTTTCATCCACAACTTCAAGATTAGCATTTTGAACGAAAGTTAATATGTCGTAAACAAGAGATAATGTCTCATCGACCGATAAAGGATTGTTTTTAATCATATCGATAAGTTTTTCCTTTTCGCTAGTTACAAAATCATTGATAATATTATTCAAATCATAATTTTCACTTATTTCATAATATTGATTAATCAAATCATCGATAAG
This sequence comes from uncultured Caryophanales bacterium, assembly GCA_945873815.1. Lineage (GTDB taxonomy): Bacteria > Bacillota_I > Bacilli_A > RFN20 > CAG-449 > UBA3210. The sequence continues at coordinate 6,322 of CAMCEE010000003.1, forward strand.
TTTTAACATTTCCTTTTCATCTAGGAAAAGATGAATAGAAGTATTATATCCTTCTAGGCCCAAATAATAACCCTCCCCTTCTTCAAAAAGGAACTCAATATAATAAGTAGAATCATATTTCAAGGTTAATTTCGAGTAAATGGAATGAGCATTTCTAGAAATAAAGCCATCTACTTTAACAATTAAATCATTTTGTTTCAATGATAAATCTTTAAATTCAAATGAATAATCGTCACTAGTAACTATATCAAAGATATCCTTATAGAAGTCGATACATATCTTAGCATCTTCACTATTAAGATAATTCCTGTCTTCTTTATTTAACGTATCTTTATATTCCTTAAGATTCATTAATAAAGAATACTCTTTTGATTCAAAACATAATGTATCTTCTTTTTGATACATCTCTAATACCGTATCGCTTCCTCCATCAATAATCTTAGATAAAGCAAGAGAGATATTAATTTCATCATTGTTTCCGATGCTGATACCTTCAAACACTTCGTAAGAAACATCAAGAATACGCATTATATCTTCAATACTAATATCAATTTGTTCTTCCTCTTTGGAATTAGATATAAGATAATTCGCAATAAGATTAATAAGTGATTCTGCTTCTTCTTTTTCAACTTCAAGAGCAAGATTTCCCATTGTGAAATAAATTTTAGAGTCAAAATACGTGAATTCTAAATTGATATCTTCCTTATCTTTCTTATGCAATGTAGTTAATACTTTTGCATTCTTATTTTTATCAAGATAAGAATTGATATTAACGTCATAATCTTTATAAGAATATGAAATATCATTTTGATACCCCTCATATGAGACAATATTATAAATGGAATCAATTACCCAAGAAGAAGAGGATAAATCAACGTAATCAACATCTTCAAAGATAATCTTCTCTCCAGTAACTAAGATTGTTCCTTTTATCACCTTATTATCAACAACGCCATCTAAGACGATAGAATCTAAGATTGCACCATTTTCGTCTTCACTCATATTTAAAGCGAAAGATAATGATACTCCATCCATATTTAATGAGCCTCTAACAACGACTTTACCATCATTTTTTTCTAATATTAGATTAGAAAGTTGATCCATAAGTCCATTAGAAGAAGAATCGTCTACCTTTTCATTTTCACCATTAAAAGATGATATAAGACTATCGATATCAATATTTATAACTTCAAGAAGATGCTTAAAATAATCTTCATTAAGTTTGTAATTATATTTACGATATGAAAGATAGAAATCTTTATCGTATTTCAAATAGAAATTATTAAATAAAGCTAAAAACTTTAAATTTGTCGTCTTTATATCAAATTTACAATAGATTTTACCTGCAAGCGTATAATCGTCAACTTGAACTTTCGTATCTAAAGTGGAGCCAGCAAGAGCCATACCTAGCATTGATTCGGAAATATAATCCATTGCATTCTTTTTAGTAGGTGTATCATTTCCACCTGTTTCTAAAGAAGCGAATCTAGAATAATAATCGATGAGAGATTGATCAATCTCATAATCTTCATAATAGAAATTTTCTACTAGATTAGAATCGACAGGTGCAGTTAAAGCTACTCCCATTTTAACCGTAATCTCATATACATCATGATAGGAAATCCTATGTACCCTCCACTCATCATCAAGAGAAACCACCATTGAGATACTTGAATATTCAGGATACGACATCGCTCCACCATTTGTCTTAACTTCACGTTTTGTTTGAGCGATTGAATTAACTAAATCAAGAGTTACTAAAGCTTCATAAGCAAATTCACTAGAAGAAAGAACTTTGGATTCTTCTACAATGATTGAATTCTCCGCGAAGATATATGAACATAGTTGAGTTGGAAGCCATCCATAACTATTTAAATAGTCACTTCTTGTATATGCGACTGGATCTTTTGCTTCATCAAAAATAGGCTTAGTAATATCATTTGAATTAATTTTTCCATCCTTGATAAAATATTTATCACCCTTAGGGAAAAATTTTTGTGATGCAAAATTTTTAAAGCTAGAAGCAGAAACTGTATTTACAAGTGCATAATCTCCATCTACTCTTCTTTCTGTATATACTTGTTGGTCATTTTGAATGACCATATTTGTTATCGCATGTCCTTCAGTAATCGCTTTAAAATGAGGGTTATCCTTAATAACTCCTGCAGCAATTTGAAGATTTTCTAATATCGAATGATCTTTAGGGGTTGTTCCATCTGTAGGTTTAGGCATGCATTGAGTTTCATTTTCAACATATTCCTCATCTGGAACTTCTGGTGATTGTAGCATTTTTATTCCTAGAGGTATACTAGCACCTAGAATAGAAATAACGCTCACTCCGATAATGACCAATTTTTTCACATTTACAAAGTGGAATCTCATGGAATTCTCCTTTCATCATCGAACGTTATTATATAATATAATAAACATTTTATCAATATTGTTCACTAAAGATTATTTCTAAAAAATATATACAGTTTATTATGCTAATATTCTATTAGAAAATCACATATGTTTTTATCCAATAACTATGATGTTTATGAGATACAAAAATGTAATTATTAAGTAAAAAAAAAGCCAAATTCTAGGTGAATTTGACTTATATTATTTATTTACTAGCCTCAATCATTAAATCTGTCATCTTCTTTGAAAATTCTAATGGATTATCAAGTGGAAGACCTTCAATTAGTAATGCTTGATCCAATAATAAACTTGCATAATTCTTTAATTGATCCTTATCTTTTGAATATACATTCTTCAATGAGTCAAATAATGGATGATTAGGATTGATTTCTAATATTCTTTCCGCTTTTATTCCTTCATTCATTTGATTACCTTGCGCTTTTAAAACCTTTTCCATTTCAAACGATAATCCTTCACCAGAAACTAGACATACAGGAGAATCAACTAAACGTTTTGAAATAACAACATCTTTAACTTTATCTCCAAGTGATTCTTTAAGTGCACTAATGAAATCTTTATTATCTTCCTTTTTCTTTTCGATATCATTTTTCTCTTCATCATTTAACAAATCAAGATCTTCACTAGATATATTTGCAAACTCCTTATCATCGTATTTATCTAAAACTTGAAGTGCAAATTCATCGATATTATCATCAAGAATAATGACATCATATCCTTTCTTCTTCAATAATTCTAGTTGAGGTAAACTATTTAGTGAATCTTTAGAAGACGAAGAAGCAAAATAGATTTTCTTTTGATCTTCCTTCATTCCACCAACATAATCTTTTAAGGAAATGAAATCATCACCATTAGAATGATGGTAAATAAGTAAATCCTTTAATAAATCATTTTTAGAACCATAATTCTCATAAATTCCATATTTGATAAATGATCCAAAATTCTTCCAGAATTCCACATAACGAGTTAAATCTTTTTCCTTTATGGAAGCTAATTCCTTAACTACTTTAGTTTCAATATTTTGAGAGATCTTCTTTAAAACTGTATTTTGTTGAAGCATTTCACGAGAGATATTTAAACTTAAATCTGAAGTATCTACTAAACCCTTAACAAAGCGGAGATAATCAGGGATTAAATCCTTGCAAGAATCCATAATAAATACGCCTTTTGTATATAAACTCAAGCCTTTTTCATAATCTCTTGAATACAAATTCATTGGGACTTCACTAGGAATGAATAATAATGAATTGTAAGAAACTGCTCCTTCAACATGTACATTTATCGATGTAAATGGATCCTTATAATCATAGAATTTTGATTTATAGAATTCGTTTAGTTCTTCTTTTGTTACTTCATTCTTCGGTTTCTTCCAAAGAGGAACCATTGAATTTAACGTCTCAAGTTTTACTTCTTCTTTTGGATTTTCACCTTTCTCATCATAAGTAGTATGTGTTACGTTCATATTAATTGGGTATCTAATATAATCGGAATACTTCTTAATTAATGATCTAATCTTATATTCTTTTAAGAAATCATCGTAATTATCTTCTTCTTTATTATCTCTTAAGAATAGTGTAATTCTTGTACCATTATCTTCTTTATTATTCTCTTCGATTGAATATTCTTCTTCACCAGTTGAAGTAAATGTATATCCAACTTTTGAGAATGGAGATTTAGTTTCTACAACCACCTTTTTAGCAACCATAAATGCGGAATAGAATCCTACACCAAATTGACCAATGATATCCACCTCATTTAATTTATCATTTTCATTTTCTTTCATCTTTTTGATGAATTCACTTGAACCAGATGAAGCGATAGTGCCTAAATTATCATTAAGTTCATCATAAGTCATACCAATTCCTGTATCAGAAATAGTAATCGTTCTTTCTTTTTCATCAGTTTCAATTAAAATTGAATAATCACTTCTTTTTTCTAAATTCTCATCATTTAATGATAAATAGTGATATTTATCAATTGCATCAGATGCATTTGAAATCAATTCTCTTAAAAAGATTTCACGGTTAGTGTATATTGAATTAATCATTAAATCTAATAGTCTTTTCGACTCTGTTTTAAATTTTCTTGTTTCCATATTTTTCTCCTCTAGCACTCTATGTAAGAAAGTGCTAACAAATACTATTATAATTCATTTTTTAGCAAAGTCAACAATCGAGTGCTAAAAAATTCAAAATATATGATTTATCTCTTTAATAAAAAAATGATGGCATTACGTCACCATTAATTTTTACATTTTCTCTCTAATCAAATTGACTAATTTTTCAACTTGGTTCTCATCTAAACCATTATCGTTATCATTATCAAATAAGAAATCTGATTTCACTTTATGTGGTTCGATATAGATGTCATGCATTGGCTTAACTGTTGAATAAAACTGTTTAGTAATCGATTCTTCACTTCTACCTCTTTCAACCATATCTCTTCTTTTACGTCTTTTAAATCTCGTTTCTTCTTTAGCATCAACAAAGACTCTTAAATCATAATTTTTGAATAAATCAATGAAAGCAAAACACATAATACCTTCAATTACTATAACCTTACTTGCTTTAACTTCAACTGTTTCTTTTGTTCTAGTATGCATCTTAAAATCATAGCATGGTCTATCAATCGTTTTACTCTTCTTTAAACTTTGAATATGTTTTGATAATAATTGTCCATCATATGCTGAAGGGATATCATAATTCAAAGAAACTCTTTCTTCCATAGGAAGAGAAGAATGATCCATCCCATAATTATCGAATTGAATGATTGTCAAATCGTCTTTAAATATATCTTTTAAACGGTTTGCAAGCGTAGTCTTTCCTGCGCCTGATCCACCACAAATCCCAATGATAAATGCCATAACCCCCTCCTTATCGAGTATTATGATTATAACATATAAAATATGAATGTAAATAAAATATTATAATAGATGAATGTTGTTCTTTTTAAATAACTCTATATCTTCCTTACTCCAATACGAGCATTGAACTTCTCCAATATGAACTTTATTTAACATAAACATGCAAATGCGTGATTGTCCAATTCCTCCTCCAATACTAAGAGGATATTGATTATTAATAATCGCTTGGTGATAAGGATAAGATATTTTATATTCTTCATTCTTTTCTTTTAATTGATTTAATAATGATTCTCTATCAACTCTAATACCCATTGATGATATTTCAAAAGCAATATTCAAAGGTTCATACCAGATAAGAATATCTCCATTTAATGACCAATCATCGTAATCTGCGGCTCTTCCATCATGAGGAAAGCCATTATCTAATTTACCACCAATTCTCATTAAGAAAACTGCTTTATGCTCTTTTACATATGCATTTTCTCTTTCTTTTGATGTCATATTAGGATACATCTTATATAAATCATTAGAATCGATAAAAACAATATCTTCAGGTAAATCATGCTTTAATCCTTTGAATTCTGTTGTAATGATTTTTGAAGTTTCTTTAAATGCACTATATATTTTCCTAACTGTTTCTTTTAAATATTCTTCATTACGATCTTCCTTATTTATTCTTTTTTCCCAATCCCATTGATCTACGTATAAAGAATGAAGATTATCAAGTTCCTCAAATGGTCTAATCGCATTCATATCGGTATAAAGACCATCTACATCATATTTATCAAGCGCATATCTTTTCCATTTAGCTAAAGATTGAACAATCTCAAGATTTGTATTAGTTTCTAAAGAACTAAAACTAACTGCTTTTTCATACCCATTAAGATTATCATTTAATCCTGTTTCTGGTTTAACAAATAAAGGTGCACTTACTCTAACTAATCCTAGTTTTTCCGATAAAAGTCTTTGAAAAGTATCCTTTACTAATTTAATTGCAAATTGGGTTTCTTTAATATTTAAAATCGATGAATACCCTTTAACAACAATATTATTTTTCATTTTCAAAATCCTCCTTATCAATCGAATAATAGATTAATTTTCTTTTTTTATTTAAATAAACTAATCCTTCTTCGTCTATATATGCAAATTTCATTCTTGCTTTTTCCATTACTTTTTTTGATGGTTCATTTCCCTCAAAATAAGAAGCAATAATTCTTTTTTTATTTCTTTTATTAAATAAATAATCAATGAAACCATTTAGTGATTCAGTAGCATATCCCTTATTCCAAAATGAAGAGCCAATAGCGTATCCTACTTCCACCTCATCTCCTTTATCTTCAACAATTAAAATAATACCGATAAACTCATTATTATCTTTCAATCTAAGAGAATATAAATCTTCTATCTTAAGGTAATTATCAAAATTAAGATCATCAATATTATCTAGATATTTATCCATAAATGTATCTAATACCCTTTTACTAGAAGAAATGTTATCAAAATATGCTTTCTTATCGGAAGCTTTTAATTTATCTATAATAATCCTATTTAATACAATATTCATAGACTCTACCCTACATTATTTGACTCTTGATTAATTCTTTCTAAAGATAATCTTTCTATTTCGTTAATATTTATCTCTTTACGATATAAAAACCCTATCTCTACAAATCTAGTAAAAAGAATTTCATCTTTTTTCTTAATACATTTATTAAGACAATATTCACATCCATTAATCTTAAAAATATTTAATTCCTCGTTAATCTTTATTTCTGAAATCTTTGTATTCCTGCATAAAGATTTAACGATATAAACTACGTTATCAATAATTAATTCCATACGAGTAGCATTAATCTTATTATGTTTTAATGCAATGCCTTGTAAAAGTAATTCTTGATATTCATGTGTTTCCATTATTTGTTTATTAATCTTATATGCAGCAATAAAAACAATAATCTTAAACAATATAGGAGCAATAACAATCAAACAAACGACAAAAACAATAGCTTGAAATAAAGCTTCTTCAATTTCATGCCTAATTAAAGCATTAACTAATATTGAAACTAATAATATTCCTCCTAAAAACAAATAGAGAATATATTTCCATTTGATTTTGGATGAAATTCTAAACCATTTCATTAAAACCCTCTTAAAATATATTCTCTATTTTATTACTTTTCCTATCTTATGTATATAAAAATACTCTAATTTAATTCGATAACAGAAACAAATGATAATTCATTATTTTCTTTATTAAAGCCTTTAACATTTATGAATTTATCCATCTTATTATAAAACAAAATAAACTCATCATCTTTCTTTAATTCTTTAATATAATCAATTTCAAATGATTTAATATTTTCTCCTTTTTCAAACTTAACTGCATTAGAAATAAACCTTGCATATGCAATATTATTTACGTGTCCATTATGATCAAGATCAATGTAATCTACTTTGCCCTCATATACATTATATCCATCAATAGAAAAATCTTCTATTTTCTTAAATGCATCAGGGTAATTCTCTTTTTCATAAATTCCACATGTATAATTTAAATCTCTACAAGGACTAAGTCTTCTAGTATTCATATCAATAACACACCACTTAGATATTCCTTTAATCATTAGATTATTCTCTTCATCTAATATTTCATATTCACGATCAAAATCTATTTTTCCTCTTTTTTTAGGCCATGTCTTAACAATGATATTACTATATTCTTTTAAAGGAGAAACAACATCGAATTTAGTTCTAACTAATACCCAAAAATACCCTTTACTAACCATATCATTAAATCCAACACCAATATAATCTGCATGCTCTCCAGCAACATCTTGAAAATAATCAAGTACTGCATATGGTGCGATTTCATCATGACAATTAAAGTCTGAGAATTTTAATCTATATTTTCTTTCTAAAGTTTCATTCATAAGTAAACCTCCCATTAATAAATTCTATTACTTACTATGAAAAAAATTAAGGATCTTCTTTTCCACATTATCATCTCTCACTAAGTACAGGATAGTGTATAAGAATCTATATAAATATTCTATGTTACATGTTTATTGTATTCAAGAAGAACAATTAGTTTCATTTCTAAAGTTATATTCGTGATTACATATTCAGAACAAAAAATAGATTAATAAATATCTTGACAAAAGATACAATTTATTTTCATCATTCTTCTGTTTTGGCAAAGATAAGACATACTTCTGTGTATCAAATAAAGAATACTCCTCTCATTTCACATTCTTCATCATTTTTTTCTAAACCTAAATTTCTAAATTCGTACTCCTTATTAATTAATAATATAATTTCATCGTTTGTTTATTGTCTTCTTCTATCTAGAGTAAATTAATATAAACAGTCTATGAGTGCTGGTTCAAATACCCATTATATTGTTTGCTCATCACTTTTATTTCCTTTATATCAAATCAAATTCTTATTACTTCTTCTATTTATTACTCCATTCTTTCCTATCAAATCAAATACAAGATACCTTGAGTTTTGCTATATAGTCACAATAACTAACCTACTTAGATTTATTCATCTTTTGATAAATGACATACGCTTCATACATAGAATAATTACCCAACAATAAATCAAGGGAATTTTCTTCGTGTATTATCCTAAAAATACTGTTTTGTAAACCAGGCGTAAGTGACCTGACGCCACGTAGTTTACAAGCTTCACATTTTTCATCCGTCTACTCATACAAAAAAGGGGATTCAGATTGTCTCTGATCACCCTTTGTTATTATACTATCTCATTATATAGTCAATATTCTCATTTTAATTAAATAGGATAATATTCACTTATATTGTATTAATAGATTCAACTAAATCATTAACTCTTCCATTAATTCAATATTACATTAATCAACAATCTCAGAAAGTGTTATTGTAACGTTTTCTGTATCATCTAAAGTTACTTTAACAACGTATCCAAGTACACCTTCTACTGGTTCTAATGTATAGTTACCATCTGTTGTAAAATTTGCTAACCATGCACTTGAAGTAGCAGTATATGAAGTATATTTACCAATACTTTTTGTCTTTGCTCCACTAATCGTAACCGAATATTTCTTTCCTAATTCTACATCTAATCTAAAATAGAGTACTTTACTATTTTCAAATTGAGAAACATCAAAAGTATGAGCTTTTCCGTCTGCTTCAACAAAATATCCCATTGATGGAACATAAGGATTTGTTATATTGCTTGCAAGATCATAACTTAATACAAAGTTATCTGCTTCTGAGTTAGAATATCCAACTTCCAAAAGATAATCCCCTTGAACTAATTTTACAGGTGCTGTTGCTGTAAGATGTGTTCCTTCATATTTTGATCCAATTTTATTACTATCTGAATCTGTTAATCCTCTATATAGTTGAATGTATTTCGTATAATCTTCTTTACCACCTGTAATTGTAAATGCATAGTAGTTTTCTTCAGTAATGGTAACCTTATAATACATCTTCTTTAATCCATTAAGTGGAACAGTCACTGAGTTTGTTGTCATAGAAATTGGTGCACCAGAAATTGCTCCTAAAGGTGCATCTGATAAAGTAAATGTACAAGATCCTGTAGCTAACTTTGAGTCCCACCTATTTGATAAAACAACATAATATGTTGAACCATTAGTAACAGCAAAAATGCTTGAGCCTTGAGCATTACTACTAGAGACAGAAATACTAGCCACTTGAGTTTTTAATGTTTCGTCATTATATACTTTTAAATATGAATATGCCGCATCAGCTAATGTATTAAGTTGTGCAGAAATAGCACCATCTGCTGTTGCAACAAATTTATAAACAATTTTTTCTGAAGTACTAATAAATGTTCCTGGTGCAATAGTAACAATAGTATCTTTTAAAAGTTCAATAGCAGTTTTAGCTGAATCATGGGGATAATTTGCAAATCTTAGTGTAAATAAACCCCAAATATGAGCTGAATCACTATATGCGCCTAAATCAGCTTTAATATAATAATCTCCTGCTTCTAAGAATACTGCTGTTTCACTTGTATCTTGAATTGACAAATCACTTGATACAACTTTTTCATTTGTATCCATTTTATAGATATTATATCTTCCGTAGTACTTAGAAGTGTTGTTACCACCATCAAGAGTGATTTCGTCAGTACTACTTCCTGAGAAATTGACATTCTTTGCTTCAGTTAATGTAAATTTAAGGAAAAATTCTTGATCTACTTCAGTTGTTCTAACTGTAACAGAACTTATGGAAGCTGTTGGAATTGTAATTGCTTTTGCACTATCTTTTGAAGCTCCTTCAGGGATTTCTTCATATAACGCATAAACGGTACATGTTTCTTGTAATCCATCTGCTAAATCAACAGGATTATTGTGTTCTTCTTCCATAAACCAGCCAACAAATCTACGTCCATCAACGCTTGGAGCAACTACAGTAATAGCATCACCTTGGAAAACAGATTGTGAAGCAACTGCTGTTGCGCCTTCTGGAACTACGAAACTAACTGTGATTTTTGTATCCCACTTTGCATGTAATGAAATTGTTTCATTAGAAACAATAGTACTTTCAGTTGCAACCGTTTCATAAGCTGCATCTAGGTACCATGCAGCAAACCTCATATTGTCATTTGGAGCTGTTGGAGCAGCTAATTTCCCATCTAATGTACCACCTATATTAACCTCATCTGTTGTATCTGATGATACTCCATCATGATAGACATATGTGATTGTTGATTTTTTAACTTCAGAGAATTTTAATTTTGTAACAACGAATCCATCAATTCCGTGATCACCTGAAGCATCTTTATAGTATGTAAAGATCAGTTTGTCGCCTTCATCAAGGGTAATCGACTTTGAACCACTAACATTTGTTTTGGAAGATACTTTTAATGCTTCAACTTTTGATGTTGTTCCTTTTTTTATTACATATACAATGAAATTATCATATGAACCTCCTTCTCCAGAAGCAACATAATCAAATGAAACAGTTGTAGCTTTATTCATTATCATGGAAAGAGTTGATTCTGAGTTTGATACTGTAGCATTACTACTAGCCAATCTAATTCCATTTTCATCTTTAGAGATAGAAACATACCTGCAATTTGTTTTATTATTAACTTTGTCCCCATTAATAGCGGAATCAATACAATCTTCACCTAATACATCGACAACAGAAACTGTATCAACATAAATCACAGTATTAGCATTAATTGATGTTGCTGTATATTCTACATCTTTTAAATTTGATGTGTAGAAGCCTCCAAGCATATATCCTGAAGGAATATCACTTATAGATACCGATGGAGTATATTCACCCTCATCACATGTCTCAGTTCTAATAACAGTTCCATCAATTGCTTTATAAGTAACAGTGTATTGTGCAATCCATTTTGCATAATACGTTACATCTGCATTTAATGTAACATAATATGTAGTGTCACCCCACCCACTACTACTTTTCCATGAAACAGGAGTTGTAGTTGCTTCATCTGTGTACCAACCACCAAATTTATATCCTTGTTTTGTAGGATCTGTTGGTTTATTGAAATTTGAATTTGGTTTATTTGAAATGGATGCAATTGTTGAGCCACCATTAGTGTCAAAAGTAAGTGTTACTGCCTTGGACCAGTGAGCTTCTAATGTAAGTGTTTGGCCACTAGTAACATCATACCAATAAACTCTACTAGTTGAATCAGATAAATACCATCCTTCGAAATAATATCCCTCTCTTGTTGGAGTAAATTGTCCACCTAGATTTCTATTTCCTGGTTCAAATTCGACAGTTTTGTTTCCTTCGCCATTACCAAATACATATGTTACAATCACTGGATCTAACCATTTTGCATGTAACGTTGAATTACCATCAAATGATTGATTATCATAAGCTACTGTACATTCTTCATCAATGAACCATCCCCCAAAATATTTACCTTCTTTCGTAGGTGTCAAAGTTTCAATGTCAGTTTCTAAAACACCATTAATAATGAATTCAGGTCCAACTTCACTTCCACCATTTGTATTAAATGTCATAGCATTATATTTAAATTCAGTTGCAGGCAAAGTAATAATTACGTGGTCATTACCTTTGCTAACACTGCCATCTTTATGATATATAAATGTAATAACATCACCCTCTGTAACATCAAGAGATAATGTTCCTTTTTTATATGATGACTCTGAACTATCACCGCCTTGTGCTACTTTTTGTGTACCATTTAGTCTAATTATTAGTTTATCAGTAGTTTCAGAACTAATCTTATAATTAATAACAAATGTTCCTGTTTCACCTACAGTAACTTGTAATATCGATGATTGATTATGAGTGATTCCACCGCTAGTAACAATATATGGTTTCATTTCGTCAGCCGTCCAAGGAGCAGAATTTGTTTCTCCTGGTACTTCGCAGTCAAAACTAAAAGTATATGAAGTAGGTGTTTTTTCGTCCATTGTCTTTACTGCTTCACCAACATATCCACCATCATCATCTTCACAAACTTCAAAAATAGAAACGACACCGTCTTCTGTTACTGCAGTATACTTTCCACTTGCTGTATGACCTAATGCAGGATCTCCATCAACTTCTACTTCACCATATACTGATGTATATGTTGTATATCCTGCTTCTGTATGTGTTGGTTCTGTTACTACTGCTTTCCATACTGTTGTATCTGTTAATACTGGAACTACAACTTCATCAACATGTCCACATGAACATGTTCTAGTTGCTGAACCTGTTACTGTTGTAGTTGGTTTATCAACTAAAGTCCATGCTCCATATTCTGTATGACCAGTCGCAGGTTCGCCATCAACTACTACTTCACCATAAACTGATTTATATGTAGTATATCCTGCTTCTGTATGTGTTGGTTCTGTTACTACTGCTTTCCATACTGTTGTATCGCTTAATGCTGGAAGGGTTACTTCTTCAACATGAGTACATCCAGTAACAGTACATGCTTTTTCTGCTTTACCAGTTGCTGTTGCTGTTGGTTCAGTTGTAATTGTCCATGCTCCATAGACGTGTTCACCTGCAGGGATCTTAATTTCTACTTTTCCATAAATAGAAGTATAAACATTCTTTCCTTCATCTGCATGAGTTGCACCAGGGAATGATTGAACTTTCCATACTGTTGCATCAGAGAGTGCTGGTACTTCAACTTCAACTTTATGATTATCGACAGAACATACTTTTTCAGCTTTACCAGTTGCATTTGCTGTTGGTTCAGTAGTAATTGTCCAACTACCATATGTGTGTTCACCTTTTGGTAAAACAACTGTTACATCACCATAAACAGATGTATATACTTTTTCTCCATCCACAAGGTGTGTCGCAGCTTTTTCAGATTTAACTGACCATACTTCTGTATCAGTTAATGCTGGAAGATTAACTTCTTCTTTATAAGTATCTGCACTACATGTTCTTTCTGCCTTACCACCTGCAGTTAATGTTGGTTCTGTAACGATAGTCCATGCACCAAATGTATGATCTCCTTTAACAGATGTAACAGTAACTTCTCCATAAACTGATTCATAAATCGTTACCCCACCTTTGAAATGATCTGCAGGAGTAGTAGATTTAATTGACCATACTTCAGTATTGCTTAATGCTGGAACTACTGTTAAATCAACATCGTTACATTCACAAGTTCTTTTTGCAGTACCTGCTTCTGTTAATGTTGGTGCCTTAACAATTACCCAATTGCCATAAGCATGAACGTGTTCTTCAGAAGATGAAGTTTCTGAACTTGAGTTTGATGTGACTTCACTTGATGAAGCTTCACTAGTTGTTGAATTAACACTAGAAACTGTGCTTTCTTCTACGCTTGAAACAACTTCACTAGTAGTTGGTGTTTCACTTGTTGTTGAGCTTGCTTCGGAAGTTGATACTTCTGAAGTAGTAACTTGACTACTAGTAACTATTTCTGAGCTTGAACTTGTAGAAGAAGAGTTATTTTGACAGCCAGTGATTAACGCTAACACACTAGCAGCCATAACGAATAAAAATTTCTTTCCGTTTTTCATTATTATTTATCTCCTTTTAATCTACATATTTATCGATGTTTCCTTTAAGGAAGATTTAACCAAAAATTATATAAAAACATTTAAAATAATTTATTGTGTCTTCTAAAGGGGCATCTTTTTAAATATATGCTCTAATTTTAGTTATTTTTATTTATCGTTTCAACATTTTAAGTAAAAAAATGAAATCAATTTTCATATTTTTCATCATTTTTTCTTTTTTTATTAAGTCTTGTAAAAAAAAAGTGGCAATAAATGCCACAAAAAACGTTTTCGATATAAAAATATACATAGTTATGCAGTAAATCTTAGAATCAAGAATAAATGAAAAAGATTTACATTTTACATTTTAATAGATTTTTTAGATGATGACTTTAGTTTATCTCTTTTTGCTTCATCAATTGCTTTTGCAATTCTATTAATCTCTACAAAAAGAAGAATTGCTCCTGCAATAGATAATGCAATAATATTTGTATATCTATAAGTTTTATCGACATTAGAATTCAACGTATTAAAGACTATAAGGAATATATCAATAACTAGAAGTATAGATATTATAATAGTTCCAACTCTACGATTATGACGCCTCTTTTTTTCTTTTGGGGTGTTTTTAAGAGTGTTATCAGTATTGTGAAGTAGTATTGTTCCCCTTAATAAATCATCAACGCTAATCAAATATAAATCTGCTATTGCAACTAAATATGTAATATCTGGTAGAAATACACCATTCTCCCATTTAGAAATAGTCTTATTTGTCACGCCAAGTTCATTGCCTAGTTCTTGTTGTGTCATCTTTCTTGACTTTCTTAATTCTACAAGTGTCTCCGACAGGTTTCTATATCGCATTATTATATTCGCCTCCTAAATTAATTTTCTTTCTCCCTTATGTAAAAATCAATAACCAAAATAGTGTATTGTATCTCTTATATGGAGATTTTCGAATATTTTTTCATTCATTTTATTTAATTGCGATTAAGGAAAAGATTGCTTGAATACCTGCAACAACATCATTCCAATTAGAAAAGAAAATTTCAAATCCAATACCGATTAAAATGATGCCCCCAGCAATTGCTGCCTTATTAGAAAAGATCGTTCCAAACTTCTTTCCAACATACACTGCAACTAAAGAAATAATAAATGTTAGGATTCCAATAATGCCAAATGAAATATATGAAATATATGGTTCTTGCTCTGCAAAAATAATACCAACGCTTAATGCATCGATTGAAGTAGCAATAGCTTGAATAAATAAAGTCTTAAGAGTTAAAGATTTAGCATTCTCTTCTTCCTTATTTTCTTTCTTACTTTCCTTAATTGATTCAACAATCATCTTTATTCCAAGAAATAAAAGTAAGCCTAAAGCAATCCATGGAACAAAATATCCAAAGATAGTGGTAAATGTTTCACCTAACGCTGAACTTAATGCCGTTACTGCAAGATATCCAAGAATCGGCATTCCCATTTGGAAAAAACCAAAGAAGAATGCGATTAACATTGCTTTCTTGCTTTTCATTTTTGGTTCTTGTAAACCATTAGCCATCGATACAGCACACGCGTCCATTGCTAATCCAACTCCTAATCCTAAAGCGGTCACTATCCACATAAAAAACCTCCTCTTAAATAATTGACTTGTAACATCTTTGATATAAGTCTCGTTATTTAAGATTGAGCCTGGAAAATATTATCCATTATGTAGACCAATCACTCAAAGGAGCTAACTACTCTCTTATACGAGTTGAATTATAACAAGATGAATATTAAATATCAAGAACAATATATCTAATAAGATTTTGCAAAAAAATCAAATTTTATTGCAAAAAAAGTTACCACAAATTGTAGTAACTTCCATAATATTATTTACTAAACATGATTTTTTCATTATTGAAGAGTTTAGTTAATGCAAATACTGCACCAGCAATATAAGCCACATTCGAAACTGTTGCAAGAATGATGTTTAATGCATCAATCTTTCCTGCGAATACACTAGTTAATCCCATTGCAATATTATAAACTGGAACTAAATACAATGCTGGGTTTGTAGGAATATTACCAGACATTGATAATACCCCAATCATCATTGTTATAACCATGATAGGCATTGCGTATTGAGTAGCTTCCTTAATACTCTTTGCAAGAGTTGATAAAACGGTAAGAATACTTGTAAATAATAGAACTGCCAATACGATAAATAATAAGATCAATAAGATTTCTTTTACTCCATACATACTAAGAGTAATACCACTTTCGCTTACTCCTCCCATCATATTTGGGACTGAAGCGATAACCGCGATAAAAGTAACAACAGAAGAGAAAACAGAAGTGATACTTAATGCTAAGACTTTACCTAATGCAATATCCCTTCTTTTTGTAGGGGTAACTAATAATGTTGCAATTGTTCCTCTTTCCTTTTCTCCTGCAATAGATTCAGTTGCAATTCCCATACATCCCGTAAATAAGAAGATGATTAAGATATATGGAACAATCATTGTAATAACTTGAGAAGAGACATCTTCTTTAGTTGCAAGGTTATTTGTTGAGCCTGCTCCTACTCCACCATTAATCAAATAATTATATTTAATATCATTAATTGCTTTCTCTGATAATCCAGTTAAATAATATGTATATATTTCTTGTGAATTGTCATTTGTACTATTGTAATATAAATCAACAGTAGGTGATGTGCCATTATTCTTTTTAGCATCGAAATCCTTTTCAAATACGATTAATAAATCCTTAGTTTTAATTTTGATATCTTCCTTAATTGCATCTATTTGATCTTCATCAACTTCATTGATAGTAATCTTATATTTATCAACTTCATGTAAATCATTGATACTCTTATCATTAGAATTATTTACAATATAAACATTGTAATCATGATTTGCATCTCCCTTACCAATACTCCCAATAAATTGTCCCATTATGGTATAGAGAACAAATACGATTAATCCCGGTAAAATAAGAGAAAGAAGCATTCTTCTGTCACCGAAGAAACGTTTGAGTTCTTTCTTCATTATCGTTAATATATTTTTCATATTATTCACCTACCTCTCTTTTATAGATATCGAAGAATACATCTTCTAAATCCTTTTCTTTTGTAAGTTCTTTTACATAATCTTCTTCAACCATATGCCCATTGACAATGATACCTACTCGATCACAAATCTTTTCAACAAGAGAGAAGATGTGAGTAGAAATAATGATTGTCTTACCTTGATTCTTTAGTTCAAGTAAGTAATCTGTAACCGTCTTTGCGGTGATAACATCTAACCCATTTGTTGGTTCATCAAAGATGATTAAATCAGGATTATGAACTAAAGATACAGCAATTGAAACCTTTTGTTTCATACCAGTTGATAGATCACCAATTTTAACTTCACTGAATTTATCAATTCCGAAACGAGTAAATAATTGATTTTTTCTATCGAGTAAATCTTTTTCATCTACTCCATGAAGCGATGCGAAATAATCAAACATATAATTTGGTGTATAATAATCTTCTAATTTCAATTCACTCGTTAAGAAACCTATCTTCTTTCTAATATCATTAGGCTTTTCTTTAACGCTGATTCCATCGATAAATGCATCGCCTTCATCTGCCTTAATCAATGTAGATAAGATTCTTAAAGTTGTCGTTTTACCTGCACCATTTGGCCCAAGAAGTCCATAGATTTCTCCTTCATATGCCGTAAACGATAAATCATTAACTGCCACTTTAAGATTTGATGTAGTCTTTTCAATCTTTTGTTGTTTTTTTGAAAGTTTAAACGTCTTTTTCAAATTCTTTACTACTAATAATTCTTTCATTTGTTTTCCTCCTATTCCTTAGATAAGCATAAATTGCCACTCGATGTATTTACATTCGCTTCGCATTTTCTATTTCCAAATACGTATTTGTCATCTTCAACAATAAAGCCTTCTGCATTAATTTTACCGCTTAAAGAAGAATAAGTTGTCGTAATTCCACATTCTCCTTTTAAAGAAATATCGACCGAACCTGACATTGTAGAAACTACTAATTTTTCTAAATCTCTTATACCAACGGTCACATTACCTGATGAAGTATTAATGTTTGCTTTTTTTGCTTCAATATCATTTACTACGCATTCTCCAGACATCGATGAAGAGGAAAAATCATCACATTTTATTACTTCAAAATGATTCTTTCCTGAGCTGGATGAAATGCTGATATTCCTAGCGTAAAGATAATCATTCAAGATATCTCCAGACATACTAGATATTGTTATTCTTTGCGTGTTAATACTATTAATATCAATATTACCCGATGAAACATTCACATTTAATGTTGGTGATTTTATCGTATCGATATTAATATTACCAGATAATGTAGACAATGATATTTCAGGTAAATCGAGCGATTCACTAACAACACCTGCTGAAATCGTACTAGCGTTCAATACAATATCTTTAGGGATTTGAACGCTTAGATATTTCAATTCATCATCTTTAATAAAATTATATTCACTTTTACAAAATCTAATATATAAAACTTCATCCTTAAGAAGATAATGTAACTTTTCTTCATCTAATAATTCCGTTCCACTTTCACTAACGAATAGTACATCGTTATCAGTTTGTTCTATATCAACTTTTCCTTTAATCCAGTCGATAACTACTTCCTTAACTTCATTTTTTGAATAATGAAAACTACCTTCTAAATATTCATCAGCATTATCATATTTATAAGTATTGATTATATTTACACTATTTGAACATCCAATAGAAGATAATAAAACGCCTAACGCACTAGCAATAATTCCTCTTTTTTTCATAAAACTCCTTCTTTCAGCTTATACGTCAAACTATATATTTTATTTTGTATTTATTTATCTAACATGCATATTCGACGAAAAACAGTTTCTATCAATTATTGCTCGCCCATTATATACAAGTAGTGGAATCATTTGTGAAAAATGAATTGCTTCATATTCTTCAAATGAAATCTTTTCTTTTTTTTCATACGATAATCCATTAGAATCTACGTATTGATATCTTACAAAATAAAAATAATAATTCTTTGATAATACATATTTTTTTTCAACCCAACTGGAAACGATCTCCCCGCTTCCTTCGTTTCCTTTACTTTTAGCAATACGAATCATGAGGCCATCGTAAAAAATAAAAAACGATTTTAAAAACATTGCGAATAGTAATAAGTTGATTACGACACAAATCATTGAATACGCAGTAAACTTAATATTTATTTCTAGACGCATTTGAAAAACAAATACTAAGATTATTAGCGCAACTGAAATAATATTGGAAACTAGTCCCCAAAAGACAGACCCATTATTAATTCTTCGTGGTTCCATATCTACACCTCAACCGATTCTCCTAAAAACCTATAATAAAATTCTACCCTTAAATTAATGATAATCTTACTTCATACAAGTGTCAATAACATGTTCTCCAATAGTAATTGAAAGCACTTATTTCTTTTTTCTTATATTACTAATATCTAATTTGATATCTTTAGCCTCACTCACCTCACAAATAGAAAAGAAAGAATTATTGTCGATTTCATGGATGATGTTTTTAACGCGAGGTATCTCGAAGCGATTGCATACGAAATATATTATCTTTTGTTTTGTTTTACTATAATATCCTTCTGCTTCAATTAATGTAACTCCCCTATCGAATTCATTAGATAGCGCCTCACATACTTCTTCAGTTTCATTTGTAAAAATATAGATTGCTTTAGCTTTATCAAGACCTTCAACTACAAAATCAACACTTTTTATACCAATCATATATGTGATGATAGAATATAAAGGAAGTAGAAATGGATTTTCAACTTCTAAAACATACTTAAATAAAATTCCTGCGACTATATAGATTATCACATTATAGATCATTACTATTGTTCCTACGCTGAGATTAAGTTTTTTACTAAACAAAACAGCGATTACTTCAACTCCATCTAACGTTCCACCAAAGCGAATAGTAAGTCCACTGCCTACTCCTGAAAGCATTCCTCCAAATATTGCGCATAGTAGTATATCGTTTTTAGCGATTATTGACCCATTTTCACTTGGAATCAATTGAAATAAGTAAGAAGCTAGTGAATATATTGTAATTGCATACAATGAATAGATTACAAAGGTAAATCCTAATTTTTTAAATCCCAAAAAGAAAAACGGAAAATTCAAAACAATTAAGAATATCGATAAAGGAACAAAGCCATTTGTTAATAATGAGCATAGATATGAAGTTCCTGAAATACCACTATCAATCAAGAAAACCGGAGTCAAAAAAATCGTAACACCAAAAGCATTTATTATACCTGCAAAGGTAAGTCCAACAATGTTCCTTATTCTTATTTTTGATAAATGTTTACGTATCTTATGCATGATTTCATTATATGCAACCACATTGTCGAAATAAGTCAAAAAAGAGAAGCTAGAAACCACATTTTAGTTTCTAAACACCTCCTCTTTTCAATTATTTATCGTTTTTCTTTTTTACTGCGATAGTTAATAATGGACTAATTGCTCCGTATAATACTCCTGCGACCGCCAAAACAATCCATGTGATTTTCCAATCGTGTTGTAAAGTTCCATACTAAGTATATTACTGTTGCAATTAACCAATAAGCAGTAGTGATTGCTGCGAATAATGGATTCTTTTCTTTTACTTGTTTTGCATAATCTCCCTCTTGAAGTAAAGCGACATACGCACCCATTTTACAACCTGTATATACGATTAAGAATGCACCTAAAGCAACAATTGCAATAAGTGATGCAACTCCACAAACTGTGATAAATTCATTTTCTAAGAATAAACCTACAAATAAAGGAATAACTGATAATACGCAACTGATAATGCCTGTGGTTGTCATTGCGTTATATGTTCCTTGGTATTCCTTTTTTCTTTGTTTAATTGATTTCGTCATATAATATTTTTCAATATATATACCAATATAATAGTATACAATATTCGAAATTAAATATTATTTTATATATTCTTTTTCGTTCTTCTCCGTAACAATGTCAAATTTTGTATTTTCAGAATCAGTTACAATTATCGGATAATCTACATATATATCATTTGCAACACTAGCTTTAATTGCTTTAATAATTCTAGTAACCGGTTCTTCCTTATCTGTTGATAATAAGCTTCCTAATGCTTCTTTTTTTCCAGAGCCTATCGCGACACAATCATCCACTTCAATTACTGAACCATCATTACCAATGACATAAACCTTATCTTTATATACAAATAAGAAAGCTGACTCCATAAAGTCAAATACATTATTTTTATCTACATAATCAAAGTCTCTGAGTCTATTAATAATGTCTGGAACAATTCTATTGACAACCAATTCAAAATTAATACGTTCCTTATAAACGTCGTATTCTGTAACTAAAGAATCCATTGTTCTAATTACGCATGCATCTCTAACGTTTCCAACGCTCCCCATCAAACAATTATCAATTTCTTTAACCTTCCAGATTTTATAATTGTTTGGATTATTTAAAGTACTTCTAGTACCTCCATTAGTTATTTGAGAATCACATCCCAAATAAACTTTACCATTATTTTTAATTGCAACAACTACACTCATTATGCAAATCCCCCTTTTTACCAATCATCATAACGAGTATTGTTACATTATTTGTGTAGCAATTAAAAAACTTGATAAGTCATTTTCCATTCTTATCGAGTTTCAATATTATATTTTTTTTGCTCTTTTAAGTTTTATAAGAAATCCCTTAAAACCTTTAGCAAGGAAATGTTCACTTTCCATTCCATCATCATTTTCATATAGTACAACTACATTACCTGTACTTTTTTCAAAAGTGAATGATTCGCCATTAGGTCCAACTGCGAACAATATATATTTATTCTTTTTCAAATAATAATCATTACTCTTTGTTATATCTAAGTATTCTTCTTCACTATCAATTAAGAAATTATTGAAAATAAATACTAAGCCTTTATCTCTAATCTCTCGAAAGCAAAATTCGTATATATCATCTAATTGATTAATAAAAGTCTTATAATCATTATCTTTTATTGATAGATTCTTTAATGTTTCATTACTAACCATAAAAAACCTCCTTAGTATCCTAAAATCGCTCTTTTAAGTCTAATATTTGCCGCGCCGCCATTGTGTTTAATTGAACTATGCAATTCTCTAGGAATCAATCTTAGTGTCCTTCCATCTTCATCATGGTGTCTTGATGTTTTAGCAAATAATTCTGCAATTTCCCTTTCCGAATAACCATCTTCAAGCATTGCTTTTTTTAATTTCTTAAAATCTTCCGACGAAGATGAAGAATCACCAACAAGACATGTGTGATTATTTAAATTTTCTATTGTTACCTCAGGAAATGTGTGAGAGTATAGTTCGTATTTCTTCATTAACGGATATACATTCATATTTTTATCAAAACCAGTAAAAGTAATATCTGGATATTTTGATTTCAAAAGATTATAGAACTCCATTAATTTGTCATCATTATTCTTTTTTGCTTCATCAAAAATATTCTTAAAATCATAGGTTTTATTTGCATAATCACTATTAATTGAACCTCTTAATATCGGATCACAAAGTGATGAAAATTTAATCTCATCAATTTTCAAATTAATATAATCATTTATAAAAAGAATGGAAGATGATATTTTTTCTAATGCAATCTTATTATCAGAAATGGCTTTTTTACAATTATCTAACTCCAATTTTTGTACTTTCTTAATTCTTTCAAGACTTTCATATATTTTTTTAATTGCCTCTTCAATTATTGGTTTCAATGAATTCAATTTTTCAAGAATCTTCGTTACTTGTTCAATCTTCATTTTTGTAATTTGGATCTCTTCGATTACTTTTCTAAGTTCCTTTTTATATTTTAGTAATTCAGCTGACAAATTAGCAACCTGTGCTCGTAAAAAAGCAATTCTAACACTTGCACCACCTATATCTTTTGTAGCCATGGCCAACAATCTAGCAATTTCAGATTCTAGTCTTCTTATTTCAATTTTAAATTTATCAATATTTTTTTCTATTTTTTCTTTTGTTTTTGTTAAATTTTCTAATTTAATTCTTAATTGACTCAATTTATTATTTGCTTCAGCGATTAATCCTAAATTTCTTTCTTTTGCCCTTAAGTATTCATTATATTCTTGAGTGACTTGTTTTATTTTAATTTCTAGTTCATTAGTCGCACTCAAAAATAAATTCAAATCAGAATTGAATTCCATAACTGAAGATTTAAATTTTTGTAAATTTGATATATTAACATCCGCTCTTGCCATAATTTACACCACAATCTTTCTTAACGCGATATCTAAATCATTAATCTCTTTATTTATTTCAATGGCATTTTTAACACTATTTAATGTTTTTTCAACTGTTTTAAGTTCATTTGCACTTTTTTTAGAATCATCGCCAAACTTAACAACCAATTTCATATATTTTCCATAAGAATTATGAACATCATCACGCCAGCCGTCTGATTTATAGTTCACTACAATATTTTCTATCGAGTTTCTATTCTTTTCGCATGCAGTATATATTTCATTAAAATTTATTTTCATATCTAATACCTCGTATGATCATATTTCTCAATGATTTTTTCTAATTCTTGTAAATACTTGTTAGCTTTTGTAAGTTCATCAGTCGAATTGCACAAAGAACGCACTAAAGATAGTACCTTACTTTTAAAAATATCTGTTTGATTGCTTTCAAAAGACGCTTCTAAAATCTTATGAGTAGCCTTCGCAAGTGTAGTAATATTTTGAAGTTTACTCATACATACCTTAGTTTCTTCTCTAGCATGGCTCAATATTTCTGTATTTACTTTTGCATCCATATTAAACTCCCCTTCTTAATTCTTGACTCTTATGATTTAAATAAATAACATAATCATTTGTTTCGTTTATTGATTTGCTTAACTTACTCATTAATCTTTCAATAAATAAAGTATATTCTTGTTTCTTCTTATCATCCCAATCATTTGTAGATATCGACTTTAAAAATGATTCTAATCTTTTCATAGAATCTTTTGCTTCTTGTAACCTAGCATTAGTCGCTGAAATAAGTTCATCTAAATAATTTAAATCTACTATCATTATACGTTTCTCAATCCTTTAATCTTATTATTCAAATACCCACTATATTCTTGTAATACATTCATATGAACATTTAATATATGACATATTTCATCTATTCTATTTGAGAATAATACATATTGTGGATCTTTCCATACCATTCCAATTGAAGCCTTATCAGCTTTAATCTTTTTTACTCCATTCCCGACACCGTTAATATATCTCATTATTCCATTATTTATTGTAACTAGGTCTTTTACAACTGCTCTAAATACACCACTTTTTTCAGGTATATTAATACTCATAACATAATAGCCAAAATGTTTAGCGATATATTGTTTTTTATCGTTAAATCTAATCATATTTTCTTGTAATCGTACAATTTCTGTTTGGAGTTCATTTAACGCCTTTGATTCAAGGGTTAATTTTTTTGCCAAATTATTTGATGATTCAATGGCTTTTTTATATTGATTAGAAGCATTATCATCATAATATTTATATAACATATTACGTAATTTTATAGTTTCATTTGTTAATTCTTGGAGGCATTTATCTATATTAATTACAGGTTGAGAAAGAGCGCTGATATCACCATTAATTCTTATTTTTTCTATATTAATATATAATTTTCTATTGTCCATAATTATTTATCTCCCATAATCATATTTTTTAGAGAATGGTAATTAATGCGTTTTGCGCCTTTATCTTGATAAATTACCGGTTTGATTTTCTTTAATCCTTCTTGTTTATTTATAAACGCAAACGCTTCTTCATCACATTCTTCTACTTCTTCAAACATATTGCTTAAAATTGAGCCGCTAAACATTCCTTTTTTAACATCATTCAACGAAGATAGAATATTACTTGAAGAAATTGAACTCAATTTTAATTCATTAAATATAACTACATTATTAGAAGATTGAATTAATTCATTTATTTTTCCATCTTCTTTAGAATTTAAATAGATAATTGGATAAATATCATAGAAACTACCTTCTATGACTACACTGCATAACTTATCAATCATAGAAACATTATCAGCGAAATTTTGATTATCATCAAAACTACTACCAAAGATACTATATGAATTATTATCTTCAAACTCTAAATTATCTAAAGCATTGATAAACATAAAAACTGGTTTTGTTTTAGAATTTGATTTTTTTCTAGTTTGTAATAAATCATATACTTTATCAACAATAGTATTTGCCTCATTAATATTTGTAACGCCACGTTCGTTAATTCCTTTATCTAATATAATCGCATTGAAATTACTTCTTTCTCTCAAATTAGAAACAATGTAATAATCATATCCTCCATATTTAACACCTAAGAATAAGTTTATTAACAAACTATTCGCCATTAATTTGCTACTACCAATTAGGAATGTGGAATTATTACCATTGTTACCAAATCTTAAATAAGTAGGTGAAAGAGCATATGCATCTTCACCAATACATATG
This sequence comes from uncultured Caryophanales bacterium, assembly GCA_945873815.1. GTDB lineage: Bacteria > Bacillota_I > Bacilli_A > RFN20 > CAG-449 > UBA3210. The sequence continues at coordinate 32,147 of CAMCEE010000003.1, forward strand.
TATATATAACCATTCTTTTCTATTGGTTGTTTTATTATATCTATATACTTTTCTTTACTATTTCTTGATGGAAGTTCTAATGGACCTATTTGGTCTAAATTTCCAATATTTAAAGTGCGACGATTAAATGAAGGATATTTTTTTATAATCTTTTCACAACAATTAAATACATTATCAGCGAAAGCTACTCTTACTTTGCTAATTCCACCATCAAGTTTAATGAATATTTCTGCTCTTTCGAGATTTTCTATTTCGGAAGAATGCTCTATAAACTCAGAACCAAATCCACTATTATTAATACTTGATTCACTTAATCTAAATACTAATTTTCTTTGTATTTGATTAATAAATGCATCAGATAATAACGATGTTCTTGAAGATTCACTGTTTTGTGCAAACATACCCATATGAATACCCGATGATCTTCCTTTTGAAGAAATAATATTTATAACATCTGCTATTTCTCTTGCGGTGTCTCCATAGTTTCCATCATCTCTTAACATTTCTTGAGCTTCATCAACTAATAAAACAATACGTGGTAAATGAAGATATTTTGACTTCAAATTAACATCATTATCAACCACCTTATTATAAGCTACAAGATTATCCACTTTTTCTCTAGTTTGTTTACCTATTTCGTTAAATAATATATTACGAGCATTAATTTCCTCGTTAATAATTTTTAAGATTGTTAACCCATCTACCATTTTACTATTAGGTGCAACCATAGTAATATGTGGGACATCTTTTTCCAAAGAGCAATATGGTGCAACAGCAGAATTACTCTTATAATCGAGCAAAATAAAATTTAAATCATTAGGAGAATATTTTAAGCAGCCATTAATTACAATAGCATTAAATAATGATGATTTACCAAATCCAGATGAACCATAAGCCATGAAGCCGATGTTTCCACCACCACCACAATCGAAGTCCATACTAACAATGTTTTCAGCTATATCCTTACCAAATGGGATTTTAATTACAGTATCGTACGGATCAGATTGGTAATCTTTTAAAACATCCTCAATTAAAATAGAATTGGTTCCACCTTCAATAATTTTTTCACACACACAAGCGCATTTATTTAAAATCAAATCTTCATACGAACATGAATTGTCAATCATTAATGGTAAAGCAATATTGTATGCAGAAAGATTTCCTCTACTTCCACTTTCATTATTTTGATAATATGCAAATAAATCATTTTTATTTTTAAGAATGAGGAATTGATCTGCAGATTCTACAAATCTTTTAAAATATTCGCCTTTTCCATTTTCATTTATTTTTTTATTATCAAAACAAATAATGAATCTGATTCCACACATATGTTCTCTGGAATCTGGTTGCATCATTCTATATAATTCATCTAATAATTCATCATTGAATTCGCTAGAAGAAATATTTCTTATTACAATTAAATCTAGTTTTGATTTATTTCCTTTCATCCTAAATAAATCATATGCATCATTTATTTGTCCTAAAAAACAGTTATCAAACATATCATTACATTTAATCTCAATATATTTCTTAATATCATTAAATCTAGCGTATTCGTTAAATATATCTATTTTTTTACCCTTATTTTTTAAAGAAGCTTCTTTTATTACTCTTGTAAATGTTCCATAAATTTTTGATTTAAATGAGTCAACAACGTGAATATTTACTCTTCCCGCTGGGAAGTCATCATAGTACTTTAAAATTGCATCACATGTAAATTTAGTTAACGTTTCGGATTTTTGAAATTCTTCTTTGTCTGTATCAGAAACAACCACAACGTTTCCATTATTAACTAAGTCTAACTTAATTGGAGCATATCCATTACTATTAGTTTTATTTGCTCCTATGCATCTTAAACTTCTATCATCCCAATCCTTAAAGACAAAAACACAATTCAATCCTTTATATCCAATAGGAAGCGTATTAGGAATTTTTTTTGAGTTTCTAAACCCCTTTTCAATCTTATTTCTATCTAAGGAGTTAATTTCAATTTCATTCTTATAAGATGAAAAATCGATGATAAACGCATTTGCTCTTCGTAAAGCTTTCTCTTTTATCATTTCTCTATGCGACTCCTCCATCCCTTTATGAAATAACTCCTTCAATTTTTCACGAGGGTGCACTGTTTTACCTTCGAATCGAACCCTCATGAATGCTTCTTCGTTACAATTATCTTTAACTTCATCATCTCTATTTTCACCAGTACAATTAAAGCACAACTTTTCTCTTAGTTCAGTCAGCCACTCCAACCTTTTTGTTTTTTTGCATACATATTTTTCCAATCCGGAACAATCGGTACCAATTTTCCCTTCTGAACTAATTAAATTGCACTTTCCTTCATTAACAGATTTAATGAGAAATTTAGTATAATTGATAATTCCTCTACATCTCTCAATTTCCAAATCTAAATAAGAAACCGCCAAATCAAAAGCCCTATGAACAACAAAATACTTTTTTAATTCACTAACAGCGGCATCTATTTGACCTGTAGAATATCCGATTTTATCAGTAATTTCATCCATCTCATCTCTTCTATTTTCTTTGTTTTTTTTAATTACATCCCACAAAGCATCTTGAGCAGATAAAAATTTCTTCCGAATCTCAATATTATTTTTTATCTCGTAATTAACTCTTTCAATATCTTTTCGGATTTTTTCATATTTGACCGCTTCCATATTTTTTCCTCCCTATTGACATCATAAATTTAATTTTTTATAATAATAGTGTATACAATATATATTTTGCGACAGAGCCGGCTGTTCCCGGTGTGCTCAATTGGGCAATCATGATCATTAAGTACAAACAAAATATAAATATAAGTACATTTTATTCGAATTTAAGATTTATATGTTGATATACCCGAGAGTTAGATTATACGTCTAGCTCTTTTTTATTTCTTCATTATCATAGTAATAATGATTACATTTACATTTCAATCCATCATCATCAGTAATATTGTAATCAATATATTTTTTCAAATAAGATACCTCATTACAAAATTCTTTACTTCCAACGATCCATATTTCTTTAATTGCACGAGAAATCGCGACATTAATACGATTTGGTTTTTGAAAAAAGCTTGTGACATTTTGGTTTCTTGCACATGTAAATATGACAACCTTTGCTTCTCTTCCTTGATATGCATCAACAGTATCAACTTTTATCTTGGGAATTGAATCTTTTAATAATTTTACCTGCGCAGCATAAGGTGATATTATCGCTACATCATCATAAATGTTCAACCCATTTTCCTCGCATCTTTTTAATATACATTTAACTATTTCTAATTCTAATGTGTTACTTAGTTCTTTTTTTCCCATCTCTTCTTGATTTGAGGTGTGTCTAATACCAACAAGACACTTATTTCTATCATAATCAACAAAATTTAATGCGTCTGGATTAGAAACAGTTGTTACACCATTTTTAAGCTTAAACGATGGATAATTATAGAAACAATCAGAAATATAATTTCCTATTTCTCTTGCCATTCTATATTGTGTATTTAAGAACACTTTACAATATTTATTAACATTATTGAATAACGCATTGATGAAAGGTTTAACCTCCATATATCTATAAGCTTCTTTGGAATATGTCTCTCCTTCACCAAATTGAAAAAGAACAGATGGCAACTGATTTGGATCGCCAATTAAAATCATTTTTTTTGCAAATCTTGCAACAAACATTAATTCAGAGAATGTAAGCTTTCCAACTTCATCAACAATAGCGTAATCTATTCGATCACTAACTTTTAATCTTGTATTTTTTAATGCATTCGCAGTAACCCCAATAACATTTCTAGACATAATAATACTTTTTAAACATGCATCAGAAATTGTATTACCACCAATTGTTATACTTCTATTTTTATCACTTTTCCTATTTATTGTATAGGCATGATTATCTATATAATTCTTTAAGTCACCTATAGCACTATTTGCAAAATGATTGAATTGTGAAGAATAGTACACATCTTTTAATTTTTCATTATTTGATTCTCTTGTTTTAGAATCCAATCTAACTATGTTTTTAAATCCATTATCTATTAATTTTTCCATAACAGAATCAACTGCAATATGAGTTTGAGAAGTAACTAAAATTTTACTCTTACTGTCTCTCGCAAGTATTTGACGAATCATTTCTACAATTGTAGTTGATTTACCTGCGCCAGGAGGTCCTTGTATAACTAATAAGTTTTCCATTGCTAATGCTTTTTTTACTGCCAATCCTTGAGTTTCATCAATATGCTTATCATAAAAATTAACTGGTTTAATAACTCCCATTCTTGCTTTATTTGGAAATATTAAATCCATAATTAATTGTGGATTAGCTACTAGTCCTTTCTCTACATAATCAATAGATTCTAAAAGATTCTTAGCGCCAATAATACCAATTTTAGCATCTTGATTATTTCTATTTTCTAAGGCATTAATCATATCTGTTAAATATGTTTTATTGTTTATTATTTCATTTTTAAAGTATTCTAGAGACATATTATTCCACTCCTTTTGACTTTAATATCTAAGAGCAATATTTCATTTGAGAAATCGTTTTTTAAAATCGATGATAGGCATTTATTAACAACGCATGCAAAATTACTATCAAAATTAACATTAATATCTTTTTTTCTAAGTTCTTCAAACAAAGTTTTAAGGAATGGAGTGATGTATCCATTTTCATAATAATTTACAATTCCTGATTCAACTAAAAACTTAATTACATCTTTCATTTTATGAGAAATATAAACTTTATCATTCTCACAATCTAATGTAATTATTTTTCTATTATTTAATTCAACAAGCTTTTTCACTATTACTTCTTTTGAAAATAAAGACAATGAGCTAACAATGTCATCTATATTATTTTCACCCTTTTGGAGAGAATATAAGAGTATTTCTGAAAACGCATCGCCACCTAAAAACATCTCCTACACCCCCTTAATTCTTCCGCAAGATTTAATATTTTTTATCCATCTATAAATAGCACTTATTTTACTCATTTTAATACTTTCATCTACATAGCCTAAGCTTTTTATTACGTTGTAAATTGTATTAATTTCATATTCATCAGCGTCATGTAAAGGATTCTTAATGCGATTTGTTTGATTAATAATCGTATTTTTAACGTTTTGTAAATGACGAATTCCTTCATTTGAAAACTTAATGTTTTTTTGAATATCTCTTTCTCTAAAAAATAATTGTCTTTTATAAAAGAGTAACTTATTAATAATGAAATCTACTCTATTTATCTCATCAAAATCAGGTGAATTATTTAATAAAAGGTTATGGGCATCATGTTTTTGTTCATCACTAAATACATCTTTATTTTTAAGTTCAATATACGATTCTATATTATCATCATTTAGCAAATTGTATAATTTAACGTTTCCCGCGCATGATCCAACCAAAAGTTTTTCTTGGTAATCATTAAGTTCACCAATTTTTTGCGAAATGATTGCTTTAATTCCATATTTCTTATCTTTAATGGTTGATATTAGCTTTTTATTATTTTCAATTGTATCTCTAATTTCATTGATTTTATTATTTATCACGGCAACCTTACTATAATTTATGCTTAATTGATAAATATATTTTAAAAATAGGGATTCCTTTCTCATCTCATTTATTAATGCAGAATTAACATTAGCAAAAGTATCAAGAATTATACTTTTACCTTCAAAGTTTTTGACCTCTATTTTTCTATTATTCTTAATTTGTTCATTTAACTCTCTTTCAAGTTCATCTATAGCTTGAAATAACATTGTTTCATCCATAATCATCCATCTCCTATTTCAAGCATTCATAAGAAACATACCCTTCATTGTTAGAGTACTCCCTTATTTTTTCACAATTCAATTCAATATTCTTTATTTCTTTTGTTTTTTCTTCTATGTTAGAAAAAATATGTCTTATCATTAACGATGCAATTTCATATGATAAACATTGGATATTATAATCATTTGAAATCATTTTGTAATCTATATCATTCATCTCATTTAAATATTCAATTATTGCAGTAATATTACTTTCCAATTGACTTGCAACCTCTTTTGCATACATTTCAATACTATATTTATATGAATTATACAAATCAATTTCCTTTACATCAACATCTAAAAACTTTCCATATGCACCTGGAAAATCCAAATATTTATATTCGACTGGAGAAAAATTAATTTTTAAATCAAATTTATGTTCATCAATCACATTTTCACATAAATATATCTTTTCTTCGTTTTTTAAAAATTGATTATGATTATGCGAACAAAAAGAGGAAGAATATTTACTGTAAAAGCAACAAAATACATATTTATAGATAGCCGTATAGTATTCGTTTAACAATAAACGAACATTATTATCATTTTTTTCTCTCGCTTTAAGTAAATCATTATAAAAATCATCTACAAAAAACTCAATATTAGAAATCATATTGGGAAAATCATATCTATCTGATTCTATTCCTTCAAATTGAATATTATCGTATTTTCGATCATCGATATAATATGAGACACCTGCTTTATTTAAACAAAATATATAGAAGTTAAAAAAATCCATTGCTATTTCTTGCAACGAGAGAATAGTATTATCGGATAATTTCCTACCATATCTTTCTAATCTCATATTATTTTCCCCCTATTAAATATAATTATTATATTTATTCTAACATAATACTTGTAATAATTCCATATTGGATATCGACCAATACCTATAACTACTTATTTGTTAAGCGACAAAGTAAATTCAGTTATTTTAAAATATATCATCAATAATAATTTAAAATAACAGACTAATTTCCTTCGTTTTTTCGGATATTAATCTGTCATTCTTCTTTTCTTACTTTATAACTGAATTTACTTTGTCACTTAAGGACTACTTATTATAAATATTCATCATTTCCATAACAGTATTTAAGATTTGCTTTTTTAACCATTCTGGTTTAATAACTTCACAATTTGCTCCTAAACCCATTATAAAATTGATTATATTAGTTTTATATTGCATAGATACTTTAACAGTTGCACTATTATCATCAATCATCTCAACTATTTGATTTTTTCCTATTTTTTTATCGATAATCTTGTTCAAATAATATCCTCTAATTTTAAATTCGACATCATACCATTCATCAGTTTTAAGATATCCTTCTTCATCAAAGTAATCTCTCTTCTTATAATAGACATCTCTTGTAAATCTTTTAGATAAAACAGCAACATCTTTCATTCTTTTTAATTTAAAATATGTGAAATCTTTCTTATTTAATGAATATGCCAAAACAAACCATTCGTCATTATATAAATATAATTCGTATGGATTAATTAAATCTTTTGCGCTCTTATTCTTTTTATTTATGTAAGTTATCTCACATGTATTTCTCTTTTTCGTTGCTTCTTTTATTTTTTTATATTCGTCACTAATATCATTATTAGTGTATGAAATGGTTTCAAAATAATCATTTCCTGAAATATTATTCTCAAAAGATGACATAATCTTAGACATTGCTTTTTCATATTCACTTTTATTTATAAAAGATTTTTTTGCTAAAGAATAATTATAATTATCAATCAATGCATCTTTCTCATTCTCAGTTAATTTTAATGAAGGAATAGTTGAACTTTTATCTAATTTAAAACCTCCATATCGACCAGTAATAGAAGTAATGTAGTATCCACATTCCTCTAATTCTTTTCGATACTCATATATGTTTCTTGGATTAGTTTCTAAATATGAAGCTAGTTCAGAAACCTTATACATTCTTCCAGTATTCAACAACTGAAGAAGTTTAATACAATTTGAAGTTTTACCCATATTTATAAATTTCCGTATAAGTTTTCGTATACAACTTCGTTCTTATATTTAGCTATTGCATAATATAATTTCTCATTTAGCAACTTATAAATATTAAATTTTTCTTCGCTTATATTAGCATGAGGTATAATTTTGATTAGATTTTTTATCAATTCTATAGTTTCATCAGTTGTAATTCCCGATTTATCTTTATATTCCTCTTTGCTAATTTCAAAAGAATCGTGTGCAATATTATTTCTAACCTTTCTTTCAACTTCACGGAGTGGTAATAAACACTCACTAAATAGTTTTTCCTTATCGACATCTGAAGAATTCTCATAATAATAATCCGACAAATGCTTATATGCCAAATATGGTCCGCCTCCTGATGAATCAGGAGCAGACTCACGGGTGTTTTTACGATAATTTGGGCAAAGCTTATTAAACTCATTACTTTTAATTCTATATACACCATACTTGTCTTTTTTGGAGAATTGCATTACATTTTTCTCTCCTACAAGTAAAAAAATTGCATTATATAAAATGGAAGTTAATCTTAACGAGAATTCGCTTATTCTACCCAATTCATTATTAATTAAAAGGTAATTATATCCGTTTAATATTTTTTCCATCTCATCATCATACTTAACTATACTCGCACAGGCAGTTTTACTTAAACTACCATACGCTTGTTTTATTCTACCTCTAGAATACTCTTTCCCAAATGTTAATAATTCTATAATATCTTTATCTTTAAAGTATTTCTCAACTTCCATTATTTTTAGACATGATTCGTACTCATATATGTCAATCAACGCCTTTATTCTTTTCTCTAAAGTGTTAACTCTTAGCGTATGTAAATCAATTATACGACATCTATTATCAGTAACTTTTATTTCTTTATATTCACCACTATCATCTAATAGTGGATGCTCGGGATTACCAATTTTTTTGTAGTCATTTGGAAGATTGGGGCCATCTTCAGGTGATTTCACTTGAATTAGGACGATATCTCTGCTTGATGCGATAATCTCATTACACAAAGAAATTCCCATTTGTTGAGTACCTGATGTAAGATTTGCGAAAATATTATCTCCTTCATTTTCTCTTTCGATTCTATCTAGTATATCTCTATAGTATTTGGCAAACACATCGTAGTCGGAGGCATCATCTACATTTAAATGAATTGGTTCAACAATTTCAATCTCTTTTCCCATTCCTTCAAATTTGCCTTCTATTCCATTATATAAATCTTTTAAGGCATTTCTGTATCTATCATCCGCCAAGTGTGATTCCCACATTTTATCAGTAAATACAAGGTAAATCTTATCTATTTTAAAATGTCTACATATATGTATTATCGGTCCGTCATATCCGCCTCTTACTGGATCCGAAGTTCCAACTGGAGCAAACAATACATTTTTCTTTTCTTTTACCATAAAATCCACCATTCCTTTTTCATTTATTAGACATATTTTTGGCCTAAATACTTAAATTATAATTTATGAAACATCATAAAAATAGTATAACATCTTTTTATTAGCGAAGAAAGTTTTTTTAAAAAAACTCTTTTCTTTGCGAATTGTTACTTTAAAAAAATAGCAATAACAATATAAATTAAATTCCTCATAGGTACATTAATAACAAGAGCATACTCATGCAATTATGGAGGCGAAGCTTTCATAAAGGTTTCTATTCCTCATAGGTACATTAATAACAAAAAAATGAAAAAAACATTAAAAATATTAAAAGAAAATGGTTTCTATTCCTCATAGGTACATTAATAACTATACAAAAATAATAAGCTTTTAAAGAAAGCAAAACTAGTTTCTATTCCTCATAGGTACATTAATAACGATTATATGATTGAGTACATATTCATTCAAACTAACAATCCAGTTTCTATTCCTCATAGGTACATTAATAACATTTAATGCGCTTGAGCTCTCAGAGGCAATTGTAAAGCACAAAGAGTTTCTATTCCTCATAGGTACATTAATAACTGTATATCACTAACAAAATGGCCGATTTAGTAGATGATAATAGAGAAAGTTTCTATTCCTCATAGGTACATTAATAACGTAGTGTTGTTACAGTCAAAAAGATGGTTCTTTACAAAGTTATGGCGTTTCTATTCCTCATAGGTACATTAATAACGGTGTCTGGGCAGAAGTAGAAGAAGAGAGGGAGGGTTTATGTTTCTATTCCTCATAGGTACATTAATAACATGTGTCTGGGCAGAAACGTTAGAAGAAAGGCAAGACTTCTGGGGAACACCAGTTTCTATTCCTCATAGGTACATTAATAACCATTGCTCATATATAAACGGAGGTATTAAAAAATGATTAAGATACAAAGTTTCTATTCCTCATAGGTACATTAATAACAAAGTGGTTCGCTGAGATTATAAATTCTCTAAATATTCCGTTTCTATTCCTCATAGGTACATTAATAACATGTAGCGAACATAAAAGATAGGAGAGTAGGCAAACTAAATTTAAACGTTTCTATTCCTCATAGGTACATTAATAACAAAAGGTTAAATGGCATTAGAACCAGAAACAAAGATAGAAAGGTTTCTATTCCTCATAGGTACATTAATAACAAAATATGAAATTAACAAATGAAAAGATTTTGAATGACATGTTTCTATTCCTCATAGGTACATTAATAACATTATAGGCTCTATGATGAACTTTGGTCTGAACTCAAGTTTCTATTCCTCATAGGTACATTAATAACCCTAGAAAAATAATCATATTTCTAAGATTATACATATATTTTACATTCAATTATTCTTTAAATCAATATTATAGTCTATAAAAGTCAGTCGATCTCCATATAGTAAAATATGATTAATTACTATATATAGTAATTACATAAAGTCATCATTATAATAGGTAAGACATCGACTGATTTTTTACATTATTTTTACTGAATTTAATGTATTTTTAACATTAATCCTATGACATTCGCCACAAAATCTCCTAATTATAGGAGAAATAGATTGACAGACTTTTTGTTATATAATTCCATTATTAAATAATATTCCCAAATACACTAGATAACCCAATCTGTTCCTTTTTAGCATATTTTACAGAATCAAATTTGTAAATACATATACTATCTATATCTTTATTAACTACTTTATCTAGTTTTGATTTTAAATCTTTAAGTTTTGCTTCTGAAATCGTTCCTTCAAATACTGAATTTTGAATATGATGAAGATACCTATCACAAATTTTTTTAACAATCTTAACTTTATTCTTATTAATATCATAAGTTAATATTACAAACATAGAATCACCCCTTAATTAAAATATTTATATGCTTTATATTGTTCATTACACTCGAATGATTTAATTAAGTTCTTTATTTCTTTGCTTATTAAATCCGAATAAGAATAATATTCGTTTTTATCTTTCCTTTTAGTATCTAACTTATTTGATAATGATTTAATAAATAATTTCTTTCCTTTTTCATTTAAAAACACTTTATCATCGTAATAATCAAAATATTCTATTTCGTTTATCATCCCTTTATTAATCATAGAAAATATAGTTCTATCAACAATAATGGGCCTAAACAATTCAGATATATCTAAATTTAATGTCTCATTTCTTTTATTAGTAGTATGTAAATAACCTATTTTTATGCACAATCTCGATTTATATATTTCTTTTGCGACATAATTATACAAAAGCGTATTTCCAAAACTAATGAGAGAATTAATAGGATCTCTTGGTGGCATTTTATTTCTATTTTCAAAAACAAATTTCTTTTCAGGTAATATTTCATTTATGCATGAATAGTAATTGATTCTTATTTGTCCTTCGTACGCCATTAAAGATTGAACATTATCACATTCATTTTCTTTTTTAATCAATTCTCCTATCTTTTTGATTTTATCTTCTATTATTTCCGATTTTTTACATTTATTGTAATATTTAAGATTCTCCCTAAGATTATGCGCCGCGGCCATTGCAAATTGTTTAGCGTAGCTCAATCTTTTTCTATCGTCCATATAGCATTTAAGCTGTTCTAATTCCAAGGATATTTCTTTATTCATATTATTCGGAATAAATGTTCCAACTTTTTCACCATAATTGTCAAACAAATTAATTACGATTTTCTTTTCTGAAATATATTTAAAAAACGAACTAGAAAAAGTGATGCTCGAATATACATTTAATGTAGAAGTTACATTAGAAGGTATTATCATCTTTTTTTGTTCATTTTCAAATAAAAGTGTAAAGTCTTTTTGAGTTAAGATCCCATTGTTTATTACATAATAAATATCGTTATTCTTTTCAATAGAACTTTCGTGCCATGCAGAAAACTTATTATATTCTCTACTATTTTGTTTTCTTTTAACTTCAACAAGACCTGTATTTTTGTCGCAAATAAAAGAATATCCAAGATAGTTCATTTCATTAATACTTACAATACCAGTTTTCTTTTTATTAATATCTAATTTAAGTTTTTGTTTAATGAATTCAGTTATTAATTTATTGATATCAACTGCTTTTGCATAACTATCTACGAATATTCTTAAATCATCAGCGTATCTACAGAATAAAATATTATTCTCTTCTATATATTTATCTAATTCATTCAAATAAATATTACTTAATAATGGTGATAATAAAGATCCTTGAACAAGTCCAACATCTTTTTGTTTTATTTCCATATTTAAAACTGTTTTAGATTTTAGATGCTTATATATTAATTCGCATGTTCTATCACATATTCCATATTTCTTTAACAGAGATATCATAATATCATGATCAACAGAATCAAAAAAATCTTTAATATCTAAGTTTAAAACATATTTTACTCTATTATCAATAATAAGCTTTTTACAATATGAAATCGCACTACTGACTCCCTTATTCTTTTGAAAAGCAAACGAAGAATCAGATAGTTTTCCCATGGTTTTAAGTTCGATTACTTGGAACAAGCACCTAAGTAACAACCTATCTAACGAAATAATTTGCGCGATAACTCTTCTTTTCCCACTATAATTTAAAATTTCGTTTTCTCTGATTAATCCAAATGTATACGTCCCATTCAATACACTTTTAATAAACACATCTTTATTATTGCTTAAATAATTTCTTAATTCTGATATTTTCATTCCATCAATACCTGAATTGTTCTTTTTACCTTCCAAATAAGTTAAAGCATTTTCAATATTTGCTTCATTAATTACCTCTTCAATCATATTTTCCCCCTTTAAAATATGCATAGCAAAAAACATAATTCAATTCTTTTTTATAAATAAATTAAATCCTTATAGGTACGTTAATAACATGTTCTTAGTTTCAATCTATGTCTTAATGTACTAGAGAAAATGTTTCTATTCCTTATAGGTACGTTAATAACTATATTATGAATATGATACCGGATGTGGTGAGCCAACGTTTCTATTCCTTATAGGTACGTTAATAACTATATTCTTTAAAACTAACAATCCTACTTTCAATGAATTCATTGTTTCTATTCCTTATAGGTACGTTAATAACACTTATCTGTAAGAGAGGTTTCTATGTTCCTAAAGAAGAAAGTTTCTATTCCTTATAGGTACGTTAATAACGAGAAAATCTTCAGAGGAAATGATAGAGGTTATCACATGACCAAGTTTCTATTCCTTATAGGTACGTTAATAACCTGTCGCAAACGGATATGTTCTTCCAGAGAATAGTCCGAGTTTCTATTCCTTATAGGTACGTTAATAACCATACAGAATTGTTGCGGAAGACTTAGAATTGTCAGCGTTTCTATTCCTTATAGGTACGTTAATAACATGAAATGAAAGACCTATTTAGAGAATGGGTTGAGCATGCCGGTTTCTATTCCTTATAGGTACGTTAATAACACTTAGAAAAACGTACATTTTTAAGTGTTTATACATATATTTTACAAACTATAATATATAAAATCAATATAGATAGGTTAAAATCTCCGTCAATGATTCGATATATTGTATATTTAATTACTATAAATAGTAATTATAAAAACATACATTATAATACCACCGAGATTGACGGAATTTTTTATAGTATTTTTGCCTATTTTACATCATTTTAGCCTGTTTTATAGATTGTTTCACGTATAAAAGTCCTAAATATAGGAGTTTAAGATTGACGGAGTTTTTTACCAAATTTATTAGTTATTCCAAAATAATTACAGTTTATAAAATGAATAAGTTATAGTACAATATTTATGAGGAAAGTAACAATGAGAATTAAAATAACGTTTAATATAAGAGAATCTGATTTAAATTTACCATATGGCTATTATCATTATCTCCAAGCGGTGTTATATAAAACTATGGGACTTGATTTATCGAATAGGTACCACGACAACTGCAATGTTAAAAATATTACCTTTTCAAATCTATATGGAGAATACAGCATTAATTCCTCTAAAAAGGAAATAATATTTAAAAATAAAGTTGTTTGGTATATATCTAGCATTGACGATTCTTTAATCAAAGCTATTATTAATAACCTATCTGAAACAAGAGCTGTAACTCTAAGAGGACAAACTCTTATATTATCAACTATAGAAATGGATTTTGAACAAATAAAAAAGGAGACAATATTAATAGAAACATTATCTCCTATTACAGTACATAGAACATCAGTTGATGAAAACGGAAAGAGTAAAACTCAATACTATAACCCTAATGATATAGAATTTAAAGAATTATTAAATCAGAATTTGCGCTCAAAGAAAGAATCATTAGGCATCTCCAGTTCATCAGACAATAAGATAGAACTAATGGCTCTTAACGATGTAAAGAAAGTCATCGTTAATTATAAAAACTTCATTATTGAAGCATACCAAGGAAGATTTGCACTTAAAGGTAACATTGATGATCTAAATCTATTATATAATGCTGGATTAGGATGCAAAAACACACATGGATTTGGAATGTTTAAAATAATTGATACATATTAAAACTGGAGTAGTGAGCCACTCCAGTTTTCTTTTTAATATCTTTTTTTAAAATTATTATTTTTTCTTCTATGTTCAGTTGATAAGAATAGATTACTATCTAGAACATTTGGAAGTATTTCTTTTTCGTATCTCGTATTTTTATTGTCCATAAACCAATCAAACCCTTTAGATTTTTCATTAATAAACGGATAACCAACGCAACAGTCTTCTCTCATCATTTCGTTAATTACATTTAATCTAACCATTTTTTCTAGTTCTTGAACACTATTTTTATTCATTAAATCATTCCATTTGAAGGAATAAGAATTAATGTCTTTCTCGACTGAATCAATCGATAAATTATCTACATTTACACTTCTAAAGAATAATGATGTGATTTTAGGAACGACGCTACCATACCCTAAAGGTTTTCCATGGCCCATCTTATGTCCATGTTTTCCATCGTTACCTAAAGAAATTGCAAGTAACAAATTTTTTAATTCTAGGTCATTTAAGTTTTCAAAATAAATCTTACCTTCAAATACAAATGGTTTTTCATTTTCTTTACTTAAAGAAATATAAGAACACTTTGTATCACTAGAAGCCTCAGACATATCTAGTGAAAAGAAATGCTTTTTATCAAAGTGCCAATAAAATTTTCTTCCTCTAATTCTTGCATATTCACTTAACCATGGATTATCTTTTTCTGTATAAAAATCAGGATTAGAAATATTAGGTCCCAAAGTAACTAATTCAATTGGCTTATCAATGGTATAAGAAGAATTATTTTTTAATTTAAAATCAAGGATTCTTACTCTACTATTATTCTTTTCATTGCCATTAATAGTACCAAATAATGAGCATGCCGGACATAATTTATTCATTTCTTTACAAGTTTGGTAGCCATTATGTGCACTATATTCCTTTTCAGTTATACCACTAAAATCTGGAACTCTTCCTATTTGCGACTTTGATATTCTATAATATCCATCAGCAAACTCATTTGATGCATATACTGCCATTGCTTTTTTGTTTTTATATGCATCTAAATATAGTTTTTTATGTTTAGAATCTGTAAATCCCTCTAAATTAACTTTAAAATAGAACACTTCTAAATCACGTAATTCAATAGGAGTTTTATTCATTTTTTCAAAAACAGCAACCTTTCTTCTCCCATCATTTCTCTTTTCACCAATACATAATATTGATTTTCCACTTTTAGTTGAATCATCAAAGATTTCAAAAGATGAATACGTTGTTGCTTTATTTTTTTCATTGAAATTCTTTTTAATCATTCCACAAGAAACATTTTGCAAAGCGCTAAATTTTCTATTATTTAATTCTAACGTTGAATCATCAACTTTCTTATTTCCTTTTACTCGAATAACTCTCGCTTCAACTAACAACCACTTACCGTTTTCATAATACATAATATATGGTTTCATCTGTGGCTTCATTCCATTACGAAGTGTAATTTCACATTCTTCAATTTTTGATAAGCATGAATTAGTTAATGCTTCATATACATTTCTAATGGTTCCTCTTACTTGACTGCTAGGAATAACTGGATTAGTTTCACCATCATAATGATAATAATCGAATAGTTTTTCTTCTTTTTTACAGCCAGGAATAATAATAGTATCTTTTACGTTGAGTTCAACATTAATATAACCAGAATGATTTCCCGTTCCAGTAAAAGCAGGACTTTTTTCTTTACCTAAAGAGACAAAGTTATAAGGATTAATAAACTTATTCTTTTTCATACTACCTTACCTCCAAATCATAAATGCAAGATGATGCAATATAAATAATGCCATCGCTTGTATAATCATAATAATTACGAATTACGACATTATAATTTTCATTTAAGCCATTTGCCTTTTTTACTTTATCATCTAAAACCATTTTTTCTTCAATGTATTTTAAATCTTTAATTTTATTAATTACTTTCCCACTTTTCTTTGAAGCATATAAGGATTTATCATCACCAAATACATATCCTTCAATAAATCTCTCATTAGTTAATTCGCTTTGAAGTTTAGCTTCTGCATCAACTTTTTGTAATACAACTTTATCAATATAATAACCCAAATACCACATATTACATTGCCTCCTTTAAAGCTTTAATTAACGATACTTTTTCAACATTAACTAACTTAATTTCATCTTTTGATACAAATACACCATGACCAATACTTGATCCTGAACCAAGTGAAACATATCCGTTAACAAGATCACATAATGCTAAGTAATATAAAGCAATAACGCTTAATTCATTATGTTTAAATGTGAATTTTATGACCCCTTCAGAATTATTAGTTGGTGTCATAACTTCTTCAGTGAATAACGCTTTATCAATAGTTCCACCAGAGAACCTATTAATTGCATTTCTAGTTGAAGTTAAATATCTTCCATCCAAATATAGTTCATCAACAACATGTTTTCTATCATCTTGAATAGAAATTCCTAATTCATCCATGATTTTCAAAACTCTTGAAGTGATTACACCATTAATCGATGTACCTGGAACATCCGCGAGTGTTGCATCTCCATTTTTAATACCTCTAATTGGAGAAGAATCAGCTTTTCCTTTAATTGTCGAATTATCCTTTACTGAAATTGGAGTAATTAATTTAACAGGAACAATAATAGAAATACGTTTATCGCATATATCTTTACCTATTTCAAACTTGTTACTATCATCTAACTTGTAATTGAAATTAATGTATTCTGAATAATTTGATTTATCAAATTTCTTTTTATAAACACCAGTAATTAATTGTTTACCAAAACCTCTATTTTGTTTATAACCTAATCTATATTCTCCATTATTAATACATTGACAGATTCTATCAATTTCTTTATCTAATTCTTCTTCGACATCATTCATTATTGTGTATTCAACAAAGAATGACCAAGAAGTCTCATTTTGAATCATTTCACAATCGAATTTATTAGCTTCTATTCCTTTTCCCTCATGCATTTTTTTATTATTTTCCAATGCATTACTATCTCTAATATCTAAATGAATAGATGAAGTATCAAATTCACCATCAGAAATAAAAATATTAGAATTAACAAATTCTTTATTATTTTCATCAACCATACCAAATAATTTGTATGATGCTTCACCTTTAGAAAAGAATGACCCTGCAATAGATGATGCCGGAATAAATGGAGTATCGTTATGAGTGATGATATCATGATTTGTTTCAGTTGAAATATCTCCACCAACAGATAACGGAGAGACTGTTTTTAAATTAAAAATATAAACTATTTTTGCTTTAATCATATTTTTCATATCCTAGTCCTCCTTTTATCTTTTTCCATACTTTAATAAAGTGAATAATGTTTTAAAGTATAGTGGGTATTTTGCATGTTCATATCCATCAATAAGCTTTAAAACTTTATTTCTATAATTCTCATCTGCGATATTTTCAACATTAGTTTTAAATCCATAGAAATTATCAAACTCATCAATCATTTTTAAAACTCTTTCAATTTGATGTGAATTTAATGGAATAGAAGTTATACCAATATATTGAGTAAATGCTTCTTCAACTACTTTATCTTCACTCATTAATTTAAAACATCTACCTTCTTTTGCCCATTTAGATTTATATGAACTCATAGAATTATTAATTGAATCAGATTTAGCTACTCTATTATTTAATTTACAAAGACGAGTTTTATTTAAACGAATAAATTGACCACATCCTATATATCCTTCTTCACCTAGAACATTAATAGAACTATCAACGCTTCCTTCAATATATGATTCTTGCGCAATTAATGTTTTTTGAGGCTTTGGAAGTCTCCATTGCATATTAAATCCACCTAATGTCATGAAAGATAAAGCATATTTCATAGTATTCTTTTTCTCAATTTTTCCATATTTTATGACATCTTCAATTGTTAAAGCTAATTCATCATTGTCGCCTTTAATTTCGCAAGGAGATGTAAATACAATTATGTCTCCATCTTTCTCTTTATTTTCTTTCTTTCCAACAATAGAAATATTACATTTACCATATTGACTATTTTTGGATTTTCCAAGATATGCATTAGTAGAATTAACTTTATCAAATAATTCTTTTAATAATTCCTTATCTCCATAAATTCTAGAAACAAAGTTTTGATTTGCTGAAATTGATTCATATGAATAAAATTCATCAACAATTCCATTTTCATTTAATGAATGGTGATAATTGTTTTCAATAATAGGTTCAATAACATGTAAATCATTCAATGGTAGTCCGTTCTCATCCAATAAATCTGATAACATAATATATTTATTTGATAAAGATGCTTTTTTCTTATCTTCAAAAGGTTTATCTAAAAGTAAATTTATGTAATTGCATTTTCCATCTTTATTTTTATTTTTCTCTCTTTGAATAAAGCGTGGAACTGGAACATATTCATTAAATTTATCATCTGAAATATAAGCATTTGTAAAAATAAGATTATCACTTAAGAATAATTTAGTAAACACAGGATCAACATCATTCTTACCTAGTTTAATTGCTTTAGCATATTCATTGGCAAAATATCCATAAATAGATGATCCCATAATATATTTAACTGTTTCATTCTTCATTGAAGAAGAAAGAAGGAGTGGTTTTTCATTATGAATTCTTAATTCTAAATAGTCAAAATCACTTGAAGGAAGGACAATTTTACTTTCACTTTTATTATTTTTTTCTAGTCTACATTCGACTAGTCCTAATCCTCTATTTCTATTTAAACCAATATGTCTAACAAGCTTAATAGCGTCACTTAAATGTTTTTCTTCTTCCCCAGTAATATTTTCAATCTCCGAGACAAAAGTTAATCCTTTATTTACAACATTAATAGTTCTTAATGAACCTTCTTTTGCTTTTTCAGTTTCATCATCAATAGATGTTTGAGTTCTTTTAGATACATACATTCTTTTGACAAATCTAGGATTAATATTTCTTTCTTTAATATCCAAAACAATATTATCTTTTTCACTAATATAATCTAATAGTTCTGCATTACTAATTTTTAATGTTCCTTCAATATCATCTTGAGTACCAAATAATCTATCAATATCAATAGAATCAGAAACCATCAAATTATATTCTTTACAAGCATCTTTTATAACACCTTTTAATCTTTTTGATGGAATAAATGGAAAACCGTATTCATTCGTATATACATCCATATCAATTGATCTACCAGAAGAAGCACCAAGAGCAATACATGTAGCACTTTTTAATTTAATTATTAATTTATAATTCATATCACTTGTCCCCCCTTCCTTTATTCGTACAAATCAATTAATGAAGATGCATCATAATATCTTGCTTTTCCATCTTTACATCTAGGTTCATATACAAATTCTTCTACACTACCAAAAGTTTTTCTGGACTTAATTCTTTCAAATAGCATATCCATATATGCATCACTGATTTCATATCCGTTTCTAATTTCTTTAACAACACTTCTATGACTACTACCATCGTTATCATTCATATTCCTGAAGAATTTAATCTTTCCCAATAATGATTCAATATGTCTATCATCCACATCAATAGATTTAGATACGCAATATGGTTTTAAATAATAATTTTCATTTACTTTTCGATCATTTTCAATATTACGAACTACTCCAACATCGCATATTTCAAAATCCAAAAATGAAGCTGGTCTAGTATATTTATTACCATTTCCATCTAATAACATAGTTTCGATTCTATTCTCTTTTTTCTTAGCTTCGCCTTTTGCAAAAGAGCAAGATTCTTCCGCGAGTTCATAAGCAGTTGCAAATGGGAAATGTGAATGAATGAAACAAATACCCGCGCAAGATGAGAATTTATTATCTTTCATCTTTACATCAACAATATTTCCATTTTTGTCATATGGTGCCAAGAATTCTTCTTCAATTGATTCCATAATTTCTTTTACTAAATCTAACGCTTTTTCTGCGAGAACAATAAATGTAATATCATCACCCGAACTAATAACAAGACGTGATTCTTTGTCGTGTTCTTTTAAAATATTTCTTACTTTATCTCTAAATACATAATCAATCTTTGCAGAAATATTTCTTGAATTATATACTGCATCTTCAAAAGTAACACCTTGAAGTTTCTTATCTTCTAAAACTTTGATATAGTTTGCAATCATTGCCGCCATATCATTACCATCAATATGAACAACTGCGATCATTCTCTTATTTGAGTTTCTATTTCCATCAAATATCCTATCAAGTTCTTCTACACCATTTTTTTCATTTTTCTTTACCTTAAGTGCAGATTCAATCGGCATATATCTATCACCACTAATTCTTTCTTTCAAATAAGAATCAAAATATGCACTTGAATCGCTTATTGGTAGTCCAGTAATAGAGTCTGATTTAGTAATAGGGAGTGATTTAGTTAAAACTAATTCAGGCATTCTAGTTTTTACTTCATTTAATTTACCAATAACTTCTCTTCTTTTATTCAAATATTCTTGACTACCTTTAGAAAAATCAACTTCAGTATAAGCATACGCAAGTGAAAGACTATAGCTATGTTTTAAAACATATTCTTGTAAGAAATTATTAAATTCTTTGAGTTCTTCTTCGCTTCCTCTAAAAGCAAGCAATAAATTACCTGCTCCATAATATACATATTCAGCTTTAATTTGATTATTATGTTCAATTTCAAAAGAAATATTGCCTAGTTTTCCATCTTTTGCCTTCCAATTATTAACCAATTTATCAATTTCATTATTAAATTTAAAATATTCCGTAATACCTTCATCAAGGATATTACGAACAATATTAGAGGCACCAATAATTTCTTTTAATTTAGTTGTCCTAAAAATATATTTTTGGATTCCTCTAACATCATAAATGATTAAAAAATTTTTTCTCATTGTATTCATATTATTATTCTCCCAATTTATATAATTAAATTATACTACAAACATAATAAAAAGAAAGAATTATTATTCTTTTCTTAGTCATAATATCCTTCGTATATTTTCTTAACATGTTTTTCTTTTTTGTGTTTCTTACTTACAAATACATTTGCTCTTGTATTGCGTTGAATATTAAAATGCATCTCATTTCTTATCTTCGCATAATCTGGAACCAATTCAAATGTTAATGACACTTTTTTTGATCTACTCATATTTTATTCCTCCATCATAGAGTAGTCTCTCACAATTTATAACATCATTTATGTAACATTCACAAAATAACATATTCTAATATTACACCAAAATCACACACCACATGAGTATACAATAATATAATGATGATAATTGCAATTATGAGAAGATTGGTAATAATGAACCAATTAATAAAACAATTAAATGATTATTGTAGGGTCCAATCCCACCTGGTGTTATTTGGCGGATAATTACAAAAAAAGATAGGATTTTATTCATCCTTTTCAGAATGCTTGAATTTTCCACTGGCAAAGATGAACCATTTTAATACATAATGCAAACACCTTTTTTTGAAAACATCCTAATTAGTTATAGAATGCAGCAAGATAAATTGGAATTCAAATTACAGGTGTTCCCACTTCAATTAAGTTACCATCTAAATCGTAGAATCTTACGACCTTTTGTCCCCAACTGTGTGTCATCAGATGATTGACATATTCGATTTCAGGATAAAGTGTTTCAAGACGCTCTACAAATTGTTCTATGTTAGGCTCTTCAAAATACAACTCGGTTTGATTACTATTTGGAATAATACTTCTTTTTGTAAATTGTTCCCAGTATCCCAATTCCTGTAAATATATATTATTAGTCAATTTCATATTCCCATCGTTGTCTTTAAGAAGTTTAAATCCAAACATATCACTGTAAAACTTTAACGCACGCTTACAATCTTTGACAACAATAAGTGTTCCTTTGTATTTCATATATTCTCCTCTTCAAATTCTAATTTATTCAACAGCCTTCCAATAACCATCTTTATTGGAGCCTATTTTTTCTAAATATCCATTATTTTTCAAATATCTAATGTTATTACCAATTGCAATATCACTAATTTCAATAATAATTTCTAATTTGACTTTTGTAATATTGGGATTATGTCTCATTTCTGATAATATTTGCTTCCTAGTGGTGTTTAAACCATGTTTTCTAGTGGCAGGTGAAGTATTACCAATCTCATTACCAACTTTATTACCAACTTATCTATTTTTATTAAATGGAATGGTAACTACTATATAATTCTCTCTAAAATCAAATGCATCTTTCGAATAGTTTTCAATAATTTTAGGAACACCTCTTCCTGACTTATCACTTATTCTCAATTGAGCAAAAATTTCAGATAATTTTTCATTTTTTTCTATTCGATATAATGATACAGTATTAAGAATTGTTTCGTAAATCTTTCTTGAAATATCTCTTAATGTTGATTCATTAATCATTTGTCCTTTTGATTCACCATTTGGCAAAACACCAAAGTAAATAGTACCATAACCATTTTTATTAAGCATTGCACAAATTGATTGTATTGCTTCATTAATCTCTCCAGTTGTTTTTTTAAGGTTCTTTCGTTTTTGAGAAGTTTTATAAAAATGAAAATCCTGAAGGTTAAACATCAATTTTGCCTCATTTCAATAGTTTTCCATCCTTCTTTAATAGCGATAAAAGAATCATTCCATAAATTCATTTTATGAATCATTTCAAAACCTCCCAATATCCATATTGATTAGTTCCAATTCTTGAAATATATTTCTTTTTTATCAAAGAATTCAAACATCTTTGTACAGTTTTTTCAGATTTCCCAATTATTGATGCTAATTCATTTTTTAATGTTTTAGGATTCTCTTTAATTTTTATAAATATAGTTTTTTCATCTTTAGTCAAATCATTATATGCGTGGACATCAGCGTGGACATTTGTCTGGACATTGTTTCTATAAAATACAAAGCAAAAACCATAAGCAACATTTTCATAAGTCCATCTAACATTATTTTCTTTACATAGTTCGCTCATTCTTTTAAATCCTGTTCCAGCTTTCTCAACATCTTTGCATCTAAATAAAGTGTCAAGAATTAAAGGATTCCTTTTCATTGAAGGTATGTCTTTTTCTATATAATCATACGGAGATAAATCAAATGGAAATGATCCGGGATTAAAAATAGTAATTTTACCTGGATGAATATTGACTTCAATTTCTGGATAATTTTGGTAATTAGCATGTGCAAAAGCGTTTATAACCATCTCTCTTATGGCTCTAATAGGTATTTCAGGAATCTCAATTCTTTGAACTTCACCAATTTCAATGTGCCAATTGATTCGGTTTTTAATATAAGTCATAGTTTCATCAATTAAAGTATAGATATTGTTTTTAAATAATTTTAAATCTGTAAAACTTATCTTTTCATCAGTTGCAAAACAAGCAAGTTTAAGACCTATATTTACATTTTTTCCAAAAAGGGCATATGCAGCATTCGAAACAATATTATTTTTATATAAATCCAATATCGACAATAGTTTATTTTTGGAATACTCTTTTAATTCGAGTCTACCACAATTAACCGCCTCATTGTAATACGATAACAATGTTTCATCATCGATATCATCTAAACAAGCATTAGAGTTTTCTCTTTCCCAGTTCAAAGAATAATTATCTTCTTGGACTAATCTAATTAGTTCGTCTCTAGACATTTTTCTATTTTGTGTCCCAACTCTTATTAGAAATTTGCCAAAAGCACTGTATGGTTTTTGATTCCCATAAAAACTAATTTTCAATACACTTTTATTATCAATCAATAAATTCTCAATAGTAGGAACAATTCTAGGCTCAATATTTGTTGAAATCATCTCGGATACATCTTTTATTGTTGAATCAGTTATTGCTTGTCCCTTAATATCTCCATTATCAAATACCCCAAAATAAACATCACCTCTACTATGTTTATTTAAGATTGCAGCAATTGCTTCGCATGCTTCTCTTTTTTCGGATGTTGATTCTTTGAATTCTGTTGTTTCGTTTTCTTTTCCTAAATTCATAGTAGCCTCCTAAGTCATCAACACAATTATACTAAATTATCGCTAAAATGTCCATGCAAATGTCCACGCAAATGTCCAGGCATTTTATAGTCTCAAGTGACAAAGTAAATTCAGTTATTAAGAAAGAAAATGAATTTAGTCTGTCAATTGAGGCAAAGGTAAATGAAGAGACACATAAAATCCCTTCACTTTTTGTATTTATCCGCCAAATAACGCCAGGTGGGATTGGACTATTACTATATTTTTTTTCTTTATTTCACTTGAATAAGGAAGTAATGAATCAACACTTTCACAATGAATATTTTCTAAAACATACTTAAAATATCGTTCAATGCTTATATTGTTTATCTTACATGTTTGAACAATGGAGAATAATTTTGCTGTATAACTTGTCCCTGCATAAGAACCTGATGTTTGAAATACTTTTCTTTGTATTACAAATGGCTTAACTGCTTGTTCTAACGAAGTTGTTACTTTTAATCCCTTATATTCTATAACCACTACAGAATGATCAAATCTTGAAAAATGAGAGCTTTTCTTGATCTTTTCTACTTCACTTAACATATTAACTCTTACATCTTTTTCTTCAATTATATTGTTTTCTCTTTTTGAAACAGTATTTACATTTATGAATTTACCATGAATATTGTTATAAGCGTTCATCCAATCTCTTAATGTTTCTCTATTTAATCCGTTCTCTTTTGCAAAAGTTGCGACTGGCATTCCAGATAGTTTACATTTCCTACACCATTCGTATCTTTCTTGATTCTAATAAAATCTTCTTTTTTCAATTTTTATTTCCATTAAAAAATCGCATCCTATTTCTAGGATAGCGATTCATTCTATTTTTTATAGTGTGTTATTTTTTGACGTACACTTATTTTTTGACTCACACAATCTTTATTTATCCATAAGATGCAATAAAAAAGCACCCTTTTTAGAATGCTTGAATTTTCTACTGGAGCAGGTGACGGGAATCGGACCCGCATAACCAGCTTGGAAGGCTGGTGTTCTACCACTGAACTACACCTGCATATATATTTCTCGAAGACTGGCGGACCAGACGAGAATCGAACTCGCGATCTTCTCCGTGACAGGGAGACATGTTAACCGCTACACCACTGGTCCAGATTCGAGATGGCGGAGCAAGAGAGACTTGAACTCTCGCACCGGAGTTACCCGATCTACATCCTTAGCAGGGACGCCTCTTCACCAACTTGAGTATTGCTCCATGTCGCTTATTTAATATATCATGTATGTCTACTAAATGCAATTATTTTTTAAAAAATTTTATTTCGTTTTGCAAATTGTCAATACGTATTTTCCCTTACGCTTAGATAATATATCTTCACTTACAAATAGTTCTTGATTAAATGGCATAAAAATCGCCGATTTATTTGCTCTTCTTTCTATTTCTCTATATGTTTCTTCTTCTCCATCCCAAATAATATTAATTATTTTTCCTTTTTCAATTTCCTTATCGAAATCATTAATATTAAATAAATTAATCGTGTCAGAAAGAATATGTTTAATTTGTTTATTAATTAAATCAGAATTTATTTTTTTAAAGAAATTGTTTAAGTAAGAATCTAGTTTTTCTTCTTTTATACTTAATATGTTGCCTTCCGTTCTTTTAATCACTTCAATTGATGAATTCATTATATCTCTTGGTCCAACTTCAATGATTAAAGGAATTCCTTTATTCTTATAATCATTTAATTTATCCATATCATTTATCTTTGATTCATCTAATAGCACTCTATATCCGCGCATTTCCATATTTTGTTTTAGTTTTCTTGCGTATGGAATAACATTCTTTTCATTCATTCTAAGAGGGATTATACCTATTTGATATAAGGATGACAAAGGAGAAAATATAAAGCCATCGTCATCATAATTAATCTCAATTAATGCTTCTAGTATCTTAGAAGAATATCTCGTTCTAACTTTATTTTCGATAGTATCTACTATTACACTTCCTACTTCGATAAAATGATTATCGTTAGTATACGCACCTAAAATATATTCTTCATTTGAATCAAAAGAAACTCGTTTTCCTACAAGTAAGTTAATTCCTAAAACTTGTTTTGTTAATGATATATACGTTTGAAGAATGTCAATTGAACTCGTTTTTGCTCCCTCGATTAATGAATCGTATTTACTATAAGAAATATGATTAAGCAAATTATTCATATTATAATTTAGCATTTGAATTTTATTTTCATTTTCTATACTGTCTTCATCAAAAAAATAACATTCACTAAATCCATAACTACTAAGTTTATTAATAAAGGAATTTCCTAAGCTCTTCCAAATAAAAAAACCATATGGTAGTAAATTATCATTCTTATTTAAAATGTACTTTTCTTTTAAATCTAATATATTCATATATACCTCAAAAACATTATAATGAAAAATAATAAATAATCAAACACAAAAAAAACATTTAAATATAATTATTTGTACAATATTATGCTACAATAATGTTGGAGGACATAATTATGTACAAAATTATACCTATTACTGATTTAAGAAATACAACTGAAATATCTAAATTATGCAATAAAGAAGATAAACCTGTTTTTATCACCAAGAATGGCTATAGCGATTTAGTTATAATGTCACTCAAAGCTTATGAATTACTCGAAGGGACAAAAACTCAACTTGAGTCATTCCATGGAAGAAATACATTAAAAAGAGAATATCTTCCTCAAGACGAATGTATGGGTTATATCAAAGTAGCTGCAGCAAATTTTGATGTTGAAATCAATGATATAGAAGGAAATGTAACAAAGATCCTTCTTGCTTTAAATGAAGCATATTCTCAAGGAGCAAAAGTCATTGTATTCCCTGAATTATGCATTACATCCTATTCCTGTGGAGATATGTTTTATCACGACACTCTTTTAAAGAGAAGTGAACAAGCGCTTGAAAGAATTGCAAAAGAAACTAAATCTATCGATGCATTCTTCGTTGTTGGTTGTCCATTAAAGAAAGATGGAAAACTATTTAATTGTGCAATAGCGTATCATAAAGGTAAAATCCTTGGAGTAGTTCCGAAAACTTATATTCCAAACTATAACGAATTCTATGAAAAAAGATATTTTACAGAACCATTAAAAGGTAATTCATATATCAATATTCTTGGAAAAGATTATCCATTTGGAACAAAACTTCTATTTAGAAATTCATATTATACCGATGAAGTTATTGGTATTGAAATATGCGAAGATGTATGGATGAGCATTCCTCCTTCATCAAAGCATGCTCTTGCAGGCGCAACAATCGAATGTAATCTTTCCGCTTCAACTGAAACATTGCATAAAGACGAAGCAAGAAGAGATTTGATTAAAATGCAAGCAAGAAAAGCAAATATTGGATATATTTATTCTTCTTGTTCATATTACGAGTCAACTACTGACGTTTTATATTCTTCACATAATATCATTGCTGAACCAGATGGGATTATTAGTGAATCAGAATTATTTGCATCAAACATAATCTATGGAGAAATAGATGTAGATAGGATTAATAATCGAAAGGCGCAAGAGACTTCTCAAGGAGATACGAACAAAGATACTTATCAAATCATTCCTTTTAACTGTCATTTAGAGATTCCTCTTCTTTCAAGAAAATATAAGAAATATCCTTTTATCGATGAAAATAAAGACGAATCTAAAAAAACGGTATTAAAGGCTTTAGAAATGCAAGGTTATGCACTAGCTAGAAGATTAAAAAAAATCAATTGCAAAAACGTTGTCTTAGGATTATCAGGGGGATTAGACTCTACTATAGCTCTTATTGCTGCAGTGAAGGCATATGAAATCCTCGGTTATGATTCAAAAAACATTCATACAATCACTATGCCTTGTTTTGGAACGTCTGAAAGAACCAAAAGAAACGCAATTGCGTTAGCTAACTATTTCAATGTAACATTAAAAGAAATCAATATTGGAAAATCGGTAAAACAACATCTAGAAGATATTTCTCATGATTTTAACGATCATTCAGTAACTTTTGAAAACGCACAAGCAAGAGAAAGAACGCAAGTACTAATGGACTATGCAAATAAAGTTAATGGAATAGTTCTTGGAACTGGAGACTTATCCGAAATCGCGCTTGGATGGTCCACATATAATGGAGATCATATGTCGATGTATTCATTAAATGCTTCCCTTACTAAAACATTCATACGAGAAATGACAGAAGTTCTTGCACATACTTATCTAGGTATAAAAGATACTCTTTTAGATATTCTAGGAACTCCAGTTTCACCGGAATTAATTCCACCAAAAGAAGGGCAAATCTCTCAATTAACCGAAGATTTAGTTGGCCCTTACGAACTACATGATTTCTTCTTATACCATTTTATCTATGAGCATTTGTCCGCAAGAAAAGTATTCTTCATTGCAAAACAAACATTCAAAGATGAATACAAGATTGAAACGATAAAAAAATGGTTTATCACATTTATAAAACGTTTCTTCAATAATCAATTTAAGCGTTCATGTATGCCAGATGGACCAAAAATCAGCGAAGTTAGTCTTTCACCAAGAGGAGATTTACGTCTTCCATCAGATGGAACATATATGGAATTTATAAAAGAAATCGAAGAAACATTATAAAAGCCTCGTTAGATCCTTTAATAGGGAATTTTGGCTTAAATATATCATACTATCTGTTAGTGATTGCGCTTTTTGAATATTTCTTCTTTTAATTGTTTGCGCTTTTTGAATAATTTTGGTATAATATGATTGCGTAAAAGGAGCTTTAATATGTTTAAAAGAAAAGTATATGATAAATTGCTCAAATGGAAAAACGAAACCCAGGGATCAAAGGCGATATTGGTTGAAGGAGCACGTAGAATTGGTAAATCAACAGTTGTAGAAGAATTTGCAAAGAATAATTATAAAAGTTATATTCTTATTGATTTTTCTAAAACTACAAATTCTGTTAAAGAAGCATTTAATAATCTTCTTAATAGTTTGGATTCATTATTCATGGTTCTGTCATTAGAATTTGATACCCCACTATATCCAAGAGAATCCTTAATCATCTTTGATGAAGTTCAAAAATTTCCTAGAGCGAGAGAAGCAATTAAGCATCTCGTAAAAGATGGAAGATATGATTATATTGAAACGGGTTCCTTAATATCTATAAAAGAAAATGTAAAAGATATACTTATTCCTTCAGAAGAGCAAAGTATTACAATGTTTCCAATGGACTTTGAAGAGTTTGCTTGGGCTTTGGGTGAAGAAATGCTAATTAAATACATTAGAGAATGTTTTGAAAAGAAAGATCCATTATATGATTCAATCCATAAGAAGGCAATGTTTTTATTTAAACAATATATACTTGTTGGTGGTATGCCAAAAGCAGTTGATGAATTTTTGTTGCATAATAAGCAATTTACCCAATGTGAAAAAGAGAAACGAGATATACTAAAAACATATAGAGATGATATACACAAGATAGATAGGGCGTATCAATCAAAAGTCTTATCAATTTTTGACCAAATTCCTTCTTTTTTATCACAGCATGAAAAAAGAGTAAGAATAAACTCAATCTCAACGGATAGTACAGCAATAGACTATGAGGAAACTTTTTTTTGGTTAAGTGATTCTATGATTTGTAATGAATGCTTTTTGTGTACCGATCCAAACTTAGGTTTATCATTAAATGAGAAAAGAAATTTTGTGAAGTGTTATATGGGTGATACAGGATTACTTTTAACGCATGCATTTGATGAGAATAATGAAGGACAAACAAATTATCATAAAGAGTTATTGTCGGATAAATTATCAATTAATCAAGGAATGTTTTTTGAAAACGTAGTTGCTCAAATGCTTGTTTCAAATGGTCATAAATTATATTTCTATACAAGATATAACGAAGAAAAACATAGAAACGATATAGAAATAGATTTTTTATTAACAACTGGAAATAAAGTTTCCCAAAAGCTAATACCTTTAGAAGTCAAATCCTCTAAATCATACAAAGCAGAATCAATGAAAAGATTTATTGAGAAATTCATCAATAGAATTGATAAGGCTTATATTATTCATCCAAAGAATCTATCTATTAGAGAAGATGGAATTATTTGTATTCCTGTTTATATGACATTTTGCTTATAAAAATATGGCTAGTCACGTTCATTAAGTGACTAGCCTTTTAAAATCCCTAATTAAGATGCCCATTCGAGGCTTTTCTTTATAACTTATTTTGCTTTTCTTTTTGAAAGAATGAATTTAACTAATACTATTACTTCATGTACGATTAATGGAAGCAATGAAAGAAGTGCTGTTACTCCCCATTCTAACCAAGATAAATCCTCTGTTGAGAAAACATCTCTAACAAATGGAATTTCAATAACTGCAAGTTGAAGTAAAATGCCAACTAGGAAAGCAATTAGAATCACAACATTCTTTTTCTTATAAATCTTGAATACTGTTTCTTTAACATTACTTACACCAAGCATATGGAATAATTCACAGAATGCAAGAGTAGTAAACGCCATTGTTTGAGCTTCTGATAAAACATTCGGATTTGTTTCAAATAAATGCTTAATCGCACTTAATGAATAAGCTCCATTAATCCAACCTGCAGAGAAATATGCAAGTAGAACTGCAATAGTAATGACAAAGCCATAACCACCAACGATTCCATATCCTCCTCGAGCAAAAATACTCTCGTTTGGATTTCTTGGTTTTTCTTTCATTATATCTTTTTCTTTTGGATCCATGCCTAGAGCAACTGCAGGAAGTGAATCAGTAATAAGGTTTACCCATAATAAGTGAATTGCAATTAATGGTGCAGGTAATCCAATGCAAATGATAATAAACATGGATAAGATTTCTGCAATATTTGAACTAAGAAGGAATAATACTGTCTTTTTAATATCTGTATATATTGCTTTACCTTCTTCAACTGCTTTTTCAATCGAAGCAAAATTATCATCTGTCAAAACCATATCTGCTGCAGATTTAGCAACATCCGTACCTGTAATTCCCATTGCAATACCAATATTTGATGCCTTTAAACTTGGAGCATCGTTTACTCCATCCCCCGTCATTGCACATATATTACCATTTGCTTGGAAAGCTTTAACGATTTGAACTTTATTTTCTGGAGAAACACGAGCAAAGACTCTTACCGTTTTACATTTTTCACGAAGCTCTTCCTCACTTAATGCATCAACTTCATATCCAAACATACATTGATTCATATTCTCACAAATACCAAGTTCCTTTGCAATCGCAAAAGCAGTATCTTTATGATCTCCCGTAATCATAACGGTAATAATTCCAGCATCTTTAAACGTTTTTACTGCTGGTTTTGCTTCTTCTCTTGCAGGATCAACCATTGCAACAAGGCCAACAAATACTAAGTTTTCTTCACTCATCTTATCTTTTTCATCGTTATAAGCAAGTGCAAGAACACGAAGAGCTCTCAATGAGAAATTATTATTTATTTCATAAATTCGTTTAATATCTTCTTCTAAAATATCTCTTTCTACTCCATTTTGGTAAATTTTTTTTGTTCTACTTAAAATCGAATCTAACGCACCTTTTGTATAATTGATAATTTCACCATTAATCGTATGTTTTGTAGTCATCATCTTTCTAACTGAATCGAAAGGATATTCATCAATTCGAGGCATTTCTTGTTCCAATATACTTTTATGCAAATCTAGTTCTAAGCCAAAATTAACTAAAGCAATTTCTGTAGGATCGCCATATACACCATCTTCAACTCCAGCATTGGAACAAAGAGTCATACCTTTTGCAAGAGTTTTCAATTCATTATTAGTTCCATCAAAGTCTTTTCTTAAAATAATAGAATCATTGACGTATGCTTCAACAACAGTCATCTTATTTTGCGTTAATGTACCAGTTTTGTCAGAGCAAACAACAGATACTGCGCCAAGAGTTTCAACGCTATGTAACTTTCTTACAATAGTATTTGCCTTAACCATTCTTTGAACGCCGATTGATAGTACGATAGTTACTACTGCTGGTAACCCTTCAGGGATTGCTGCAACAGCTAAAGAAATCGCAGAAAGAATCGCTTCAATATAAGCCTCTACTTCTCCACCTTTTCCATCAATAAAGATCCAAATTATATCTGCAAGTAAAACAAATACAATAACTGCTAAAGCGATAAGACCCAATGTTTTAGATAGTTTTTCTAGAGTTTTTTGTAATGGAGTCATCTCCTCTTTTTCATTATCTAAGGAAGTTGCAATCTTACCAATTTCTGTATTCATTCCAGTTGCAATAACTACGCCAACTCCTCTACCATACGTAACAGTTGTTGACATATATGCACAATTAATCCTATCTCCAATACCTACTTTATTAGAGAAAACAGTCTCTGCGCTTTTTTCTACTTGTGTTGATTCTCCTGTCAAACTAGATTCATTTGTTTTAAGATTATGCGTTTCAATAAGACGTAAATCCGCGCCAATAGTATCTCCTTCTTCAAGATATACGATATCTCCAGGAACTAGGGTTGAAGATTTAACCTTAAGTTTCTTTCCATCTCTTAAGACCGTTGTTTCTGGTGAAGAAAGTTTCTTCAAAGCTTCTAGTGATGATTCTGCCTTAATTTCTTGTACAGTACCAATAATCCCATTCATAAGAATGACAATTAAAATGATAATGACATCAGGCCAATCACCAACGGAAAGAAAATCAAAAGGTTGTCCACTATTTACAACTTTAATAGTATCGTAAATAGATACACCTATTGTAACTGCAATTGCTGCGAACAAAACATAGATCATCGGATTATTAAGTTGAGATAAGAAAACTAAAAACCATGGTTTTTTCTTCTTTTCTTGCAACTTGTTTTCTCCATGCTTAAGTAGTCTATCATTTACTTCTTGCTCTTTTAATCCATTCTTCTTGTCTGATGATAAAACGAGTAAAGTTTCACTAATAGACTTCGTTTCAAAATTATAACTATCCATAATATCCTCCTCCAGTTAGTTATTATGGTCTCGCTGATAAACTCGCATAAGCCCGGGATTACTCCGTGTTGACGGTAACTTATGCTTCGCTACTCTCCATAGAAAGTATTATATTATACATTATGTAGGTAAATAAAGAAAAAATTACAAAAAAATAAGTCTTCCACGTATTAGAAGACCTATCATTTCTAATTCTTATATTCTCTTTGGTATACTTCCATTAGATCCTTAAATCGATTATAATGAACTACTTCTCTTTGCCTTAGATATAAAAGGACATTTTTTACATCGTTATCGCTTGCTAAATCAATCAAATGTTCATAGGTTATTCGAGCTTTTTCTTCCGCGCACATATCTTCTATCAAATCCACTTTCCAATCTCCATTTATTGCAATCCCCTTAGTATCGAATGGGAAATCGCATCCAACAGGTGGAATCCCTTTTCCATGCATTACATAGGAACAAGCAAGTCCCGCTTCTTCCATCTCCTTTATAGTTGCATCTTTTGTTAGCTGATAGATAAGCGTTTGTATCATCTCAACATGCGAAAGTTCTTCAGCAGCAATATCCGTTAAAAGCATCACTCCTCTTTCATCAGGCATAGTCGTACGTTGCATAAAATATCTTATTGCTGCGCCTAACTCTCCATTTGCTCCACCAAGTTGCGCATATATTAAAGAAGCCATCTTCACATCTTTTCTTTTAATATGAATAGGATACATCTCCCTTTTTGCATATATAAACATTATTTAACCCCCTTATTAAATACTGAAGGAGAAGTAACCCAAGCAAAATATCCATTTATAAAATAGGAATTACCCGCGAATATAGGATAATACTTGCTTTCATATTCTCTTACTAGTTCATTAACTTTTCTATTATATTCTATAAAAAGATTATAATAATCTTCTCGGTTAGGATTAACGTCTAAAAAAAGCTTTAAATCTTGACTTGCATTAGTATACTCTTGTATCTTACGCATTAATTCATCCATCTCATTAGATGGAATAGGATAAGATGGGTTATAGTTTTTATACCCAATATATTCATCATTAAAGAGATTACCATATTCTAAAGCAAAAGAAGGCTTTACTGAAGTAAGTGGTCTTTCTCGTTCATTTGTCGAATAACGTGGATCATAATACGAATAAATCATAAGTTTCCCTCCTTTTTATTCATATGAACGAAGGAAAAGAAAACTATAGGCGAAAAAAAAGATTTAAGGCTTTCCTTAAATCCTTTCATATTACTTATTAACAAAAGTTTTTGCTTGTTTAGCTGGTCTAAATGTAATAGCTTTTTGTTTTGGAAGAGTCATTACTTCCTTATTCGCAGGGTTAATAACATTTCTTGGTAATCTTTGTTTAACCATGAATTTACCAAATCCAACTACCTTTACTTCTTCACCATTATTCAATTGTTCGAGAATAATCTCAAATAATTTATCAACTACTTTATTAGTTTCTTCTTTGCTCATAGCGATTTCTTCACTTAATAAGTTTACAATATCTTGTTTATTTACCATAAAATACTCCTTTGACACAAGCGCTATTATTTTCTCATATATATAAGTATAATTCAATAGATTTTTTCATCAATTAACATAAAATAGAAAAATACAATTGCAAAATAATGCCTAAAAAAAGCATTTTTTTAAAATACAAAGGCGATTAGATTACCCTTTCCTTTATTAGATATGGTCTTGATTATTTGTTGTAATTTAATCTTTACTTGTTCAGGAAGATTATTAAGTTTACTAGATACTGCCTCTTGAAGGATATCCTTAAATTTTCTTCCGAAAAGTTCACATTCAAGCATTGCTTCTTCACCTTTTTCATAAGCGTTCATTAGATAATCAAGGAAATAATCCGCTTGTTCTTTACTACCTAAAACCGGTTCAAAATTTGCTCCTACTTCAACTTTAATTACATGATAACAACAAGTAGAGGCCTTTACTTTAATCGCATGTCTTCCTTGAACCTTCGATAATTTTGGTTCACAGATATTCATTCTATTCGATGAAGCGAATCCATATCCCGTTGAATTTGCCATTTCTAATGCATTCCCAATAAGAGCATAGTCCTTTTTCATTCTTGAAAATTCGCTTAATACTTTAATAAGTTGTCCTCTATCATGAATATCGCTTCCAACTAATTCTTCTAATACCTTATTGTACAATTCATCTTTTATACTTACCTTAATTGTTACTACTCCATGATTCGTATCAATATTAGTTATTTCAACATCATCCACATATTCGTTTTCTTTAATGATTTCATTAATATTATCAACATCCTTCATGATCTTAATTTCACTCATTGCTTTATCAATCGAATCTTTTAAAGATGATTTAATATAATGAGAATCATCTAAAGAAGAAACCCATACTGGTAATTCTAATTCAACTCCAGAAAGTGGATATTGACTCAAGGATTCTTCTAATATCATATTAGCTTCTTCTTTTGTCATATTATTGACATCCAATGAAATAACAGGAACGTTATATTTAAGCTCCAATTCTTCTTTAATTTTCATAGTCATATCACTATGAGGAGTATTAGAATTTAAAATAATCACAAATGGTTTTGCAGTTGCCTTAACATCTTCAATAATATTTTTCTCTACTTTTTCATAATCGCTTCTATCAAATCCAGTGCATGAACCATCGGATAAAACTACCATTCCTAATGTAGAATGATCTTTTATTACTTTTAATGTTCCTACTCTACTAGCTTCATCAAATGGTATATTATCGCTGAACCATGGAGTTTTTACCATGCGCATTTTACCATCTTCTAAATATCCATTTGAATTATCGATAATATATCCAACTGAATCAATCATTCTAACCTTAACCGAAGTCGAATCAAAAACTTTCACCTCAACTCCATTCATTGGAACGAATTTCGGTTCCATTGTCATAATAGTCTTTCCTTCTCCGATTTGAGGTAAAGAATCAATCACCCTTTTCTTTTCCTCTTCGTTATCTATATTATCGAGGATTAACACTTCCATAAATCTCTTAACAAAAGAAGATTTTCCTACTCTAACAGGTCCAACAACGCCTAAAAAGACCTCTCCATTATTTCTTTCCCCAATACTATTTAAAATTTCTAAAGTATCCATAGTATCCTCCATCATTAAAAACTATGAATAAAAATATGCAAATATAACAATAAGTGCAAATAAAAACGCCGAATAGTCGGTTTTAGATATGTGGAACCAAAATCATCCATGTTAATTTTATATTCTAAATATGGTCTTTACAGATATGTATCAAATTCAATATTTATTCTGCTTCTTCATAAAACCATTCAAATTACAAACATTATTATGTATAGTCATATTTATTTTTTATATTAATTATAACAACTACTATTTATATATGATATTTCGTTATTAATTTTACATTTCAACATAGATAAAAGGTAATTTACTTGTATTTTCTCGATTAATACTTTACAATATTAATGAAAGGACTGATATTATGAAGCGTTTAATTTTTGATAAGTTAATAAATTGGAAAAATAGTATTAACCGTAAACCATTAATCGTTTATGGAGCAAGACAAATTGGTAAAACATATACCATTTTAGATTTTGGTAAAACTGAATATGATAATGTTTTATATTGTAATTTTGAAAATGATAAGGAGCTTCATAAAGTATTTGATCGTAATTTAAAGCCTGAAAGAATTATTGAAGCTTTAAAAGTATATTATTCTTGTTCTGTCATAAAGGGTAAAACTTTAATATTCTTTGATGAAATTCAAACTTGTGAAGCTGCATTAACCTCACTGAAGTATTTTAATGAAGAGGCTAATGATTATCATATTATAGCTGCAGGTAGTTTGTTAGGGCTTGCGATTAATAGAGGATCATATTCTTTTCCTGTTGGTAAGGTAGATTTAATCACTATGTATCCAATGAATTTTGAGGAATTTCTATTGGCTACTGATAATGAAAATCTAAGAGATATGATTTTAGAATCATATAATTCAATGACTCCAATGTTACTTCATGATAAAGCGATGGATTTATATCGTACTTATTTAGTTGTTGGTGGTTATCCTAAGGCTTTGAAAACATATATTGAAACTAATGATATGAATTTAGTTAGATCTGAACAAATTTCTATTTCCAATTCTTATATATCTGATATGGCTAAATACGCTAGTCCTTCTGAGACTATTAAAAGTATTGAAATTTATAATAGTATTTTCTCACAACTTGGTAAAGAATCTACAAAGTTTCAATATTCTGCTGTATCAAAAAAAGCAAGAAGTAAGACATATGATTTAGCTTTAAGCTGGTTAAAGGCTTCAAATGTAGTACTAAATTGTACATTAACAACGGAAGGATATTTTCCTTTAACTGCAACTGAGGATTTACAAACATTTAAAATTTATTATTGTGATATTGGCTTGTTAACATTAAAAGGAGAGATTCTTCCTGGTAAAATAATACAAAATATTGATATATCTAATAAAGTAAGAGGAATGTTAGCTGAAAGCTATGTAGCTACCCAGCTTAATTTTAATGGTTTTAAACTTTATTATTGGAATTCTAGTAATACATCTGAATTGGATTTTGTTATTCATCTTAATGGAGATGCAATTCCAATTGAAGTTAAATCTAGCGATAATGTTAGAGCTAGATCTTTAAAGACATATATATCAAAATATAATCCTAAATATAGTATTAAAATCTCAAGTAAAAACTTTGGATTTGAAAACAATATTAAATCAATACCTTTATATGCAGTATTTTGTATTAAATAAATAACCGCAAATAAAAACGCCGAATAGTCGGTTTTAGAATAAACATATTAATTCAATGAATCGTATTATCAAAAAATAAAACAATAACTATTAGCGTTCGAGAAGTTCATCAAATTTGTCTTTAGGAAGTGGTTTAGAATAGAAAAATCCTTGTGCGTAATCACATCCAAATTTTCTTAAAATCATCAAGTGTTCCTTATTTTCAACACCCTCTGCAACAACTGGAATTTTCAATTCTTTTGCCATATTTAAAACTGCCTTAATGATAATTTGCGCTTTTTTATCATTAGATTGGAAAAATTTCAAATCCAATTTCATAATATCGAAATCAACATCCTTAAGAATATTTAATCCAGAATATGCGGAGCCAAAATCATCCATGTTAATTTTATATCCTAATTTTCTCAATTCGTTAACTTTATCCTTGATTGTATTTGTTGCAGTGAACATTGATTCGGTAATCTCAAATTCAATTAGATCTTTTGGAATACCATATTTATTAATAATCGAAGTGATATCATAGATAAAAGAATTCATCGTGAAGAAGAATCTCGAAACATTAACTGAAATCGGAATGTTTTTCATCTTGTTGTCCACCCTATTTTTAATATATCTACAAGTTTCTTCTAAAACGTGAAGATCAAGTTTTGCAATATATCCGTTTTTCTCAAAAAGAGGAATGAATTCACCAGGAGAAATAACTTCCCCATATCTAATCCATCTTACGAGTGCTTCTGCACCGATAATTTTATTTGTTCTAATATTGTATTTAGGTTGTAAATAGATGCAGAATTCATTATTTAAAAGAGCTTTTTCCATGTTATTAACAATATATTGATCTCTTCTATTTTTTTCATTCATTTCTTCACTATAGAGGGCAAATTTCTTCTCGTATTTTTGTTTGATAGTTTCAGAAGCAGTTTCCGCATAATCAATCATCTTTTC
Organism: uncultured Caryophanales bacterium; assembly: GCA_945873815.1. Classification (GTDB taxonomy): domain Bacteria; phylum Bacillota_I; class Bacilli_A; order RFN20; family CAG-449; genus UBA3210. The sequence continues at coordinate 71,562 of CAMCEE010000003.1, forward strand.
GACAGAAATAGTTTTATCTTCAATCTTATATACTCCCACAGAAAGAGTAATATCAAATTTAGAAGTAAAATCCTTAGTAACAGTCTTTATTTCTTCTACGATTTCCTCAATATCTTCTAATGAACATTCGTTAACAAACATTGTAAAAATATCATTGTATAATCTTGCGCATAATACTTCATCATATTCTTGTCCGATAAAATCCATTGCATCAGCGATATGGATAAGAAGATTATTTCCTTCTTTTATTCCAAAAATATCAGTAAAGTTAGAGTAATTATCAACATTGATAAAAAGAACATATGCATTATTGACTTTATTTATTTGAGATTTTATCTTTCTAATAAATTCATCTCTATTATATAAACCTGTCAATAAATCATACCTTTTTCTTTCGGATAATTCTTTTGTAAGTTGCTTTTTATATGATATCTCACGATTGTGTTTTTTAGTAACATCAGAAATAAATACAACGTAATAGTCGCCATCTTTAGTATGAATCAATCTACCAAAATCTTCGATATAGGCAATATCTCCATTCTTTTTCACAATTCGATAATCGACATAATCTAATTCATCATCGTTATCACTTATTTGTGAACTAATAGAGGATTCAACCGATTTTAAATCACCTCTATGAACCATTCCTTTAAAAGAATTTCCTGTCAATTCTTTGAATTCTTCAATAGAGTTACATCCGAAGATTTTTAATACCTCATCATTTGCATAGATGAGTTCTTCAGTTTCATCTGCTTTATAGATAAATATTCCTCCTGGAATAATAGAAGAATATTCGATTAATCCATCAAGCCTTTTCACTTTTAATTCCTCCCCCTATAGCAATTAAAACTTTACTTAACATCATTAATTCTATGATACAAGAGATTATTTTCTTTTTCAATTATGAAATAAATAATCCTTATTAGAGAGACATCTTATTATATTAATTCTATATATCTATTTTGATTTATAAGTAGGAATGACATTCTTTTCTTTATTTTTCTTACATAATTCTTTGATTTGAATTACTTCAGAATTTGATAGTTTACGATATTTTCCTCTTTCAACTCCTTGAAGATTCAAAAATCCGATTGATTCACGGTGTAAATTCTTTACTTCGTAGCCAAAATGATTAAACATTCTTCTTACTTGTCTATTTCTACCTTCATGAATAGTAAGAGAAACTACGCTCTTATTATCATTTCTAGATATCAACTTAACAAGTGCTCTTTCAGTCATTCCATCTTCAAGTTCTACTCCATCTCTTAATTCTTGAAGATGAAGATCTTTTACAAATCCATTAATAGTTGCAATATATGTTTTATTTAAATGAGTGGAAGGATGAGTAACTAGATTTGTTAATTCTCCATCATTAGAAACTAAAAGTGCACCTGAAGTATTATAATCTAATCTTCCAACAGGATATAAACGATAGTTTTCGTTTTTAAAGAAATCGATAACTACTTTTCTACCTCTATCATCCTTGACACTAGAAACTACTCCAAGAGGTTTATTAAAAAGAAATGTAACCTTATCTAAATTTTGTTCTTTTTTTATTTCTCCAATAATCTCAATCTTATCATTTAATGAAACAAGATATCCCATTTCAGAAATAAGAACACCATTAACTTTCACTTTTCCAAGTTTAATCAATTCTTCAGCTTTTCTTCTAGAACATAAGCCAAGGTAGGACATTGCTTTTTGTAATCTCATCTTCTCTTCCATAAATTATTTTTTACTTTCTAAGCCATCATTCAAATTAGATTTTGTAGTAGCTTGTTTTGTATAATTCAAAGATTTTAAAATAATCGGTGCAATTAATGAAGAAATAAGAATCATAATAACAACAAAAGTTGAGATTGAACTATCGATAATCCCAGCATCAACTCCCTTTTGCATACAAACTAACGCAACCTCCGCACGAACCATCATTCCTACTCCAATGGATGTAGATTCTTTCCATCCAAAACCACATGCTTTTGCAGCAATTCCACATCCTAAAAGTTTTCCAAGGATACCAACAACAATAAATAAGAATCCGAATAAAAGGAAATTAGGATTAATGGTTTCAAATGACATACCTATTCCGATATTAGCAAAGAAAATAGGAGAGAAAAGGAAACCAGAGAAAATATCAGTTCTTCTATCAATATATTTCTTATCGTTATTATTTGATAAAATTAAACCCGCAAGAAAAGCACCTGTAATATCCGCAACACCGAATACTTCTTCTGCAGCCCAAGCGTATGTAAAGCATATTGCAAGTGAATAGATAGGGATTCTTCTATGATGATCATATTTTATTGCAAGGTGATTCATTAGTTTTGATAATCCAAGACCAACCGCAGAGAAAATCGCCATATATAAGATAATACTTATCGTAGAACTAATTGAGGCATTTATTCCCCATGAAGATAATAAATCTACAAAATATGCTCCATTATCACTCGCACCCTCAAATCCTAAAACAAGCGATAAAACAACAACACCAATAATATCATCAAGTATTGCCGCAGAAACAATACAAGTTCCAAGTTCACTATCAAGTTTTCCCATTTCTTTCAATGTTGCAACTGTAACTGAAACTGAAGTTGCAGTTAGAATTGTTCCATAGAATAATGCTTCCTTATAATTATTCATAATATTTTGAAAGCCACCAAAACATAATACTGTAAGCAAGAATCCAAGGCCCATTGGAACGATAACGCCTGCAAGTGTAATCACGATACTTTTTATACCTGTACTTTTAACTTTTCTTAAATCAGTTTCAATTCCTGCGCTGAACATAATTAAAATAACACCGATTTTTGCAAGGTAACTAATTCCTTCTTTTGCATCATTTGAAAAAATATTTTGTCCAGGAATAAATTGAAATAAATTTAATAATAGTCCTGCGACTAAATAACCAATAACTTGTGGAAGACCGATTTTCGAACATCCGATTGATAATGTTTTACAAAATAATAGAATCATTGCTAAAGGCAAAAGAATCGAAACGAAATTTGTTGAGGAAGATGCTAATGTTGTTATACCATATATGTTCATAATAAGCCTCCTATAAAACGCACGCCTTTTATTATAGTCCTTTATAAATATATTTAAAGTGTTTTCTCAATTAAAACGATTTCATAAGAGAAAAAAACTATTAGATATGAAAAAAATAGGATTTTAGTCCTATTTCTTCTAATTATTCATTTGAATCTAATAAAAGTTTTGAGATTTTTGATTTTAAGATTTCTTTCTTTAAATTCTCTACTTCATTCTTTCTAATATTGTTGCATTCTTCTTCTGGAAGATTATAATATGCTTTAATTTGAGCAACTTCTGCATCCAAATCTTCTTCTGTAACTATGAGATTTTCTTTTTCAATAACATGAGCAGTAACAATATCCATAATCATCATATTCACTGCATCTGGTCTAACTTGTTTCTTAAAATCATCAAGAGTCATCTTTGCCATTTCTAGATATTGATCTAATGTTGCACCATATTGCTTCATCATATCCCCATAATAATTAACTACTTCATTGATTTTAGATTCTAATTCTTCATCATCAAATTCAACATCACTATTCTCGTAGATATGTTGCCATACTTTTCCAACGTATTCATTCAATTCTTTATTTGCATTTTTAACATACAATTGATCTTCTAATGCTTTTTTTAATTCATCAACAGAACTCATTTCAAATTTCTTCGCAAAATCATCATCTAAAACTGCAGGTTTCTTAATTAAGACCTTATTGATCTTACATTTGAATACAGCTGGTTTCCCTTTTAAATTTTCTGCTTGATAATTTTCAGGGAATGTGACATTAACATCAACCTCATCACCAGCTTTATGGCCTACTAATTGATCTTCAAATCCAGGAATGAAGGTGTGTGAACCAAGAACTAAATCATAATTGACACCTTTTCCACCTTCAAAAGCTACGCCATCTTGAAATCCTTCAAAATCTAAATTAACCGTATCACCATTTTCTGCTTCAGAATTCTTAATCTCTGTAGTAGCATGTTGTTCTAATAATCCTTGAAGAGTCGCATTCAATTCCTCTTCTGAAGGTTTCTTTGGTGTTGGTTTTCCGATTTTTAAACCCTTATAATCACATAATTTATTAATTTTCATAATTACCTCTTTCTTTTTTCTCTCAAATTATACAATAATAGTAATCTTTTTTAAATAGAAACTCTTTTCTTCTTCAATATCTAAATTTGAGATTGTTTCTCATTTTTCTTGACTTTACAAAATTTCCTATTTTATAATAATGGAGTTTTGAGACTGAGTTTCAAATTGAAAGGATGTTATATGGAATACAAAACTAAGCAAAAAGAGATAATCATCAAGATATTAAAAGATAATAATGAGTTATCGATGAACGCAAAGGAAATACTAGCCAAGTTAGGTAGTAGTGTATCTAAAGCAACTCTATATCGCGCTTTAGAAAGATTAGAGGAAGAAAACAAAATCCGTAGATTCTATAATGAAGTCACTTCATCTTATGAATATCAATATTTAGATGCAAACGATAAATGCTCATCCCATCTTCATCTAAAATGTAATTCTTGTGGTAAACTTTTCCATTTGCATTGCGAAGAAAGTGATTCGTTTCTTTCACATATTGCGCACGACCACAGCTTCTTCGTAAGTCAAAATGAAACGATGATTTATGGAATATGCAAATCATGTTCCATTGTAAAAAGAGGTTAAAATTATGTGGGAACAAATAGCTGATGTTTTAATTGATGTAATCAAAGATTCCTCAATCACTTTTGCACTCGTATTAATAATAAACATTCTCGTTTCTTTCGTTGAAGGTAAACTATCTTCAAAAATTGGAACAAAGAATAAATTATCACCTCTTATTGGCGCTGGAATAGGTATAATTCCTCAATGTGGATTCTCCGTTGTCGCGTCAGATTTATATATAAAAAGAAGAATTACAATGGGTACCCTCGTTGCCGTTTTCATTGCATGCTCTGATGAAGCAATACCAATAATGCTTTCAAATCCCGATAAAATAATCATGGTTTTACCACTTATTATAATTAAATTCGTAACCGGTTTTGCTATCGGTTTCCTATTAGATACCTTACTATATAATCCGATTAAAAAAATACAAGATAAGTCATTTGTCATTAAAAGAGGCAAATCATTGAAACTTTCTTTTAGTTCACAAATCGAACCAGATACATGTTGTTCATCAAATAAAATAGAATTCAAAAAAGAAAATAAGAAAAAAGAATTCGTTAAATTGCATTTATTGAATCCTTTATTACATTCTTTAAAGATTCTCGTATACATCTTAATCATCAATCTAATTTTCTCTTTTAGCGTTATGTTAATAGGAGAAGATCACATCTCTAATTTCTTAATATCAAACGTCTATATCACCCCACTTTTATCAGTTCTAGTAGGTCTTATTCCAAATTGTGCTTCATCGATAATCATCACCGAATTATTCGTTCAAGGTTCGATTACATTTGGCGCAGCTATTGGCGGATTAATATGTAATGCAGGACTTGGATTCATCTTCATTCTCAAAGAAAAAAATAGGTGGAAAGAAGGTTTAATAATTCTTGGAAGCGTCGTATTAACAGGTATAATCGTAGGATATATTTCTTTATTCATCGGTTTTCTTTTTTAGATCAATTAGAGTTTTTAATCTCAATATTAACTTTTCCATTATCATTTAAATAATAATAGATTATGTATATAGAACCTTGCTTATACTTAACTCGTTTACCGACAACTTTGTCTGAGTATATATAATGGTCTAATATATAATTATCACCTTTATATAAACAAACAATATATAGATATGAGGAATAATATTCTTCATATTTTTGTTTATGAAAGGAAAAATCATCCCCATAATTTAACGTGCATATCACAATTCTTTGATACTCCTTTTCTTTTGCGGTAATAAGTGTTCTTTTTGCTTTCTTTGTATACCCTGTTTTACCGATAATAACATCGTCTTTTTCAAATAGGAGTTTATTCTTATTTTTCCATTTTCCTTTTAAAGAGCAAGAATAATACTTTGTACTTGCAATACCATAAAATAATTTATTATCCATACAATATGACATAAGAAGACACATATCATAAGACGTTGAGATATTTCCATCATCAAAAATATCTAGTCCAGTAGGGTTATTAAATACAGTGTTTAACATGCCTATTTCCTTAGCCTTTTCATTCATCAAATGAGTAAAAGATTCAATAGAAGAACACATGTGCTCTGCTAGTAAAACTGCAGCATCATTTCCCGAGCGAAGAATCAAACCATACAATAAATCTAAAACGCTTATTTTATCTCCAACTTCTACATATATTGCCGATCCTTCAATTGTCTTAATAATACTACCTACAGTGATCACATCGAATAAATTATCGTTCTCGATAACTAAAATCGCAGTCATTATTTTTGATATTGAGGCCACGCTTCTCTTCTTATGAATATTTACTCCTTCAAGTACTTCTAAAGAATTACCATCCATGATGCAATAAGATGAATAATGATTAAAGATAGGTTCTTTAAATGAAAATATGTTTATGGAGAATAAGAGGAAAATAAGAATTCTTTTCATATTAATAATAAATGAAATAAGAATAAATTTAATGATAAAAAGATGCTTTTTGAGAGAATACTATATCTTTATATTAACGTGATAGATAACAAAAATTTACTATCAACACAAATATAAATTTATAGATTATAATGAAGATGTAAATCAAAGGAGAAATAATAATATGACTAAGGGATTTAAACTTCACGATGATTTAAAACTTGGTGTTGCAACCGCGGCAACTCAAATTGAAGGTGATGAGCAAAACACTAACTGGTACGAATTTTCTTTAGGAAAAGGAAATGTAAAAGATGGAAGTACTCCATTTCGTGCGAACAAACATTATCAACTATATAAAGAAGATATAGCTCTTATGAAGAAAATGAACATTGAGATCTATCGAATGGGCATTGAATGGGCAAGAATCGAACCAGAGGAAGGAAAATTCTCTAAAGAAGCCATCACACATTATATCGATGAAATCAAATTATTAAAGAAAAATAATATCGAAGTATTAGTAACACTTCATCATTTTTCTAACCCATTATGGTTTGAAAAAAAAGGAGCATTCCTAAGTAAGGACGCAATACCAACATTCTTAAGATTTGTCGAATACGTCATCACATCATTCAAAGGATTAGTTAATGAATATTGTACAATCAATGAAGCAAATGTATACGCTACTAGTTCATATCTTTTTGGCGTATGGCCACCGATGAAAAAGGATTTTAAAGCAATGCTTAAAGTTATGAAGACGCTTGCTCTATGCCATATTGAAGCATATAAGTTAATTAAATCAATCGACCCTACTTGTAAAGTAGGATTTGCAAATCATATGGCAAAATTTGCACCAAAACGCGAAAAGAATATTATCGATAAAATCGCAAGTAAATTATATGATACCGGATTTCAAAATAGTCTAACTCGTGCAATGGCAACTGGAGTATTTAAATTCCCATTCGGTTCATCAAAAAAATATAAAGGAAATTATATTGATTTCTTTGGTATGAATTATTATTCGAGAAAAAGAATTAAAGGAGTATCGCTATTAGAAGACGATACAGTTTCACATAATGATTTAGGTTGGGGTATCAGTCCAGAATCATTAAACGAATTATGTGAAAGATTCCATAACGAATATAAAGTTGATATCTACATCACAGAGAATGGGACATGCGATGCAAAAGACGAATTCAGATGCAAGTTTATTTTCGATCACCTAAAAGCAATATCTACCCTTCAATACGTTAAAAGATATTATCACTGGACATTTATTGACAACTGGGAATGGGCGGAAGGAGAAAGCGCTCGTTTTGGATTAGTAGCATTAGATTTTGAAACTCAAGAACGAAAGATAAGAAAATCTGGTTATTTCTATTCAAAAATTATCAAAGAAAAAGAGATAACAGATGAAATGATTGAAGAATATTCATTATAAAAAAATACAATCTTTGAAAACATAAAAATTGATTTTCATCTTCTTTTATGGTGTTTTCTAGACATTAATTCATAAAAAAATTTCTCCTCATAATATAATTTCTCATTAGATATTATTTATGAGTCAATTTTAAGCATCAAAAAAAGGATGTAGAAGTTTTATATTATGTTTCTTACTACTATCACCCTTTCATTTTTAATTCTTTTTTACCGGAATTTGAATTTCAGTTAGCCATTCATCCTCACTATCTTTATTCCATATACCATAAATATGCTTCTTCAAGATTGTCATATGGTGAATTCTTAATTAATTCAGATACACTTCCTCTTGCAACCTCCTTTCCTTCTTTAATTAAAAGGATAAAGTCACATAATTTTTCTGCTTCTTCCATATAATGCGTCGTAAGGAAGATTGTTAAACCTTTCTTCTTCAAATCGATAAGATTTTTCCATACCTTCCTTCTACTTGCAACATCAAGTCCAGTAGTTAATTCATCAAGAAAAATTACTTCTGGTTTTCCAATTAAAGTAAGCGCAACAGAAAGACGTTGCTTTTCTCCACCAGATAATTTATTAACTAAACTATTTTCTAATTTTGATAATCCGAATTGTTTCAATAAATCTTTATAATCATACGCTTCTTTATATAAAGTTGCTCTTTCTTCACATGCTTCTTTAACTTTAATCGATCCTTGATACGATGAAGATTGAAGTTGAACTCCTATCCTTTCAAAACACTCCTTTCTATTCTTTCTTACATCCATTCCAAAAACTTTAGCTTCTCCATCGTCTGGTTTTTTGATACCTAAAATCATATCAATAGTAGTGCTTTTACCTGCACCATTATGACCAAGCAAGCCAAAAACAGTTCCTTTTGGAATCCTAAAAGATAAGTTATCTACTACTTTTCTTCCCTTAAAACTCTTGTATAGATTAACAGCTTCTATACATATATTTTCCATAAATTTCCTCCTACGAGGGTTATTTTCTACCCTCCCCCTAGATGGAGAGTCAACAATTTAATGGAAAAAAATAAAAAAAATAAAAACGTAGATAACAATCCACGTTCATAATAATTATTTTATCTTATCAAAGAAATTCTCTAATTCTTCACTATCGTTAAACTTAAATGTGACATTCTTTTGGGTTTGAATAATAGAGCAATTGTATTTTCCTTCTAAGTCTCTAATCTTCTCACGAAACTCTCCAGGATATCGATACAATTTAACTTCTTTTTCAATCTCACGAACCGAAATCTTTCCTTCGAGAAGTTTATTGAGCATTTCCACTTGCATTTGTGATTGTAAGCCTAATAAGACGCGAGCTTGTCCATAAGAAATCTTTTCTTTTTTTAAAGCGATTTTTACTTCTTCATCCAAGTTTTCTAATCTTAATATGTTAGTAACTTGAGAAACACTGCACTTTGCAACAAGAGCAATATCACTTCTTTTTATCTTATAATCATTTATTAAAATACGATATGTATAAGTCTTATTCAAAATATTATCATGGAGTTTCTTATGTCCTCTAGATAAAATCATATATATTAATAGATCATCACTTATCTCTCTAACAGTAACAGGAATCTCCTTTAAATGAAGTTTTTTTGCAACATAGAACCTTTTATATCCGCTTACTACTTCATATATTCCATTTCTTTCACGAACTAAAATTGGAGAAACAACACCATTTCTTTTAATCGATTCCGTTAAATCCTTAAGTCTCTTATCTAGAAAAAATTGATGACGAGAAATCGGATTAAATTTAACCTTATCAAGAGGCACAAATTCTATTGAACTTTTTGTATATTCTCTTTCAATGGTCGAAATGATATCAGTTTCTTGATATTTAGTAATGAGTGATGATAAGCTGCTTCGACTTTTTTTATTCATTTGCTAAAATTTCCTTTGCTAATGAGATGTATGCTTGGCTTCCTGATGCAGTTGGTCTAAATACGGTAATAGGTTTACCAACAGCTGCAGCTTCTGCGATTGAAGCATTACGAGGAATTTGAGTGACAAAAGTTTTTTCTTTAAACAATCCTCTAATTTCTTGAGTAACTTCTGTTGCAAGGCGAATACGAGAATCATACATCGTTAATAAAAATCCTAATATATCTAATTCAGGATTATAATCTTGTTGAACTTTTGCAATAGATGAAAGGATTTGAGCTACCGCTTCCATTGCATAATATTCGCATTGAACAGGAATCAAAACAGAATTTGCGGAGCAAAGAGCATTTAAATTTAATAATCCCAATGATGGTGGGCAATCAATAATTATATAATCGTAAGGTTTTGTAATTTTCTCAATTGCATTACGTAGCAAATAAAATGGGCGACTAATTCCTTGAATTTTACTTTCTATCGTCGCGAGTTTCAAATTACTTGGAATGATATCAACGTTATTTGTTGTAGTATGTTTAATAATCTTATTAATATCAGATTTATTATCTTGAACTAATACATCAAATATCGTTTTTTTCAAAATCGAAGAATCTAATCCCATACCACGTCCACAATTACCTTGTGGGTCCATATCAATCAAGAGAATTTGCTTATTAAATTTTGCTAAGGATCCTGCTAAAGATATTGCAGTTGTAGTTTTTCCAACTCCACCTTTTTGATTTGCAATTGCGATAATTTTACTCATAACTTCCTACTCCATCTAATTTTTATAAAGGTCGCGATTTAATCTTCGAATAAATGCGAGGATATTTCGTGTTCACGCGCTTCATCTTGATGCAAAATACATTTGCTCTCTTACTTTCATCGCTAGGTAATACTCCCATCTTTATCTTTTCGATTTTATAATTTAGTATTTCCATAGCTCTTTTGCTTTCTTCTATTTCTTCTTCAGCAATTTTACCTTTTAAAGCGATAAACTTACCTCCAATTTTTATTACTTGACAAGCCAGTTCAAGTAAGATATTCAATTTTGAAACAGCTCTTGCAGTGACTATATCATATTCTTCGATATGAGAGGAAGAGAAATCTTCGCATCGAGCGCATATTACTTCAACATTTTCTAATTTCAATTCATCTTTAATTCTAGAAAGGAAGTTTGCTCTTTTTCCAATTGGCTCTAATAAAGTAATCTTCATTTTAGGATAAACAATCGCTAGAGGAATACCCGGAAATCCTGCTCCAGAACCAACATCAAGCACATTTTTATTATCCAAATTCTCGCCAAAAGAAAATAATAATGAGTCGTAAAAGTGTTTCTCGTACACCTCTTCCGATTCGGTAATAGAAGTTAAATTCATCACCTTATTAGTCTCTTGTATATTAAAAAGATAGAGATCAAATTGTTTCTTTTGCATCTCATTCAAAAAGATATTATTTTGTTCTAATAAGTTGTAGAATTCTTCTTTTTTCATTCTAATTTCCTTTCTTAATATGAATTAGTAACATTGAAATATCCGCAGGATTAACTCCAGAAACACGAGAAGCTTGTCCAATAGTTAACGGTCTAACAAGGGAAAGTTTTTGTCTAGCTTCGAGTCTTAATCCATCCATATTCGTATAATCAATATCTTCTGGAATCTTCACTTCTTCAAGTTTTCTTAATCGATCAGCTTGAGCTTGTTCTTTTTGAATATAACCTTCATATTTAACCATTATCTCTAATTGTTCTTCTTCTTCAAGCGTTAAATCATCTAGTTCAGGAACATATTGTTTAAAATCTTTCAAAGTAACATAAGGTCTTTTTAATATTTCACTTGCAGTAGGTCCTCCTTGATATGAAGTGTATCCTAACGAATGCATATATTCCACAAAATCAGGTTTCATCCCCATATGAATGGAATCCATAATATTTTTATTCTTTTCTAATTTATGAACCTTCTCTATGAATCTATTATATCTTTCTTCGCTGATTAAGCCAATATTATGCCCAATTTCTGTCAAGCGCAAATCAGCATTATCACTTCTCATAAGTAAACGATATTCTGCACGTGAAGATAATAACCTATAAGGTTCTTTAGTTCCTTTAGAAACTAGATCATCAATCATAACACCGATATATGCTTCATCTCTTTTTAAGATTAAAGGCTCTTTTCCTTGAATCTTTAAGCAAGCATTAATCCCTGCGATAAGTCCAAGTCCTGCAGCTTCTTCATAACCTGAAGTTCCACATATTTGTCCACCAATATAAAGTCCAGGCCATTTTTTAATTTGTAAAGTATAATCGTATTCACATGTATCAATTGCATCATATTCAATTGCATATGCGTATTTTAAAATAACTGCATTTTCTAGTCCAGGAAGAGAATGAACCATCATATCTTGAACGTATTCTGGCATAGAAGTTGAAAAGCCTTGAACGTAGATTGAATCCGTGTGTAATGATTCCGGTTCTAAGAATAATTGATGTCTTGGTTTATCTTTAAATCTCACAACCTTATCTTCAATTGAAGGACAATATCGAGGTCCAACCCCTGTTACTACTCCTCCATACATTGCGGATTCTTGTAAATGCTCGTGAATTATTCTATGCGTTTCGCTAGTTGTATATGTTAACCAGCACTTTATTTGTTTATCAAAAGGAACAATATTAGAATCCTCAAAACTGAATTTCAATTCGCGATCTGTTCCATACTGTGGTTCAACCTTACTATAATCGATCGAATCCGCTTTAATACGTTGAGGAGTTCCCGTTTTCAATCTTATGATTTTAAGTCCCATTTTTTGAAGATTTGGTGATAATCCTAACGAAGGTTTTTCTCCATCTGGGCCATCCTTAACTACCTTATGTCCTCTTAAAATAGTACTTTCCATATATGTTCCAGTTGTTAAAATAACTGCCTTAGAAGTGATTTCTTTTTCCTTAATTTTTACTCCATAAACTTTTGAATCATCGTGAAGTAAATCATCAACCATCCCTTCTAAAATTGTTAATCCTTCAGTATTTTCTGCGAAATTAAGCATAACACGAGGATAATCTATTTTATCTTCTTGCGCTCTTAAGCATTGTACTCCTGGACCTTTACCAGTATTTAGCATCTTCATTTGTAAGCATGCCAAATCCGCTCCTTTTCCCATCATTCCACCAAGAGCGTCTATCTCTCTAACTACAATTCCTTTGGCAGATCCACCAATTGATGGGTTGCAAGGCATATTAGAGACTTTCTCTTTATTTAACGTGCATAGTAAAGTTTTCATGCCCATATGTGCAGAAGCAAATGCTGCTTCCATTCCAGCATGACCACCACCAACAACTATGACATCGTAATCAAAATTCATACTATCCTATACTTCCTTCCATATCCATCTTTATGAGTTGATTCAATTCAACCGCATATTCCATTGGTAATTCTTTTGAAAATGGTTCAATAAATCCCATAATAATCATTTGAGTAGCTTCTTTTTCCGATAAACCTCTACTCATAAGATAAAACAATTGTTCTTCATTGATTTTAGATACTGTAGCTTCATGTTCCAAAAATGAACTATTGTTATAACAAATATTAGTTGGAATAGTATCGCTTCTTGAAATATCATCAAGAATTAAAGTATCGCATTCAACGTGACTCTTAGAATGCTCTGCTTCTTTTGACATGAATACCTTTCCACGGTAATTAGCAACTCCACCTCTTTTTACAATCGATTTTGAAATGATTGTAGATGTAGTGTTAGGTGCAAGATGAATCATTTTCGCACCTGCATCTTGATATTGTTCCTTATCTGCAACTGCAATAGAAATACAATTACCTTTTGCTCTTGGTCCATTTAAGACACAACATGGGTATTTCATATTTAGTAAAGATCCAATATTCCCATCAATCCATTCCATTAATCCATCTTCTTCAACTAATGCTCTTTTAGTAACAAGATTAACAATATTAGTCGACCAGTTTTGAATTGTAGAATAACGGCATTTGCCACCTTTTTCAACATAGATTTCTACTACTGCTGCATGCAATGATTCTTTCGAATAAATCGGCGCAGTACATCCCTCAACATAATGAACACTTGCTCCTTCATCAACGATGATTAATGTTCTTTCAAATTGACCAGATTTTTCATTATTAATACGAAAATATGATTGTAATGGTTTTTCTAAATGAACCCCTTTAGGCACATAGATAAATGAACCTCCAGACCATACCGCTCCATTTAATGCAGCGTATCGATTATCATTATATTTAACAACCTTATTGAAATACTTTTTAAATATTTCTGGACAAGTTTTAAGTGCCATATCGGTTGAAAGAAAGATTACTCCCTTTTCTTCAACTTCCTTAAGCATATTATGATAAACTACTTCTGATTCATATTGGGTGGAAACACCTGCTAAATATTTTTGTTCTGCTTCTGGAATACCTAAGCGGGAAAAAGTATTTTTCACAGTTTCAGGGACGTCATCCCAAGAATTTTCTTCCTTATTTGAAGTTCTAGTGAAATATGTAAAAGAATCAAAATCAATATCTTCTAAACTAGGACCATATGATGGATTGCTCATTTTTTTAAAAGCATCATATGATTTTAAGCGAAATTCTAACATCCAATCAGGTTCATTTTTAAGACGAGAGATTTCCCTAATCGTTTCTTCTGAAAGACCGGTTCTAGTTTTAACAATAGAAACATCTTCATCTTTAAAGCCATATTTATATTCGTGCTCATTATTTTCCATTAGTATCATCTCCGTTCAAAATTCTACCAACACCTCTCCATCCGATAGTTGCGCAACTAATTCGTGAAGGTTGCCTTGAGGTATTCATAAACACAATTGCTTCATCGAGTAAATCCGGATTATAAGGTTTTCCATAAAGCATATTTTGATATGCTTCCATAATCGCATTTGCCTCATCAATTGTTTTACCTTTTAATATCTCCGTCATAATTGATGTTGAAGCAGTGGAAATAGCACATCCACTTCCATGCCAACAAACATCAACTAAAACGCCATTTTCTTCTTTTAGTTGAATGTAAATCTTATCAACACAACTTACTGCATCCATATAAACTTTCTTATATGAATCATCAGCCTCTCTTTTATTTCTTGGATTTTGATAATGATCCATGATGACTTCTCTCATCATCTCGTTATTAAGCAAAAAAGACATCTAAAAAATCACGACCTTTCTTACAAACTTCTACAAAACGATCAATTTCTTCCTTCGTATTATAGAAATATAAACTTGCTCTTACAGTAGAATTTGTGCCAATTTCGTTATGTAGTAATTTAGCACAATGTTCTCCAGTTCTTACGCATATTCCATATGAACCAAGTAATGTTCCCATATCCTGAGCATGTACTCCTTCATAATTGAAATCGATAATTCCCGCTTCCGAATCTTTATTATAGATTATTACTTCAGGAACTTCATTTAATAGTTTTGTTACCGCATATTCTTTTAATTCACGTTCGTATTTTTCAATATTATCCATTCCAATTTCATTCAAGTATTCAATTGCTTTTCCAAGTCCTATAATTCCAGCAATATTTTGAGTACCTGCTTCAAATTTAAATGGTGTTTTCAAATATCCAAAATTACCACATAAATCAAATTCAGTGTTCATTCCTCCTCCAAGAAGAAGAGAATCAATTTCCTTAAGCAATTCATATTTTCCATACATGACACCAATTCCTGTTGGTCCACACATCTTATGTCCTGAAAAAACAAGGAAATCAACATCCAAATCTTTCACATCAACTTTAAAATGAGGTACAGATTGAGCTCCATCACAAACAAAATATGCATTATATCCGTGTACGAATTTAGCAATTTCTTTTATATCATTCACGTATCCTAATACATTGGTAACATGAGCTATACTTACAATTTTTGTCTTACTAGAAATCACCTTTTCAATATTCCTTATTGTTATTCTTCCATTCTCTAAAGGAATATAATTTACCTTGCATCCTATTTCAGAAGCGATTCTAAACCAAGGTAGTACATTAGAGGCATGTTCAGCATCAGTAATCAATATCTCATCATCCTTTGAAAGAAATCTCTTTAAGCCTTGTGCGATTTGATTTAGTCCCATCGTTGCACCTGAAGTAAAGATAACCTCCTTTTCATCTGCATTAATCAATTTACAGACATTATCTCTCGCTTTTAAAATCTCATCATCAACTCTTTGTGCCAAATCGTAATCTCCGCGATGTGAATTAACAGAATAAAACTCATAATATTCACAAATCTTATCAATCACACACTTTGGTTTTAATGTAGTTGCAGCATTATCGAAATAACTAAAAGGATGGCCTTGCATCGTTTTATTATTATTAAGCATTGGGAAATCTTTTCGAATCTTATTTATATCCATAATTAAAATCTCCCATCTATGTTTTCACTCATTCTTTCAAGAACGCTTTCATCATTAAAGAATCTTAATATCGGATTCAAATATCCTAAGGTAATCAATTTCTTTGCAGTTTCCTCTTCAATTCCTCTTGAAGTAAGATAGAAAATATGATCCTCATTAATTTGACCAACAACCGCAGCATGCGATGCTTCAACATCATTTTCGTCAATGCATAATACAGGATTTGCCTTTGCCTTACATTTAGGATCAAAAACCATAATCTTGGCATTTTGATGAGTTGCGCTAGATTTTGCTCCTTTATTGATTGATGATGTTCCAAGAAATTCAATCGATCCTTCATCTTCACAAACGCCATAATTTTCCATTTTTGCATAGGTATGTTTCGCATTATGGAAGAATGAAACACTCATTTTCTTTACATCATTTTCGCAAGATAGACATGCTAGGTTCCAATTTGATTTTGCATATTCTCCATTTAGGTTGCATACAAAATCCAATGTATTATTGCCTTTACTAAAATCTGCTAAAGCCCCTTGATATTCTGTGTTCTTTTCCATATTTACAGCATATTTAGCTTCATTGTTGTCTTTAAAGAAAGCTATAGAATGATGTACTTTAGCATTTTCAAATATATTTATCTCGTGATCAATAATATTGTTTTCACATGTTTCTAATATTGAAACTTGACCACTTCCCTTGATGTTTAATGTTATCTTTTTAATATTACTATTTGATGGAATAAACAATGAAATATTATCATTTGAAGTAATGTCAAAAATTGGTAATGAGGAATCACCTTTTTTTACAATATACGGATTTGTTTCTTCAAAAATATTCATACGTTTTCTCCTATTTTTTTGAAATAATTTCTTTAGTTGCACAAACTCCAATTGATTGTTTATTCATATCAACTTCATCTTTTTCAATTTCAATACCCAATTCATATTTAATCCATTCATATCCTTGAGTATCAATTTTATTAATCAATTCCATACCACCTTCAACTGCAATTTTTCCATTAATCATTACAATTGCACGTGTAGGACAAATCATTTGATATAATTTTTCATAATGTGAAATAACTAAGAATGAAGCGTTTGTTTGTTGAACTTCCTTAATAGCATCAGCAACGTAAACTAAAGCATCAACATCAAGTCCGGAATCAATTTCATCAAGCATTGCTAAATCAGGTTTTAACAACAACATTTGAAGAATCTCATTACGTTTTTTCTCTCCTCCAGAAAAGCCTTCATTTAAAAATCTTTGAGCCATATCCATTGAGATATGCATCTTTTTTGACGCTGACTCAATTGCACGATAGAATTCAAATAATTTAATAGGAGTTTCTCTTCTTGCGTTGACCGCAGCTTTTAAGAAATCTGCATTTACTACCCCAGGAACTTCTGATGGGTATTGCATTCCTAGGAATAATCCCTTTCTTGCTCTTTCATCAACTTTCATTTTTAAGACGTCTTCTCCATCAAGAATGATACTTCCTTTTGTAACAACGTATTTTGGATTACCCATAATAGTTGCAAGTAAAGTAGATTTTCCATGGCCATTAGGACCTAGTAAAGCGACTGTTTCATTTGGTTTTATTGTCAAATTTACACCTTTTAATATTTCTTTTCCTTCTACACTAACGTGCAAATCCTTGATAATTAATTCTTTCATAATAGTTTTTTCTCCTAACCTTACATATTTTACACCAAAAGAATCGTAAATAAAACATATATTTATTTTTTAAAAAAATAAAATATTCACTTTTTTCAAAAACGATTATCTATATGTCTTCTTCAAATCATTTTTATCATCGTTTTTTTATATTTCTACTAGAAATTCAAATAAAAAAAATGTAAAAAGAAAAAATTAAAATGAGCCAAAATTCACGCACTTTCACACACGAATTTTGCTCATATTCACATTCTATTTCTACTTGAGAAATATTATCAAAAATCCCGTTATTTTAATAAAAAAACATTATTTTTATAAAAATACACTCTTAGATTTTTACCATCCACAATTAGACGATAAAGTACCATTGCATCCAATTATAACTAATAAGATAAATAGCACTAAAACAATAGCAAATGCACTACCTGTATTCATAATAATCACCCTCCATCAATTAACGACAATAACAGCCGAATATAGCAAGTAAGATAAACAAAACAAGTATAAACGAGAAGAAATATCCTCCCGAATTGCATCCATTTGGATTTTGAATCATAAGTTACCTCCTTTGTTTTCAATCTATACTATGTTTAAATATTTCAAATGCAATTCATAAAACAAAAAGAATGATAATGTCGCCCATAAATGCATTTTCAAATAATCAATTTAAGTTTTCGTAAAATACAGCATAAAATAACCTATATAATATAAAATATTATAGCAATTTTTGATTTTCCTATTGAAATAGAGTCAATTATTTATTATTATAAATACGCTATGTTTTTATATATAAAGGAGGAAAACTATATATGAATAAACGTTTGTTAACGTTATCTATGGTAGGTCTTCTCACTATGACATTAACATCTTGCTCCGATGTTAATAAAAAAGTAGTAGATGGGAAAGATGTTGTCGTTTCAATTGGCGATAAAAACTACACAGCAGATAACTTATTAGAAAAATATGGAAAGACAACAGCAGGTGTCGAAACATATTATAACGCTATATACGATGTATTAATTCGTAATCAAAAGGATATCATCGATGATGATATGAGACAAACTGTAAGTGCAAATATTGATAGCTTCATTAAAGAAGTTAAAAGAAATGCAAGTACAAATGGTACAACATTCAATGATCAACGTTCAAAAGACCTAGAAGCTAAAGGAGTTGAATCAATTGAAGAATTAGAAGAAGTATACATGTTAACAGAACAAAAGAAAAAGTTCGAAGAACAATGGTATGAAAAACAAATTGATTACGTAGGTGGTAAGGATGGATTAACACAATCTTATATTAGGGAATCTACTCCATATCACGTAAGACATATTCTTGTAAAAACAGAAAGTGCTGGTACAAGTTTATATGATGGAAAGATTTCCGAAGCAGAAGCATTAAAATTAGCATCTGTAGTTGAAAGACTTGCAGCAGATAATGAAACATTTGGTCAAGTAGCTCAACAAGCTTCTGATGATACAGGTTCTGCTGAATTATATGGTTCAATCGGAATTGTTGACCAAGATTCAAAATCAGGGTTCGTTAGCGAATTTAAATATGGTGTATATGCATATGATGCTTATTTCGACAATCATACTGCAAACGGAGCAGTCGCACCAATTGAAAGAGCAAATAAACTTAATATTCCAAATGCAATTGAATATACATCTGTTGCTAACGGAACACATAGCATCAACGTAAAGGACACATTAAAGAGTATCGCAGAAATTCCTTATAAAGCAATTGAAGATTTGAGAACTTACGCTGATAAAACAAATACAGAAGGCAACTTAACATATGTTCCTGAAAATTCTGGATGGGATAAAAATGACACTTTAAAAGGTCAAACAATTTCAGAAAGTTACTACCCAAGAAATATTCTTTTCAACAACTATTTCAACGATCACGGTTTATTTGTCGTCACTGAAGAAGGAGCTCCAACAGAAATCGCTGCAAATTCTAGATTCAAGTCATTTGATGGAGTTGCAGGTGGAAAGAAGATTCTCGTTGATGAAAAAGGTAATCCAATTTTAATTACACGTGGTGGTTCTGGTGATTCATATCAAGGTGTCCACTTCATGATTATTGAACAATCACCATTCTGGTATGACGAAGCAAATATTGCAAAAACAGTATTCCATGATAAAGATACAAAACCATCAACAAATGATTATTTAAGATACTATTATTCAACAGATATTCCTTCTACATCAACTGAGGATGTATCAAAGAATCAAAAATTCGTCACATATGTTAAATCAAATAGAACAACATATGATGATCGTGCTGATATCATTGAAGAAGCAGTAAAGAATTACAACAGCAATATCAACTATGAAATATATAGAGATCTAGTAGCTCATTCAGGTGCAACAATCAATGCAACAATCAAATCACAAATTGATAAAATGATTGAAACAAAGATTGCTTCAAAAGCATATTCAAAAGAACAAAGCAATTTAGCTTCTTGGAAATCATATATTGAATTATTAACACTTCAAGATGCACAAAAAGGTGCAAAACAAATTGGATTAGATTATATCGGTATGTACGATAGTTCATACGTAAAAACATCTATCCATCATAACTAGGAGGTACGAAGCATGAAAAACAAAGTATTAAAAGTTGCCGCTCTCTCTTTAGTATTGTTATTAGCAGGTTGTGATAAAATCAATGCTCAACCACAAAATGTAAAAGATAACTTAGTTACATTTACCGATGGATCTGATTATTTCAGAAATAATATTCAATATATCTATGATCAATTAGACGATTCATCAGACTTCAATACATTAACAATTGAACACATCATTGATGAAATCGTTAAAGCAAAAGTTGATCAAGGTGATTTCTTCGAAAACGTAAGTGAATTAAGAAACGAATTAATCGAAGAAAAATTACTTGAAACATTAAATTCCGATTCATACAAAATTGATGGTCTTTTCTCAGAAAAGAAATTCCTTGATTCTGTAAATAAATCAGTCTACAACATTACAGTTACAAATCCTCATGAAAATGTCATGATTAAACCAGATACAACAGTTAAAGAAATTCTCGGAGACAATTATGAAACAGTATATGCTGATTACATCCAAAATGATCTTCTCCCAGAAATAAACAAAAAATTATTAACTGCTAGATATATTTGTGAAAAATCATTCTCTTCATTAGGTAGAGCTTATGCAAGAAGACTCAGCTATGTTAAATTAGAAAACATTGAAAAACAACCAGGAGCTGCTGGTCAATTAGTAAACGACTGGTTAGGTGATTTTATTGAAAATAAAACAACTACAACAGCAGATGGAAAATTTGATTTAGATTCTCTTGCAAGAATTTATAAAGGTATTAATGGTGAAACACCTGCAGAAGATGCTGCGATTGCAAATCATTATACATTATCAAAAGAAATCAATGATGAAATCGGCAAGATTTGCGATGTTGCAAATGGCTATGTTATGAAATCCGATATCGGTATCGATAAAACAATAGAAGACAAATATACAGGTAGCGGTACATATACTCTTGCTTGGGGTCATGAATTAGCATTAAGAAATTTAAGTTCTAAGAAGATTTCCGATAAAGGATTATTCACAAAAACAAATGGTATCAGTGATTTACCTACAGCAGTAACAGATCGTTTATTCTCATCAAGTGTTTCTTCATACTTAAAAGAAGTAACTTACACAGTTGCAGGTGACGAAGTAAAGATTAACTTCTTAACTCCATTAACATCAGAAAACAACGATGGTTTAGGTCAATATTATTTCTTCGATTCTGCAACAAATGCATATTACATTGTTGTGGTTGAAGATTATAAATTCACATCAACTAACTTAAAAGATTCTTCTACAAAAGATGCAGATGGCAACATCATCAAAGTTAAAAACGATACAGCACGTATCGCAATTGCCCTCTCTTCATCAAGTTCATATAGTACAGACTCTATAACTGCAGCATTAAAAGAAGCAAAGATCATCGAAAACATTCATGATCAAACATTCTACGATTATATGAAAGAAAACTATTCAAGTTTATTTGACTAGAATCATCAGGAAGCAAGAAATTGCTTCCTTTTTTTTCCATAATATGAATATAGTGATATAATACTAATAAAGGAGGAAAAAACAATGTCTGACTGTATATTTTGTAAAATCGTTAATGGTGAAATACCATGTTATAAAGTCTATGAAGATGCGGAAGTATTAGCATTTCTAGATATCTCTCAAACTACTAAAGGACACACTTTAGTCATTCCAAAGGAACATTTTGATAATATTCTATATTGTCCTGAGGACTTACTTGGTAAAGTTATCCGTGTTGCGCAAAAGATTGCGCAAGCAGAAGTTACTACTCTTGGTGCGCAAGGTGTTAATATTATTATCAACACAAACGAAGTAGCTGGACAAACTGTTATGCATTTCCACGTTCATGTCATTCCACGCTATAGCGATAACGATAAACTAAGATTGGAATTCTTATCAAACAAATTAGAGAAATTAAATCTTCCATCTATAGCTGAAGATATTTCAAAATCGATCAAATAATAATCGTTATCATCCAATTTGATATAATTTCCTTAAAAACTAAAAACTAGATTCACATAGATTTACTATTGTAGTTAACCCCAAAAGTTGGGCCGAGTAACATCGGAAAGACTAATGGGGTTAACTACACTATTGTGTCTAGTTTTTTTATATTATTAGGTTTATGAATACATATTAATATGATTTTGGTTTATAGAATGCTCTGCCGTCCATCGCAATAATTCTTTGAGTCCATTCTCCTTCAGGAGTATCGATTAAGGCTTTATCCAAAATGTTCATTTTTGAATCAAGATCATCTACAAAATGCAATACGAGAGCTTCTCTAGTTAATGGAAGAACAGGAGAACCGAATTCCTTGCTACCATGATGAGAAAGAATCATGTGTTCTAAAAGAGTTGGAATCTCGGATGTGATATTCAATTCTTCTGCTGTTTTTCTAACTGTTGCCATCGCAATTGAGATATGTCCTAATAGTTTACCTTCCAACGTATATTTAGTTGCTACAGGACCAGATAATTCAACTACTTTACCTACATCATGGAGTAGCGCACCTGTTATTAACATATCTTTATCTATCGAATCATAATAAGAAGCGATTAATGTTGCCATTTCAGTCATAGAAATAGTATGGAATAATAATCCAGACATATATTCATGGTGATTTCTACTAGCTGCAGGATAAGTTGTATAAGCATCATAATTATCATTAATTATTTTCGTAACAATTGCCTTGCAATCTTGATTTTTTATTCCATTGATATAACCATTTAGTTTTCTAATTAATTCTTCCTTTGGTACAGGTGAAGGCATGCAGATATGAGAGAAATCAACGCTAGATTGATCTAATTCTTCAATAGAACATATTTTCAATTGTTTACTTCCACGATATTCAATTACATCTGCGACAACTTTGACAATCTTTCCTACTTCCAAAATGATGCTATCCATTTCTTGTGCATCCCACTTTTTACCTTCTATAAGTCCTGTTTTATCTTGGAAAGAAACATTTAAATATGGACTTCCTGCATTTGAAACACCTTTTGTACAATTTGTTACAAGAAGTTCAACATCTATTCTCTCTCCAGCTGCAAATTCATTTATACACTTCATCATTCAATCTCCTTAACACATTATTAATGTTTTCATATTTATAGCCTTTTCGCAACATATATGAGATTATTTTTCCTTTATCTTCATATACATTGATATCGAGTTTATGTAAAGATATATATTTTCTCATGCTTTTCTCTAATAATTCATTTTCATCGACCACATAATCTTCAAGCAATATATCTATCAATTGATTCACATCATCAAACTCAAATCCATCATTTAAAAGATATCGATAAAGACCGTTCTTTAATTGCATATAATTATATTCTTTATGAGAAAGAATAAATTTTTTAGAAACGTTGATCATCTTCTCTTTTTCGTTTACAAAATCCATTTTGTTGATGATCACTTCTGGTACTCCATTTTCCTTCATCTTCTCAATGATTTTATTCTTTCCAAAATTCTTTTTTTCATAAGCATCAAATAAATCATTTGCATATTCTTCATCATTGATGTATCGTTGTTCTTCCAAATATGAAATCAATTCTTCTATCTCTTCTTTTTTTGCCTTTTTAGCAATTAATTTAGCTTCTAATTGTTTTTTAGAATACATTCTTTTTGATAGAAGAGTAAAAGCGTAATCTCGTAAAGATGCTCTATTTTGATAATCTATTATTTCATCTAGTTCATTTTGAGACAAAATACGTCCCTTATATAGATAAAAATGGGAATAAGTAGTTGCAGATATCTTTATCGTTTCTCCATTAATTATTAAATGAATAATCTTTTTTTGAAAGATAATATCTTCAATTTTGTAATTACCATTTTTTTCTAATCGCACGATTATAAACCTCCAACATCCTTTCGTAGAATACATCCATCGAATATTTTTTATTAGCTTCAAACGCATTTTCGATGATTTGCTTTTTCTTTTCTTCATCCATATTAATTATCTCTTCTAAACGAGAGGTAAATGTATAATCATCACTGAAGAAGAAACCTGTTTTATTATCAGTTATTACTCCTTCTAAGTTCTCATCATATCGGCATAGTACTAATGTTTTTGAAGCCATTGATTCGATATAAGTTAATCCTTGAGTTTCCGTTACACTCGCGGAAATATAAAGATCTGCAAGAGCGTAATAGAAAGGAACTTCAGAATGAGGAACAGCCCCAATAAAAATCACGTTTTCTGCAATACCTAATTCATAGGATAAATGAATCAAATTTTCTTTATCCGGACCATCACCTACTACAACTAATACCGTCTTCTTTTTAGGATTTTTCTTTAAATAATTGTTATAACCTTCTAAAATAACATCATTACTTTTTTCTGCTGCGACTCGACCTAGTGATAATAATATATACGTATCTTCTAAGTGATATTTCTTCTTAAATTCATCAATTTTTTCTTTTGAAACTTTTGAAGAATCAAATTGTGATAAATCTATTCCATTAGGAATGACATTAATGTACCTATTTACACCATAACTTCTAAGTGCATCTTTTGTTTTTTCGCTTGGTGTTGTAAATTCCGTGCATGCAGAAGAAATGATTTTTGTGAATTGTTTTACAATCGACTTTGCAGTTTGATCCATTATTCCATGTGTTGCATAATACGTATAATCAACAAGCATCGTATGATAAGTAGAAATAAGTGCAATACCAAAATTTGAAGCAATCATTCTTCCATATATACCTACTAAAGCTTCTGTTTGAGTATGAATTACGTCTAAATTCCAAGAGCGTATTATCTTCGTTGCTTTTGGATGAAAAAGCCCTGCCATTCGGTAATTATATAATTTCTTTAACATAATTCCTGGAATTCTTAATACCCCATCCTCATAAGTTAATTTATCAGAATATGGGTTAGTACAAACAACATAGCAAGTATGACCATGTTCTCTAAATGTTTTAAATAGAGTATTCGTCGCAGTTGCAACTCCATTAATTTCTGGAATAAATGTATCAGTAAAAAAAGCAATATTCATCTTATTTCTTCCCTTTATTTTCATCTTCTTGTTCAGATAAAGTTTGTTCGTTTTGTTTTAACTGATGAGATAAATCATTTTTTAATGCCGCAAAATGTGCTTCAATATCTTCAACAGTTAATAATTGAGGTTCAATATGCATAATGCTTTTCTTCTCTTCAATAACCTCTCCTTTTTCCTCTTCAAGATGAATAATATTAATCTCAAGCAAGGTTTTTGCATCTCCATGCAATGATGCTTTCTTTGGAGATTCATGGTAAGAAATAAAGATAATAAATCCAATTATTAAGCCAAGATAGAATGTAATTCCACGCCACATCAAGATTAAAGCTGAAATATCATTTGGTGTTGCATTAGTAAAGAAAGTTCCACCAAACATATAATTAAATACTAATTCAGCACCTCCTGAAGCTCCAGGAATTGGAATCATCGCAGTAATAGTAGAAACTAGATTAGTCATAGAAGTAGTATCGATTAATGCAATAATTTGACTACTCGAAGTAAACTCTAAATTCATTGCTCGTGCAATACAATATGGAACTGAACTAGTAAGTATCATTTTGAGAAGAAATAAAAAACTAGTAACTATCAATACCGTTTTATTCTGTAAAAGTTTCTTCAATTCAATTCTAAATGTTTCAACTTTTGTATTGAGTTTTAATACTTGTTCATCTTTATTTTTAACAATATGTAATTTTGCTAAAAGACCAATACCATATTTAATTAAAAAGTTATGGAATTTAGAAGAGAATGCTAAGAAGAATAAACCAACAATAACAAATGTATTAATCGCAAAGCCAACAAAAGCTAAAGAAATTATATCAAAATCAATTCCAAAAATAGGAATAACTTCTGTTAATCCACGCATTTCATTAAACTTAAATATCATAACTGCTCCACCAAAAAGAACTAAAACAATTTGGTAAAGAATAAAATGCATAAAAAGAATAGATGCAGCATTTGTAATTTTTACTCCTTGTTTAGAGAAAGTGTATGCTTGAGCAAATTGTCCACCAGAATTACTAGGAGTGATACCTGAAAAGAAAACACCTATCATAGAATTAAGAACACCTTTATAGAAAGGATAATTTCTCTTATACATTCTTGTTAAAATTGTTATTATTAATCCTTCGATTAAGAATGTGAAAATCACAACTCCAATTGCAGCTAATATCCAAACAATATTACAATTTTTCATTGCATCAAATACTGCTTGAGGATCATTTTTCAAAATAAAATAAACTGCAATTCCAGTCACAATCACTAGAATACCAATATATATGAAATACTTTCTAACAGTCTTGGACATTAATTCCTCCTTATGCACTTAAGATTTTACCAAAGGTAATTTTTATATTCAATACGAAATTAGTAGATTATCCATCTTCTCAAATTGTGAGAATTGAATTATTTACATATTTGAGATGCATATAAAAAGAAATGTTATATAATGGGAATAGAATAATTTGGAGGTACTTATGAAAGTATTATTATATGAACAAAATGCAAATATGCAAAAAAAATCCGGCATTGGTAGAGCTCTAAGACACCAAAAAAAGGCACTGGAACTAAATGGAATTGAAACAACGTTCAATCCTAAAGACACATACGATTTTGTTCATATTAATTCCTCTTTTAGTAAATCTTATCGATTTGTAAAAAAATTAAACAAAAAAGGAATTCCTTGTGTTGTACACGGACATTCAACATATGAAGATTTCCGAGAATCTTTTAGATTATGGCGTTTTATTGAGCCTTGGTTTGATAGAAATTTAACAAAAATCTATGGAGAAGCAAAGATGATTATTACTCCGACCCCTTACTCAAAAAAGCTCATTGAAAACTATGAATGCACAAAATGTCCTGTTGAAGCAATATCAAATGGAATAGATTTAGATGAGTATGCTTATGATTTAGAAAAGATTAACGCATTTAAGAATCATTTCAAGATAAAAGAAGGTCAAAAAGTTGTAATTGGAATTGGTTTATTATTTAAAAGAAAAGGGCTTCACGATTTTATCGAAGTTGCAAGAAGAATGCCAAATATTACTTTCATCTGGTTTGGAGCCTTAAATAGTATCTTAGTTACACATGAGATAAATAAAGCTATTCTTCATCGTCCAAAAAATGTCATTATGGCAGGTTACATTGATGGAGCAATAATTAAAGGAGCAATGCAAGGGGCTGATTGCTTTTTCTTCCCAAGTTATGAAGAAACAGAAGGAATAGTAGTATTAGAAGCATTAGCTTCAAGAGTTCCATTACTAGTTCGTGATATTCCAGTTTATAATGGATGGCTAGAAAACAATAAAAACTGTTATATGGCTAATAACAATGACGAATTCATCGAGAAAATTAATTTTATTTTAGAAAATAATAACTCGGAAATAATTGAAAATGGTTTTAAAGTTGCTGAAGAAAGAAATCTCAAAACCATAGGTAAGTCATTGATAGAAACATATAAAAGAATTATCGAAAAAAAATAATTGCATATAAAAAGTTGGCTTAATCATTTAGATATGCCAACTTTGTTTTTTTAGAAGCTTACTTTTGGAGCATTTTCTCTTACTTCATCAGTAGTCTTGAAGTATTCTCTTTCTTTGAATCCAAACATATTTGCAATGATGACATTTGGGAATACAGCACGCAAATTGTTAAAAGATAATACAACATCATTATAGAATTGACGTTGATATGCAATTTTGTCTTCGCAATCTTTTAAATCTTCTTGAAGTTTCAAGAAATGCGAATCAGCTTTTATTTCTGGATATTCTTCTTTTACAGCATTTACAAAAACATTTAATGCTTTTGTTAATTCTGAATCTGCTTTTGCAACTCCTTCAGCTGATTGAGCTTTAGAAGCATCTGCATATGTTTGTCTTGCTTTTGCAAAAGCGCCGAAAATATCAGATTCATGTTTTGCATAACCTTTTACTGTTTCTACTAGATTTGGAATTAAATCAAATCTTCTCTTTACTTGAACATCGATTTGAGCCCATTGGTTATCCACTCTATTTTTTGCTTTTACTAACTTGTTATAGCAATTAATAATCGCAGCAACAAGAATGATAATTAATAGAACAACAACTGCAGCAATAACAATACCAACTATTGCACCTGTACTTAATAAAAACTTAATCATTTTCTTTTCCTCCTATAATAATTTTAGCACAATTTTTTACTATATAGATAGTAATTTATATTTTTAACGGAATGAGCCGCCTCTTCCACCGCCACCAAACGATGAACCGCCTCCGAATCCACCACTTCTACCGCCTGATTTAGACATTTCTGCTGCTTTAGCTTTAGCGATAGTTTGCATACCGATTGCTTGGTTCATATGCATTCTATGGCAAATATGATAATGAGTATGATAATAGAAGAAAGGGTTCATTTCAAATTCTGCATCTCTATTCATTTGTTTATATTTCATTCTCAATTGTTTTTCAACTAAATCAGCAATACCAAATGCTGTTGCATAAACCATATATTCTTCCCAAACAATTAAACTAGGGATTGGATAATCTTCAAAATGTGAGAATTCTTGTAAGAATTTATTAAATGCTTTCCACTTAGAGTATTCTTCAATTCCTTCTTCTGATTTTCTTTTAATGGTTGGGAGATATAAAATTCCAAAAATAGATACGCCAATAAGAAGAGAAGCTATTAACACAGTTACATACGATAAATAATATGCAGTAATGTATCCACAACCAATAAGTGCAAGAACTATACCAAATACGAATAATCCTGCGTATGCCTTTGGTGATTTAATCTTATCAAACCATTTAAATTTGCTTCCTTCTTTTATCGTTAGATTATTCCATATTCTATTACAATCATTATACTTTTCAGCATTAGACGATTTTTTCATATACTCATCCATTTCATTAAAGGAAATTCTATTTTCTCCCTTAGCCATCACATCGAATAACCATTTCAATAAATATTTTTCTGATTCCAATAATTCATCTTCGCTTTTTTCTTCACGAATCATAATATAATTTGGTTTTTCATCAGTTAATAAACAATTATTTGTATCAATAGTAATATATCCTTTTCTAATCAAATCCATAATTTGTGCATTCAAAGCATCTTTTGTAATCGATTGTTCATTATAAAGATATACCATTGCTGCAGGTCCATATTTTCCAGGTAATTCACGATAATACTCATCTTGGAATAAAGGAATTCTTTCCTTATCATACTTAAAGTATGAGTATATGATCAATGAAAGGAATAATACTAAACCTCCTACACCTATTACATATGAACATATTTGAGCAGTATTATGCTTATTATAATATTCTTGTTCCTCTGCAAAAGCTTTATTTATTATATTAGAAATTTTATTGATTCCATTTGAAGTACTAGTAGAACTTGCTTTTACATTTGGGAATAAATCACAGACCGAATTGTTAAATGCTGTTAATATCTCAATTTCATCACGAGAACTATTTTTAAGTTTTGATGCATAGCAAACAATTTGAGTAGGTGTCAATTTTGTATATTTTGCATAATTCGTTCCAAACCCGATTGAAGTCATTCCTTGTTCGAGAAATTGTTCATTTGATACATTCTCACCATATGCGCTAGCTTCACTTGGGAAATTAACAGTAACTGTAACATTCTTTGTAAGAGCTTCATCATATGTGCCTGCAAATTTCCAGTTTAACACAGTGTAATCATTATATTTTGACACCGCATTTTCAATGATATATGAATATTTAATAACTAACCCTTCTGAAGGTAATCCTGCAGGAATATAGATAAATGTCTTATCATATCCTCCTTCTTTTGTTAATTTATGTCCTCGTTCATCATAATACGCTTGTTCTCCCCACGTATATCCATATGCAACACCATTAACAAGACTATTCACAGGAATCATTTCAGTAACTTCATTCAACCTTTTATTTCCATTGACTAAAACACTACAAGTAAATGAGTCTTCTTTTAAATATGCTTTATCATCTGAATCAATTGCAGTTGAACTACCATCTTTACTGAATTTAAATTTACTTTCACATACTCTAACTGTATCCGAATAATTGAAGAAATGTAATTCTTCTTCAATTTTCATACTACCATCTTTATTAACAGTTGCATTAATATTCCATTTGTTAAATCCTAAACTTTCATCCTCAATGTCATCAGCATTTCTTAATAAAGAAACCACACCAAAGGATATAGCAGTAATGATCAACGAAGCCAAAATCCTTCCTTTTGTTTTTAATGCCATAATTTTTTCTCCTATCTATTAAGATTATACAATATTATTTACTTACTTTGTTAAACTTTAATTCCTTTTCATATGTTTTATGGTTATTAGTTTTCCAAATACCAATAAAATAAATAATCATCAACATTACATCCTCAATTACCCAAGCTAATGCTAGTCCCCAATAAATATTATCTATAAGATTAACTGTAGGAATTAAATACGATAATAAAATACGAGCTATTGAAAATACAATCGTTGAAAACAAAACACTTTTAACAGCACCTACTGATTTATAAAACGAATGCATTAAATTACCTAAAGCACTAAACGCCAAAAATGGGATGCAAATATAAGCAAATTGCGTCGCATATGGTAAGCAAGAAACATCATTGTCTCTCATAAAAATTGAGAATATTGGATTTGCAAATACGATACAAATAATAGTTAACGGTGCAACAAAACAAAGCTGTTGAATAAATCCAATGAAAACTCCTTTTTTATAGTTATTATATTGTTTTGCACCTTTACTTTGTGCAACGTAAGCAGAAACTGCTCTTGAGATATTATGATATATTGCATTTAAGAAAGTATTGACATTCATCGCAATCGCATATCCACCCGAAACTTGCTTTCCCATATTATTAATCAATGGTTGAACAACAACGCTAGAGAAATATAAAGAGCATTGTTGTAATATGCAAGGAAGTGCCAGTTTAGACACTTTTTTTAGTTCAAAAAAAGAGAATTCTAAGCGATAATTTCCGCCCAATTTCTTTATGTAAACAAGAATTCTAATCACTCCCATAATCAATGAAATCAAGCAAGATAAAATGGAAGCGTATGCTAAACCATTGATTCCCATATTAAATGTAATAACAAATAAAAGATTTAACCCGATATTTCCAAGTCCAGATACTAAAGTCATAGCCATAGGATAAAGCGAATCACCTAAACTTTGTAATGTGCAAGTCCAAATATAAGTTAATGCTTGTATGAATAAAGAAACCATAAAGATTCTAAAATAAGAATTCGCTGCTTCAAATATTTCTTCATCGACTTTAAGTAAAACAAGAGTTTGACGAGAAAAAATAATAAATCCAACACATAATAATGCCATTAATCCAGAAACAAATATAGAAACAGTTTTAATAACAACTGGTATTCTTTCATATTGTTTCGAGCCATATAGTTTTCCAACTATCGCAGAAACAGCTACGCCAAATCCCCAAAATAAAGAAGACAAAAATTGTATTAAAGTCGAAGTGCATCCCGTTGCAGATAATGCATCTGAACCAATGAAATTCCCTGCCACTATCAAATCTATCAAATTATATGATTGAGCAACAACTCCTGCAATAATAAGTGGTATCGCAAATCTAAACAAAATAAGGAAAGTGTTACCTTTAGTCAAATCCTTCATTTTTCATCTCCTAAAATCAACAAATGATATTCTAATAACAACACATTCATATTTCAATCATTTTTCAAATTCTAGAATAAATAAATGAAAAAACACCTTTAAATTCGGCTTTTTTATTTGCTGGAATAAAAAAAGTATCTCCTTTTTTACAATCTATATCATTCACTTTTCCTTCTCCTTCAATTACAGTAAAAGTAATAAAAGAATCTGCAAAAGCCCTCAATTCTTTCATTGAAGAATCTCCTAATGAAGAGATGAAATATTTACATTCTGCCAAAACATTATTTGAAAAAATAATAGGATTATATTTTTTAAGATTAATAACATTCAAAGCCTTATCGATATGCAATTCTCTTTTATGTCCATTCTTATCTACACGATCATAATCATAGAGTCGATACGTAAGGTTTGATGATTGTTGTATTTCTATTAGAGTGACTCCTTTTCCTATCGCATGAATAGTTCCAGCTTCAATAAAATACATGTCACCTTTTTTTACTTTAAAGAAATTTAGTTTTTCTAGAAGAGTACCATCTTTTAAGGATTTCTCTACATCATTAATATTCTCATCTTTTTTAAATCCAACATATAATCCAGCATTTTCTTCCGCTTCAAGAACATACCACATCTCTGTTTTTCCAAATGAACCCTCGTTTTTTAAGGCGTAATCATCACTAGGATGAACTTGAATGGAGAGATTTTCTTTTGCATCAATTAACTTAACAAGTAGTGGAAAGAAAGGAAAATCATTGATTCTATTTCCAAGATCTTCCTTTGAGGCAACTTCTTTTAATGGTAATCCATCATAATTACCTCCATCAATAAGAGATAATCCATCAGGATGGAAGGATAATTCCCAACTTTCTGCAATCACTGGTTTAGAAGAAAACTTACCCCACTTAAAAAGTTTATTTCCGCCCCATATATAATCCTTTACTGCCGGCTTAAGTTTTACAACATCCATATAATCTCCTTTTCTAATCAATATTTTGAATATTCGTATTACAAATCTTTTTATACATTAATATTGTACAAATAATTAATGCCAATGAGAATGAAAACAAATAGATTGTGTTAAATGGACCTTTAAGTGCAAAACATGGTATTGCATATGCAGCAAGAATTAACATTGAAAACAACATCATAAATCCAACGGACTTAGATTGCTTGCAAGCTTCTGCTTCATTTGTCCAATTTAAATAAGGATATTTTAAATTCATCCAAAGTCCAAATACTGCAGAGAAGAATACTCCAACAAATGGAACTAATACGACAAATACGTAATCCAACCAATTGCCAGTTTTTAAAAACACGCAATTAATTATTGTTGAAATTAGAAAGAAAGGTAATACAACAATGAGATTAGTGATAATCTTACTATTCATCACATCCTTGGTCTTAACTGGTAATGACTTTAAAATCCACCAATTCTTTCCTTCGATAGATATGGAACATGAAGTTGGAGAATTAAGGAAGATTGCAAATCCCATAGCAAATGCAATAACTCTTCCTGATAAATCACCTACTCCCATCGAATCAAGATTAGGAAGAATATTTGTAAAAGGAATCACTATTGCAAAAATAACTGATAGAATATATCCAAAGCAAGAGTTAACTAAATATAACGAACTAGATAATAGTCTTTTTATGTCTCTTTTAACTAAAGCAAATAAAGTAGATGATACATTTGTTTCTTTAATCTCTTTTGCTTTTGTTTTTCTTGTCGCATTAAGGTTTTGACAAAGAGGAACGAATTTCCATGATGCGAAGAAAGCAACAACTGCAAAAGGAACAACTTCAATAAGTATGCAATATAATAAATCAAGAAGAGAACCATCAACCATTGAATTTTGAACAAACTTACCTACAATAAAATACTTATTTATTGAATCTGTCGCTTGAATAATCATTGTTCCAAGTCCTTCAATTTCTTCTGGAGTTTCATTTGGCATAATGAATGATAATACTAATACCCCAACTAAGAATACAACCATCAATATCGTTCTAAAAACATTTTTATGTGGGATTTTAGATACTATTAAGGTTAGTAACGTTCCAAATAAAATCGAAACTGCAATTGCTAGTAAAGGCATTAAAATCACTTGAAGTAATAGCATTCCGTAATATCCTATGCCTGCAGAAAGATTTATTCCACCAATTATCATTGCAGGCAAATAAAATACTAATGCAGAGATTACGCTAGTAATATAAATATTTATAAAACGTGAAATAACAATCTCTATTGGTCTAACAGGTAACGGAGCTAAGCGTTCATAACTCTTCAAATTAAATAAGACATTACCCGCTTTTAATATTGTTGTGAATACTACTAAAACAAAACCAATCAAAGTGAACATAGAAGGTATGCTTGAAGCTGCTCCTACATCGCACATGATTGTTGCATACATAAATGAATAAAAGCCAAATACGATGTAAAGAATAAGATAAGCAAAGAAAAATCCAAAAGTTTTCGATTTTTCTTTTTTATCATTACTATGTCTAAGTTGATTAATTCCAAAAAGATTACATATTTCAAGTTTTGTAATTAACCAAATTCTATTTAACATTTGTAACTACCTCCATGAATACATCCTCTAATGATTTTCCTTCAGTTAATTCTTCAATTTTTCCGGAAGCAATTAATTCTCCTTTTTTAATAATTGCAATTTTATTACACAATTTTTCTGCTACATCCAATACGTGAGTTGAGAAAAATATAGCACTTCCCATAGAACATAACTCATGCATAATCTCTTTTAATTTGATTGTTGCAACAGGGTCTAAACCAACAAATGGTTCGTCGAGAATTAGTAATTTTGGTTGATGAATAAGTGCAGAAATAATCGCAAGTTTTTGTTTCATACCATGTGAGTATGAACTAATTAAAGACCCCAAATCTCCGTATATTTCAAATAATTTACCATATTTTTCTATTCTATTATTCCTTGTTTCTTTATCGACTTCAAAAACATCAGCAATAAAATTCAAATATTGAATACCTGTTAAATAATCATATAAATCAGGATTATCAGGAATATAAGCTATTATTGATTTTGTTTTTTGTGAATCTTCTTTTATTGATATTCCATCAATATAGATTTCTCCTTTTTCAAATCCAATAATTCCCGTCACACATTTAATCACAGTAGTTTTACCAGCACCATTATGACCAATAAATCCATAAATATCACCTGGTTCGATATCAAGTGATAAATCTTTTACTGCCACTTTTCCTCCAGGATAAGTTTTTGTTAAATTTTTAATTTGTAGTACGCTCATTTTTTTCTCCTTTACTTGGTAACGAAATAGTACAAATATTTCTAATTTTTCTATCTGGTGTTTTCTCTTTTCCAATATATCTTTTAATCAATGCATTAAGATCATTTAGATAATGACTATATTCTTCATCCGATAGAATTAATGTTGCATTCCAAAGTCCTAACATATCTTTAATAGAATCATTATTCGAATCAGAAAAGTATGTTTTAAAACTTCTTCCGATTTCAAATAACAATCCTTGAATAACATCATTTAATTCTTTATTTGTAGGATTCTCTGAAAAAACTTTATTTTTAGCTGGGCTGTAATACTTTTCAACTACTCCTCTAATATTCTTCTCTTCGACAATTTCAATAAATCCATTATCTAATAAAGATTTAATATTTCTATAAAGAGTAGCTTGAGGAATATCATCGAGTATTTTTGCAATATCGCTTGTCGAAGCCTTACGCGCAAAAATAATACTTTGAATGATACGCTGTCTTGTAGAATTCATCACGTATTTTGCAAATTCTTTCTTTTTCATGATATGCCTCCTTCAAACATTATCATTTTGATAATATTCTCATAATGATAATAATTGATTATATAAATACTGTCAAGTGAAATAATAGATGAAGAATCCTAATTTTCACTCTATCTTATTTAAATCTTCATTTACAATTATTCTAAAAATCTATTATCTTTCATATTCGAACCTCCTAGTTATATTATTTGATGTTCGAACAATTGAGTCGATTCTATATATTTATAACGTTTACGATAAAGCAATAAAAAAATCCCTAATTTTAGGGATTATTTAATTAATAATGGTGCCGACCACCGGAATCGAACCAGCAACCTACTGATTACAAATCAGTTGCTCTGCCAATTGAGCTAGGTCGGCATATTTTTAGAGGCCTAGGCGCTAATTTCTTAACGCAAATAGAATGTTATCATACCATTTTTCCATTTGCAACTATTTTTTTAGTTTTTTTCAAATATTTGTATTAAGCATTTGATAGTATTGATTATATTGTATTCTTTCCTTCATTTAAGATAGTTCTTGATGAGAAATCATTCTGTTAATGTTACAAATAGGAAAATATAAGAATATTATAGTTTATATACATAAAATTACAATTTTCCTCTTATTTCTTCTTTAATTCTCAAGAAAATAATTGTACAATTATTAATGAACGTAATCATTGAATTATTATTAGGGGGTAAATAGTTATGATTTTTTTAGTAGAATTCATTGATCAAGCAATCAAATGGATCAACGAAACAATTATTAATCCATTCTCTAGTTGGATTGAAGGATTAATTCCAGCATTAAGCGGATATGGAGCTTATGTTTTCTATGGACTAGTTGGTCTAGTCGTTTTGATTATATTGTTAATTATCATTATCAGTGTTTCAAAATCAAAAAAGAAAAAGAAGTTGATTAAGCAAGCTCAAGAAACGATTGAGAAATCCGAAACATTAGAACTTAATGAAAAAGAAGAAGAAGAAGATAAAGAAGAAATTCAAGAAACTGATGATAAAGAAACTGATGATAAAGAAGAAGAAAAAGAGGAAGTTACTAATGAAGTAACTAGTAATCAAGAAGAACCAGTTGATGAGACTTCAGTTGATGAACATCCAAGCGAAGAAGTTCCTGTAGAAGAAGAAACAAAAGAAGAGCCGATTAAAGAAACTCAAAAAGTTGACCAAAAGAAAGAAACAGACGATATTGTTCCAACACCAGAAGAAATTGCACTAGCAAGAGAAATGGTTAAACAAGTTAACGAAATGGCAACCAAAACAAATGCAAAAGCAAAAAAAGAGCCAATCAAGGAACCAGTAAAAGAACCTGAGAAAAAGGCAGTTTCAAAGAAAAAAGTTGAAGAAAAATCTGCAAAAAGAAGTAGAGAAAAAACAGGTCCAAAAGAGGTCGATTTAGACTTTACTCCAGATCGTGTTATTCCAGAAGTTCCTGTAGAAGAACCTGTTAAAGAAGAAACTATAAAAGAAGAGTCAAAAGTCGTGGAAGCACCTGTAAAAAAAGCAGTTCCAAAGAAAGCGAAAAAAGAAGAAACTGCTCCTAATGTTTCTTCTAATGAAGAAAAAAAAGGAGCTCAAGGAAAGTTTATCCTAGTACGTGAAGGAGAGACAAACTGGAGATACAAATTAAAGGCATCAAATGGCGAAATCCTCATTGTCTCCGAGCCATATACTAGTGAAAAATCAGTTAGAAATGGAATTGAAACATTAAAGAAAAATCTAGATAATCTAAAGATTGATTTTGTCGAAGATAAACATGGGTTATTCTATTTTATGATTTTAACAAAGCAAGGACGTTGCTTAGCAACCTCTGCTTCATATAAAACAAAAGCAAGTGCTATGTCTGCTTCTAAATCATATAATAGATGGGCTACAACCGATATTGTCATTGCTTCCGATGAAGATTCAGAACATAGTGAAGTAGAAGAAATCAAAATTGAAATAGAAGAAGTAAACACTGGTAAATTCGTTATTCAAAAAGAAGGCAATGGTTTCATATATCAATTACTCGCAGCAAACGGAGTAGTCGTTGCTACATCGCAAATATACAAATCAAAAGATTCTTGTATCGAAGCATGTGAAACATTTAGACGCTGCGTATATAAAGGAAGTTTCTTTATTTCTAAAGACAAAAACGATTTATATCAATTCAAGCTTTACAATAAACAAAATCGTCTAGTCTTAGCTGGTGAAGTTTATAAAGAAAGATCAAGAGCAATCTCCGTCATCGAAACAATCAAAAAACTTGCTAGACTAGCATCACTAACTGATAATACAAATCAATAGGAATTTAAAGGCATTACATAAAGTAATGCTTTTATTTTTTATCTTGTCATCTTTCTCTTTTTTTATTGTAATAGGATGTCAAAAGTGATAGAATATTATCGTTTTACGAATATATTATATATATTCTAAAGAATAGGAGAATTGCAAAATGAAAAAAATAACAAAATTTTGTGTCATTTCCACGATTGGAATGTTATTCATTTCTACCCTATCTTCTTGTTCTACTAAGAACAACCTAGATGTCAATGAAAAAATCGAAGATAAACTAGATTTTGGAAAATTAGTTGGAGATTATTATTTAGACGTATCAAAAAACTTTAATAAAACTATTCTTACTACAAATTCCAATGATAAGTATTCTCAAGAAATCTCAATCATTGTTGAAATGGAAGGTGACACGCAAGCTGATCAATTCTTAGCAAAGAAATCAAAGCATAAGAAAATTGGAGAGTTTGCAAAATCAAGTACAGGTATTTCATTAAATAACAGAATGGTTACTGCTCAAGCAGACTTAGCAAAATCATTATTAAAAGCAAATTATATTTCAAGCATTAAAGGAAACTACACTGTATTAATGAATGGTTTTGCTGCTACAACAACATATAGCAATGTTGAAAAGATCAGAAACTTCCCTGGTGTTAAAGAAGTTATGATTTCTCAAACTTATGATATGCCTAGAGTTCAATCAAATACTAATGCTACAAATAATAACTCTGGATGTGATGACGAAAATGGTCTTTACAAAAACGATACTAAATATCAAGGTGAAGGAATGTTTGTTGCAGTATTAGATTCTGGTCTTGATTACAATCATCCAGCATTTAAAGGAAGCGTATCTTCTCCAAGAGTATCAAAAAACGATATTAAGGATCTTCTCAATTCAGAGGAAATGAGTTGCGAATCCGTCAACGAAAAAGGAACACTTTCCGTTGATGATGTTTACATTTCAAACAAAGTTCCTTTCGCATACGACTATGCGGATAAAGATTCGGACGTATTACCTGCAGAATCTGATCATGGTACTCACGTTTCAGGTATCATCGTAGGTGAAGAAGATAATGTTTTCTCAGGTGTCACTCCTGAAGCACAATTAGCCTTCATGAAAGTTTTCCCTGATGAAGAAGAAAAAGCACCTAGTGATGTTATCATACTAGCTCTTGAAGATTCTGCATTACTTGGTGTCGATGTCATTAATGAATCATTAGGATCTGTCGGTGGATTCTCTTATGAATATGGAGTAAGCGATGAGAACGAGAGAATAGAAGAAAAGATTAACGCAATTTATGAAAAACTTACCAAATTAGGTATTTCATTAGTTGTTTCAGCAGGTAATGATTACTATCAATCATACACTGCAGTTGATGGAACAAATAGAATCGAGAGTCCTGAATCTAATACGATTGGTTCACCAGGTTCTTATACTACATCATTTACAGTCGCATCTGTAGAAAGTGAAAAAACACCATATCTATTAGCTGATGGTAATACTCCTATTACATTCACTGAAGCTTCTGATAACAAATCAAATGAAAAAAACTTCATCGAAGATATATTTGCAATTTGGAATAGAAGAAATCCAGACAACCAAAAAGATATTGAAACTGATGAACTTGAATTGGATTACGTTGTTGTCCCAGGACTTGGAACAGATGATGATTTCAAAAAGGTTAACGTCAGAGATAAGATTGCTGTTATCGAACGTGGTGTATTAACATTCGAAGCCAAAATTGCTTCAGCTTTAACTTCTGGTGCAACAGCGGTTCTTATTTATAACAATACTTCTGGTGTAATTAGAATGACCTGTGGTGATTCAGTTAAACTTCCAGCAGCTTCAATCACAAATAAATTAGGATTAAAGCTAAAGGAAAAAGGAACAGGTAAATTAAAAATAAGCAAATACTTAAAAGCAGGACCATTTATGTCAGATTTCTCTTCTGTCGGTCCTAACCCAGATTTAACGTTAAAGCCTGAAATTACTTCATGTGGTGGGGATGTTCTTTCTGCAGTCATCGGTGGTAGATATGAAGAATTCTCCGGAACTTCAATGTCTGCGCCAAATACAAGTGGTATCGTCATTGCATTAAGACAATATATTCAAGAAAATTGGGTTAGATTAACAAATAAGCCAATCGAACAAATGAACAATGTTGATATCACAAAACTATCACAACAATTATTAATGTCTACCGCAAATCAATGTCATAACGAAGATGATAATCCATATTCTCCTCGTAAACAAGGTGCAGGTATGGCTTCATTACAAAATGCAATTAATGCAACAACATATTTACATGTTGGAGATTCTGATAAAGTAAAATTAGAATTAGGTGATGACAAAACAAAAACAGGTGTTTATGAATTAAAATTCAACATTAAAAACATTGGTGATACGCCTTCAACATATGACATAAAAACAACAACAATGTCTGAATCAATCACATTTGGTGATAAAGGAATCAATACAATTTCAAATGATGCATATATATTAAATCCAAATGTAAGCATCAAATCATCTTCAAACGTTACAGTTAATGGAACAAAAGTTACTGTACCTGCTGGAGAAGATGGTGAAATCACAGTTACTATCAATCTTTCAAATGAAGATAGAACTCACCTTGATCAATTCCCTAATGGTATGTATATTGACGGATTTGTCAATTTATATTCTCAAGATGCAAATGGTATCGACTTATCAATTCCATTCCTAGCATTCTATGGAGATTGGTTAAAAGCTCCAATCTGGGACTTAACTTATTATGACATTCAATGCCCAGAATTATATGATGAAGATATAAAAGAAGTCGATCGTATTCACCCTGCATTAAATGCAGTGACTCCTTATGGTCACTATGGCGATTTCTATATGATTCCATTAGGTGGTTACGTATATTCTATCGATAATAGTAAATACGAACAAATTCTCGCAACAGAAGATAAAGCTGCTATATCTCTATATGAAGAAGCAATTCATAGTTTCTATATGGTAAATGGTGGACTTCTAAGAGCACCAAAAAAACTAACATTTACTATTTCAGATGCAATATCTGGCGAAGTATATATGGAAGATATCAAATATAACGTCAGAAAAGATACATTTTATCAAGGATCAGGATCTGTTTTGGGTTATTCTGAAGATCAAACATTCTCCGCATTAAAAAATAGTATTGCAAATAATACAAAGCTATTAGTTACTCTAGATGCTGAATTAGATTATGAAGGTGGAGATAATCTCGAGCACGGAAAAATCCAATTCTCATTCTATGTCGACTATGAAGCACCAACCTTAGAAAACGTTGAATACTTTAAAGAACTCAACCCTAAGACAGGTAAATACAATTATTACGTTGAAGTTGATTTAAGCGATAATCGTTACGTCATGAGTTATTCTCCATGTATTATTGAAGAAAACAAATCACCAAACGCAACAAATCCTTATAAATTATCTTCACTAGCTCCTAATACTCCGGTATATCAAAATGAAGCAGGTGAAACAACTCATGTAAGAATTGAAATAACAAAATACATTGACTCAATTATAAATTCAGCTACTCCAGATCAATTCTATCTATATGTAGATGATTACGCAATGAACTCATCATTATATTACATCCCATTAAATGGTTCAGATTATAAGGATTTATCAGTCACACAAGATGAAATAATTATTTCAGAAAATGAGGTAATCAGCGTCAATGACTATGTAAATCTCGAAAGCGCAATGTTAGAAGGATTCACATGGACAACAAATTCAAAATCTGTAGCTGTTAAAAATGGAGAAATCGTTGGTTTATCAAGAGGTACTGCAACATTATATGGTTCTTCTCCAACATTCAAGACAACATTAAAATTAAAAGTTAAAGTTTTAGGTCCAAATGATCAAGGCTATAAAAAATTTGATAAAGCAGTTCCTGAATCAATCGAAATCAATTCATATGAAGTAGTTTATATGTTTAATGATGATTCTCAACCTTCATCAATAGGTGAAATAGGTACAACACATTACGATTTTTCAAAAACAATAAAACTATACCCTGGTGAACAAATTAAACTTAATACTATTATTTCTCCTTGGTATGCAGATTTAGAAGATTATTCAATTGAATGGAAATATGGTTCACCAGTTGATATTGACGATGCAACAAATATCTTAACCGCTTCGATAACTGGTACTGATGCTGTATATGTCTACGTTTGCAAAGATGGAAAGAGAACAAGAATTAAAGATTCATTCAAAGTTGAAGTACAAGATTCTTATATCTATTCCGGTTCATTCTTCCAAAACTATAAAGGTGCTGAAGAAATAGTAGCACTATCAGAATCAATGAACTTGAAATACATTGGCGAATACGCATTCTCATTATGTCAATACTATTTAGATAGTGAGGAAGAAATTGCAAGAAAGCCATATGGAAATGAATTCATTAAATCGATTATCTTACCTAAAGATATTGAAACAATTTATGGTTATGCTTTTGCTAAATTATCAAATTTAGTTTCAATTAATATTCCTTCAGAAACAAAAGAATTATATCAAGGAGCATTCTACGATGATAAGAATCTTGAAACTGTAACAATTCCAGATGATAGCCATTTAGGAAAAATTCTATATGATGCATTTAGAAATTGTACATCATTAAGAGAAATCAACCTTAAGAATGTTGTTTCCATTGGTAGCTATGCCTTCAGTGGATGTACTTCATTAACTAGCGTTGACTTATCTAATTCAAGATATTATGGATACCACATCTTTGATGGATGTACTTCATTAAAGAATGTTATTCTTTCTAAGAATACTGCAATCGGTGATTACATGTTTGCAAACACAGGTTTAGAAACTCTTGTTCTAGATCAACCTTATATCGGAAAAGGAGCATTCCAAAATTGTAAGTCATTAACTAGTGTTACATTTACAAACCCAAATGTCATTATCTCTAAAGATGCATTTAAGGGATGTAAATCATTAACTAGCGTCAAATTTGCAGATAATTCAAACGTAACAATTAATGAAGGAGCATTCTCAAATACAGGAATAGAAAATATCACTCTTCCAAATGGAACAATTACATTAGGTGATAAAATATTCTCTTCTTCTTCACTTACAACAATTAACTTATCGTCAAGCACAGTAATCAATGTAGTAAATGGTGCCCCATTAATCGGTGCAAATAGATTAGTTGGAATTAAATTAAATAATGATAGTGAAATTTATTCAGTCAAAGATGGAGTATTATACTCAAAAGATGGAACAGTATTAGTACTTGCTCCAATCACAAAGATTATCTCTTCATTTGATGGAATTAAAGAAATTGCTCCTGGAGCATTAGGTGGAAATACAACTACAGAAATTGTATTACCATCAACTTTTGAAAAATTGGGAGCATATGCATTAAAAGAATCATTAGTCTCATCAATTGACTTCTCATCTTCAAATGCAGAATTATGTGAATATTCATTTGCAAATACTCCAAACTTAAAAACAATTTCAAATTACGTATTTAATGACCTATCTTCTAATATTTTCAATAGTTCTTCTATTGAGGAAATATCATTTGCAGAAGGCGCAGTAATTGATTCATATGCTCTTTCTAATATTAGTTCATTAAGAAAGATTACAATCAAATCAAATACGATAATTAAAGATCATGCATTCTATAAATCATTCATTTCAAGTGGTGCTATCGTCGATTTAGAAGGTTCAACAAATGTTACAATTGGTGATTATGCTTTTGCTGAATCAAATGTTAAAACAATTGATCTATCAAATGTAAAATCAATTGGAAAAGGTGCTTTCCAAGGGGCTAAGCTCTTAGAAACAATTAATATTTCAAACGCAGAATCAATTGGTTCACATGCATTCTATGGTTGTGAAAACGTTAATTCAATCACATTTAGCAATACCTTAACATCGATTCCTGCATATGCATTCTATGGAATCTCAAAAGTTAAAACAGTTAATATTCCTAACGTTAAAATAATTAATGAATTCGCATTTGCAAAAATGACTTCATTAGAAACAATTGACTTATCAAATGTTAATTCAATTAAAGATCAAGCATTTGATGGAGATTCAGCGCTTCAAACAGTAACATTATCATCATTGGAAACATTAGGAACATCAGTATTCATTTCATGTAAAGCATTAAATAACGTTACATTACCAAATACTCTTACTACTCTTCCTAATGGAACATTCTATGATTGTGATTCATTGGATATTATTAACATGGATCACGTTAATGTAATCGGTGCAAAAGCATTCTATGATTGCAATAAATTAACAGCAATCACATTGTCAAATGTTGAAGAAATCAAAGAAGGCGCATTCCAAAATTCTGCCTTATTATCAATCTCATTACCAAAATGTAAAGTAATTGATATATTCGCATTCTCAGGAACATCAATCTCATCAATTGATATGCCAAAGGTAGAATCAATAGAAAGTTATGCATTTACTTCAACAAAATTAACTACAGTTG
Source organism: uncultured Caryophanales bacterium (assembly GCA_945873815.1). GTDB lineage: Bacteria > Bacillota_I > Bacilli_A > RFN20 > CAG-449 > UBA3210. The sequence continues at coordinate 116,314 of CAMCEE010000003.1, forward strand.
AACTACCAAATACTCTCAAAAAGATTAATGCTTGTGCATTTTATATGAACAAGAATTTAATTTCTTTCACAAATGGTGGAAAAGATACTGTTAAAGCAAACGGATGGGCATTAGATAAAGGTGTATTATATACAGAAAATCTTGATAAAACATACACTCTTGAATGCTATCCAATTATGAAAGCAGATAAAGAATATAGAATTATCGATAACACAACAAGAGTTCAAGAATACGCATTCACATACAATGAATTACTTGAGAAAGTAACATTCCCTACTTCCTTAAAAACAATTGGTGATTCCGCATTCTATTCATGCTCCAAATTGGCAACGTATGAATTCTTAGGCAAACAAGCTCCAACATTAGAGGGTTACTATAATTCAAACCTCGTTAATTACATCAAACAATTAAAAGAGGATAATTTACCTCCAGTACTAAAAGATATGTATAGTAATTCATATTGGACAGTATATTATTATTACAATAACTTCTACGATTATGTAGGTTTAAATGAGGACATCGAATTAACAATCATTTATGATAACGATGCAAAAGGATATGATACATTTATCTATGACAAATTCTTTGCAAAGAAACAAATTAACAAAGTAGTATTTGCAGAATTTACAGTTACATTTGATACAGATGGTGGATCAAACATTTCTCCATTAAAAGTCACAGAAGATACATGTGCAACTGCTCCATCAAATCCTACAAAAGAAGGTTATAATTTCGTTAAATGGGTTGATTCAGAAGGAAACGACTTCTCATTCTCTACTCCAATCACTGGAGATATTACATTAAAGGCAATTTGGGAAGTTATTCCATCTATAGATCCAGAACCAGAACCAGAGCCAGAAAAGAAAGGATGCAAAGGATCAATTATTGCAATTTCTTCATTAACTGCAAGCTTAGGATTATTAGGTACTGGTTTAATAATCTACAAAAAGAAAAAAGAAAGTGAAAGATAGAAAGGAGAAACAAAACATATGAAAAACAAGAAATTATTATTAGTTAGTTTATTATCATTATCAATGATTTGTGTTAGTTGTACTCCATCTTCTAGTTCATCATCCAGTAGTGAAGCAAAATCAGAATCATCAACTACTACTTCTTCTACTACTAGTAGCGAAAGCACTAGTAGTGAAGAAAAATACACTTCAATTTCTGATGTAAGCAAATTATTTAAAACATACAATTCAAAAAGTGAATTCAATTTTTCATTAACTTATACTGTATCAACAGTTACAAATCGTCAACACGTTGGAACATTAGTAACCGATTATCAATATCAAGATAATAAGATTCAAATCACATATGAAAAAGATGATGAATTCTACACAGATTACTTTCATGAAGATGAAGCCACTAACACTTATGAGTACTATATCGACATGGGAGGTCAAAAGGAATACCAATTAATCGATGGAGAAAATGAATACTATTTCCAATTTTCTTCTGCTATTGATAAATTAGATCTAAGCAATATTGATTGGGCAGATACATTCTTAGTAAATGAAGAAAAAAAGACTCTAAATCCTATTGATAGTGCTTGTTTAACAGAAGTTGCAAAACACATCTTTGGTGATAGAGCAAATGAATATTGGGAGAAATTAGTCATTAATTATGATGGAGGTTTCATTTCAGAAATAAATGCAATTTCCATTTATAGAGAGTCCGTATATTATTATTCAATCGTATTCGCAGATCAAGACTGGGTAAACATCGAATTACCAACTACAACACAAGATTACGTTGGTAACCAACCATACTACAAGAATGAAGAATACACTGGAGTTGCATTAACTGAAGAACAAGCTTCTGCAATCGAATTCCTAGAAAATAGTCACGATGCAAGCTATTCTGTTTCATGCTTATGGGAACAAGTAATACTTGGTTCAATGACAGGCGCAACAGTTCATACTTCATCGAAATATGCTGATGGCAATGCAGAATATAGATATACAAATGCAAAGACAAACATCACATATACTGACTATTTAATTGATTCAGGTAATGGACAATTTACATACTATCAAGATAATGCAGATGGTACACATACCCCTAATTTATCTGGAACTGAAGAATACAATAACGCAGTTGCAAACTTTGCTCTTGATCAATTAAATCTAGCTTCCTTAGATGCAAGTGATTTCATCTATAATGCAGAAAAAGGCTATATAATGCCTAAAGATAAAGCGACAGAACAAAAATTAGTTGGTTCAATATTTGGTTTTAGTGATTATTATTACGGATTACATATCTATTTAGAAAACAATGTAATCTCAAAACTTGAAACATCATTATATATCGAATCAGGAACAAGTATTGCTTCATACAAGAAGACGTACACTCTTACATCAATTGGCACAACAACAATCAATTATCCAAATGATATCATTATCTAAAAAGCAAAAAGTGTTACTCCCTCTTATTCTTCTAACATTTGTTAGTTGTGGAGGAGGTAACACTTCTTCTCTATTAAGTAGTAGTTCGAGTGAAGATTTGCCAATTTCATCTTCAGATATCTCTAGTGAAACTCAACCACTATCTTATAGATTAGATATTACTAAAACACTAAAGTCGCGTTCAAAAAAATCTTGCCCTTCCTTAGGAAAAGTTAAGGCGTTAGTAGTACCTGTTCACTTTGCAAATGATACTACGACAATGAATACAGATTTAATAAAAGGTGCATTTGATACCCCATCAGATTCAGATTATGTTCCAGAGTGGAGAGATGTAAAATCATTTTATAAAGAATCAAGTTATAACAAATTGAATTTCGAATTCGTTTTCCTAGATACATATATTTCAGAAAAGCCTTCGACATATTATGAATCAAAAGCAAACTTTAATGGTGATTCATATAATACAAACGCTTCTAGAGCCCTATATAAAGAGATTTTAAATCATTTTGATTCAACATACGATTACAATGATTTCGATGCTGATAAAGACGGAATTATCGATTGCATCTATATGATTTATGACCATCCTGTTGATTACACATACAAAAATATGTTTTGGTGGGCATATACATCCTGGTACGTCGATGATGATAAATTCGACAATGTTGGATTAGGAAATTATATTTGGTGTGGATTAGATTTCTTCACTAAAGACGGACTAAAAAATAATACTCAAACCATCATTCATGAAACCGCACACTTATTTGGAGTTGATGATTATTATGACTACGATACATCAAAAGGTGCAACAAAAGGCGGTCTAGGTGGAGCAGATTTAATGGATAACGATAATGGTTCTCCATGTGGAGATCATAACGCTTACACAAAATCCATTCTTGGATGGACTAGTCCAACTGTAATTGATTTAAATGATAACAATAAAGAACTAATTCAAGAACTAAAATCTTTTCAAGCAACAGGTGATACGATCATTCTTGCAAACGAATTTAATAAAGAGAAGGAGATGTATCAAGAATACTTTATGTTAGAATATTATACTCCTACTCACCTTTCAGAAAGAGATAAACCATTTACCATTCCCGGAGTAAGGGTACTTCATGTATGTAGTCAATTAGATTCAAAAGGATCAATAAAATTCAATAATACTTCAAGTCAATTTAAATTAATCTCCCAAATTAATACTAAAAATGGAGAGACTTACATTAATAGTAATACAAATAGAAGTGATTCAACATTATTTACTATTGGAGAATCCTTAGAGTATGTTGAATATATTAATGAAACTCCCTTAAAGTATAAATTCAAAGTTATTGATGGAGATTCATCAAAATGTACAATTAAAATAACATTAAAATAACAATAACTGACACTCATTTTGGAAACAAAATGAGTTTTTATTTCAAAAAAAACTAGTCACATATAGGATTATCCTATTATGACTAGTTTTCGGATTATTGATTAATCAATTTGTTAGATATGATTATGCTCTTTTTGCAAAATCATCGAATAGATATTCTCCAAATCCATCGCCGTCTTCGATGTAATCACCAAGAAGGACAAATACACTTTTTGACATTTCATTTTCACTATCTACAGAATATAATGAGATACCACAATAGACACCAATATATCCAGTATCTACATTAATATCGAAAGTAATTGATGTAGATGTACCAAATTTACTACCATTCTTTGTCGTAGAAGCTTTTGATGCTTTAATAGTTTGAGTATCTGGATTAAATGCATATTCAAATGAAACAACGTATGTATCAGTTCCATCAACTACGGTAATAGAACCAGTTCCACTATTTTTAGTAGTTCCTTCAGTAAATTTAATTGATGCATTAAATCCAGCTGCTGCAGCACTTCCATTTGGATCATTTAAATCCCAATCTCCCTCAACTGATTCAATATTATTGAGTGCTGGAAGAATTGTAACAGATAATTTACTTGGTCCGTAATTATCTGCATAATGAGCATTTACAGTAAGAGTAATTGATGTATTTGAAGTAATACCTAAAGCTCCAGTTGCGTCTAAATATAAATATCCATCTTCAATTTTATATTCTGCTTTTAAGAAATCTGGATTTGATGAGACAATCTCAACATCTGGGTATTGATCATATGAATTATTAACTAAAGTTGCAGTAATCTTTACCTTGTCTTTTCCACCAGCGTAGATTTTACCACTAGAAGAATTCCAGTTTTCATTAGCATATTCATTTACTGAATAGACCCAAACCGTCTTAATGTTATTAACTTGATCTGGGCTTGTTGCTTCAAAAGTACCTTTAACACCAGTGTTTTTAGTATGGTTTCCGATTGTTAATGTTGTTGTTCCACCTTGATTGCCTTCCCATTCAAATGGATATTGTACTGGATCATTTTTTCTGTTATTAACAACAGATTTATTAGATGAATCAACAATACCATATTGCCATACATCTAATGCAGTTGCAGGAGCAAATGTACAAGAAACATACTTCTTGCCAGATGCAGCATAATTAGATGCTTCAACAAACATTTCAAGAGTATCCATTCTGTTAATCTCAGAATCTTCGCCTTTAGAATCAACAATCTTTAAATCAGTAATTGATGAAACGAAATATTTTGAAATATCGATATTTGGTTTTGTAGTTTTTGCTTCACCATATGTATATTTACAATACATATCTTTTTCTGAAACTGGATCATCAATTCCACCTGTTTTAAATTGATTTCTTTCAAAATCATATTGTTTATCACTATATTCTTTATGATTATATGTTACTTCTAATAATGCACCAGCACCAGTGAAGACTAAATCAACTTCATATTCTACATGATACGATGCACTAACACCACTTGATGCTCCATTTCTCTTTACGCTAACCCATGATCTTACCGAAGTATTAAATGAGCCATCTGCATTTGGAATTGATACTACCTTAATATCATATGTATAGATATCATCGGAAATATCATTCTTAAATCCTGTTCTATATGAATGCATAATATCAAAATCAATTGATTCCATATTATGTGAATATTTAACTGCATCTTTTACTGCATCTCTATTTGTATATTGGTATTTTCTATAACCAGGAGTGATAGTAGAAACAACATCATATCTACCAGCATATTTCGTTGTATCACTTTTTTCTGTCGTTGTAGTATCTGTTCCAGTGTGATTTTCAATATATGAATCGACAACTGTATATACATTATTGTCGATTGACTTATAAACGATACCTTTTTCTTTTCTACCATTATAATCTTGAACTGTAGCTAAGGAAGAATTATCTGCATATAATTCCCAAACATATTTATCGTTTCTTGTTGATGATTCATATTCAACTTTTGTAACTCCATCAGGATATACGCAAGTTTCAGAACCAACAGATCCATCAAATAATGTCTCTAATGCTTCTGGAGATTGTGGTAAATCTACCTTTGTTCTCTTTACAAAGCATGGTTGAATTTTATCAGTAGGATCATAATAGAAGTCGTATGTTGCTCCTCCAGAAACAACAAATCCATCAACTCCTGCAGCAGGTAATAAAATATCTGCGAATGTTTTTTCATTATTGATTGCAATAACACTGAGTTCTTCACCATTAATCGAATAAATAACATTTGTGTTCTTTGAACATTTTACGTTCCTTGCAACCCATAATCCTGTCTCATTATCTTTAATCAATGGTTCAGAAATGTCACCTGTTAACATCATTCCACTAGCATTGACGTAGAATACACTAACAACGATATAAGCACCTCTATTAGGCATGACGAATGAAGTACCATCAATTACTTCATTATTTACGGTTATTTTATCTAATTCATAACCATTCTCAATTTTGATATCTAATTCAACTACTTCTCCAAATGCAGCCATATCGACGCTTGGTGTGATTGTAGCATGAGCATTCTCTTCACAGAATATAACATTCTTTTTTGCCACAGATGAACTACTTGAGATTGAAGAAGAATTGTTAGATTGACTTGTTTGACTATTTGTTTCACTACTTGTTGTATTATTACTTGATTCACTATTACTCAAAGTAGATGATGAAGTTTCAATAGAAGACACATTATCGCTAGTTGTTGTTTGAGAAGAACTTGATGATGTTCCACCACAAGCTGATAATACTATCGCAGAAACAGCTAGAACAGATAGTCCTAATAATTTAGTTTTCTTCATAATATATACTCTCCTTTCTTTTTCCTACTTTATTGCAGTATTTGGTTGTAAGATGGCTGCTAAGCCTGCTGAGAAGAATAAATACATATAATCGCCAGCTTTTGAAACATTAAATTGGGTTAGTTTTGCCTCACTTTCCTTTGAGTTGTCATCAGTAAATACATATCTATATTCATCAATTGTTTCTTCTAAAAATTTGAATTTACCTGTATAACTTTCAAACGGAACATTTTGTAATGATCCTTCAACGCCTACCTCGTTATCAAAGAAGAATGTTAATCTATATGTATCACCAAATCCTGCGGTTGATTGCCAGTATTCAACCTCAGATAGATAATCTTCCATTCTCTCTTTCGTCATTGGATCGCGAACAGAAACGATTTGTGAATATCTGTCTAATCCATTTTCATCATAGATTGTTATTACAGTATTACCTTCATGTAATGCTATCACTTTATAACTAGTTTCAGATATTTTTTCAAGTTTCATAACCTCTTCATTACTTGAATATGCGGTGGAAGTTGCTGAGAAAATATCAACAAATGAGAAACTGAATGTATCTTCTACTCCTGTGATAATTATTTTATCAACTGCATAATCGATAAGCGCTCCAGAATAACTAATACCGAATGTGAAATTTTCTGTTCCTTCAGGGATTTGATAGTATTTATCTTCATATTTATTACCACCAACGCTTGAAATAGAAGAACTAGAAGAATCTTCACTTGATGTATTAATGCTTGAACTAGAAGAACTAGTTGATGTATCTAAACTAGAAACACTTGATTCTGAAGAAGAACTAGAACTAATCGATGAGGAATTTGCTCCACATCCTGTTACAATAAGAGTACATAATAAGGCTGATAATATAATTTTATTTTTCATGTTCCCTCCTAACTAACTTTTTTTGCTACAAACTTCCATGAGCCGTCTTTCATTTTATATAAGAAAATGGATGTATTTGCAGTTTCTTTTATTTTGTATTCACCATTAATAACGACATAATTATCATTATCATCGCTTTCATATGGTGTTACTGTAATCGCATCATAGTTGTCACCATTTTTAACTGATAAAGATATTTTTGATCCTGCTGCAGCATTCTTGAAATATACGTATTCATATGCTTCAACAACATCATCATTTCTTAACCATTCTGTACTATTTTTAACTGTCAATCTCTTATTTTCTTCAAATCCTTCAACATTTACGTATGGTTTTGAGCCATTGTAATATGCATTGATATATTTTGTAACATACTTATTATCAAGCATTTCTTCGCTTGTTGTTCCAAAATCAGAGAAAACAAAGTCAGTTGTTCCAATGTACCCATAGTAATCATATTCAATCTTGAATGTTACTGTATCTTGGTTGTTATAATTCTTTGAATATTCAATGAATAAACCACATGGTATAAATGATTGAGCTTGTAAACTTTCCCATAGTTGGAAATTCGTACAGAAATCTGAAATTACACTTATCTTACTTGTATAATATGAGCCTTCGATACCCGATGAAGTAAAATATTGTGATTGAGACAATGCCTTTAGGAATGTTGGATAGACATATACATTTGGAACATATGGATCTTCATTGTATGGGAATGAAGTTATCATTGAGAACGTATCACCAAACAAATATGTCCAATATGAACCATTCAACGTAACATCATCGTTAACTTTATAATTATCAAATCCAATCATACCAGAGCATTTGACAATTGCAGATGGATCATTTTTTAAATATTCACTGCTATATCCACTAATGAAATAATCTTTTGTAAATTTCTCATATCCAACTGGATTAACTTCATCAAAACTTGGATCATATATTAGATGAGTATAATTTAACCCTGCGAATAAATCGATAACCTTTTGCATTGTTTCATCTGGTTGATAGTATGTTTTTCCTTTATCTAATTGCGCATCTAGATAATCAATTTTTGTTTTTCCAAAATCTTTAATCTTGCAATTGTGTTCTTCTCCGTTTACAAGAGATACGTCAAATGCAACAGTATTAACATCATCATCAACAGTAATTGTAATTTCTTTCAAGCTAGAATATTTACTTTGATCAATGCTGAACATCTTCATGAAAACTAATTTGTTCTTCTTTTTCGTGCAAGTGAATGATTTACCTGTTGCACCATCAAATTCAGATAAATCTAAATCATTAAAGCCATAGAAGAAGCCGTTTCCCCAAATATCTTTAATAAATGATCCATCTTCATTTTTTAGTAAAGCAGAAGGTGTAAACTTTCTTGCATAACGATCAAATCTAAATACTCCATCTTCAATTTTACAATATCCGTATTCGTCACCAAGATAATCATCATAGAACGCATTTTCTGTAAAGAACATATTGTTCTCGATATTTAATGGACCTGTTTTAGTTGATACTGAAATAGTATAGTTTTTACTATTTGCCAATTTTGTAATCGCTTCTTTTACTGATGCTACTTTCGAGTCATCAGCATTTGAATATGCGAATTTAACATCGTCTGTTATTACATTTGACTTTATGGATGAAAAGCCACAAATCAATGCTAATGATAAAACGCTAAGTAATATTTTTTTCTTTGAATTTTTTACCATAAAATCCTCCTAACCTGTTAATTATATATATAATATATAAAATATTCAACAAATTAACCTAAAAAAGGTATTATTCCTTTTCATAGTAAAAATTAAAAAAATAGTTGCCCATAATATTTCACAAAATATAAATTCTGACAACTATTATTTTTATATAAAAAGATATTGAATAATATTCACAAGACGTATGATATGATTAGAACATTTTATAATTATATTTTGTTAATTATCCTAGAATGCCCAGTTACCATCTTTAAAGATTTGAATCTTTTTACCGTCAATTGTTTCACCAACGATATCTAAATCATTGCTACCAATCATGAAATCAACGTGAATCATCGAATCGTTAATCCCCATTGAATTCAATTCTTCCTTTGTATATTTCTCATAATCTTTAATACAATTGGTAAATCCCATGCCTAAAGCTAGATGGCATGAAGCATTTTCATCATATAATGTATTGAAGAATAAGATATTTGTTTTATTGATTGGTGAATCGTATGGAATTAAAGCGACTTCTCCTAAGTATCCTGCAGTCTCATCCATTGATATCATTTGCTTTAACAATTCTTCACCTTTTTCTGCCTTTACTTCAACCGCTTTACCTTTTTCAAATCTAATTGAGAAATTCTCAATTAATTCACCTTGATACGATAATGGTTTCGTTGAATATACAATACCTTCTGCTTCACCCTTTTTTGGAGAAGTAAAGCATTCTTCTGATGGGATATTAGGATTAAATACAATATTGCTTCCTAATGTTTTTTCTGCTCCACCTAAAAATAAAGCATTATCCAATAAACCAACTCTAAAATCTGTTCCATTTGATGATGTATAATGCAATTCTTTTAAATGAAGATTATTTAAATAATCACATTTTTCCTTTAAGTTCTTATTATGCTCATCCCATGCTGCAACTGGATCATCACACATTCTAGATGTTTGCATAATCGCATCCCAAAGTTTTTCAACTGCCTCTTTCTTTTTAAGGCCAGGGAATACTTTCTTTGCCCATGCTGGAGAAGCAGCTCCGGCAATACACCATTGCTCTTTATTCTCAATTTGATCAATGAATGGTTTAAGAATTGGATAAGTAGCCATTCTTGCTTTTGCAATCTTAGCTTGATTTACTCCTTTCATTCCATCAGGATCTTCCGAAGTGATATATATACGAGCAGGAAGAGTCTCAACACGATTTTTCAATTTTTCAATTTTCCAATTAGGAACTTCTGATAAAGTTTTTAACGATTGGTGCTTATAATGTAATTTTTCAATTTCATCAAAGGACCATTCAACTGATACTGCTTTTGCTCCTTGTTTATAACCAGCAGCAACAATTTCTTTAACTAGTGGAGCTTGGTCAACGCTAGCAAAAACGGTCAAACATTGGCCTTTTTTAAGAGAAACGCCACGTCTAACTAATAAATCTGCATATTTTTTTAATACTGTTTTTTTCATTTTTTCCTCCAAATAAATATAAATTAAGTTACTCTGGAACTGCAAAATTAACTGCTTGTTTTAAGATTTTCACTGTGAAACGTTCACCATACATCATTTCACCATCTAAACAAATACAAAATCCTTCTGGACCAGTAATTGTGATTTCTTCTGCAGTACGACGATATGTCACAATCTTTTTCATCGACTTCATATCTAAATGCATTCCCTTTGTATATGGTTTTAATAAAGATAAAAATCTAAGAATAGATACCGGCTTTACTATGCATACATCCATATATCCATCATCGCAAATTGATTTAGGAGCACACTTAAATTGTCCACCAACATATTGTCCATTTGCAATTGTAGCTAAAAGAAATTCTTTTCCAGTAATTTTTTCTTCACCTATAAAAGTATCACCTTTATTATGTCTACATTTTAGTAAGCAAGAAAAAACAGCTGACATATAAGCCTTTTCGTTTGAAGTATTCTTTTCTCGTTTAATTTTTTCCATTGTTCTTGCAACGTTAGAATCAAATCCATAGTTTACAACGTTTATTGAATATGCTTCACCATGGTTAACCTCAATAACATCAACAAGTCTATTTTGCGCTTTTACTAAATGATCTAAATCTAAAAATTTTTCTTTGCCACCAAAAATTTTAATATAGTCATTTCCAGAACCAACTGGGTAACAACTCATAGAGAATAATTTTTGATCAGCACCTACTAATCCTTGCATTACTTCATTAATAGTTCCATCTCCTCCACAAGCATAGAATCGCGTTTCAACATCTGGATTATTTCTAATATATTCTCTAACAAATCTAGTTGCATCTTTTCTTTCTTTTGTTACATAAATGTCTGAATCAATATAATGTAATTTATTGATTGATTCTTTTGTTTCTTCTGACTGATTATGAGAACCAGACATTGGATTGATAATAAATATATGTTTCATAAAATTCTCCTAATTTTTGCATATTAGCGTTTAAAATAGCTAGTAATAATCTTAATCATCAATTCGATTTCTTTCTCAGGGTTAACAGAATTGTCAGCTGCAAGCGAAGTGGATTCACGAGCCAATTTCTTGCACAAATTCAATAAGGATTGCGTTGTTGCAACGTAAAATAGTTTAGGATCTTGCACATAATAAATTGTCTTATCAGTTACTCCTTGAGTATAAATATCTACCCAAACTTCTTCTAACGTAGAAAGAATCTTATCGTATTCCACAAGTAAATCCTTATCTATCTTATCCTCAATCAACAAATTATCAAACTCATAAATGAAACCAAAATAATCTTTCTTTTCTTGAAAAGCCTTTAAAAAAGCAAAGTAAAAAGATTCCATTTTATCATATCCATTCATTCCTTCAGAATCGGATAGATATTCATGGCACAATGAATCCCACAATGATACTGCTCCTAAAAGTACGATATTTTGCTTCCTACCAAAATAACGATATAAAGTAGCTTCACCTACTCCAATATCTTTTGCAATATCAGTCATAGTAACATTATTTATCCCTTTTTCAATAAATAATCTTACTGCTTTTTCAACAATTATTTTCTTATGAATTTCGCGTAATCCGTTACTCATTTTCACTCCTATGAAAGTTTTTCTATCATTTTGATAAACAAATTATACACAATGCAAGTAAAAAAGTTAACCCTTAACATCTCAAAAACACATAAAAACGCATAATTTTTATATTTTATGCCCAAATTCTATATTAATATTCGACGTTTGCAATCACAATTCCGTCTTTTCCTGGTTCAATAAAATCAATAATATCTCCATTTTTATAACGATATGCTCCCCCATAGGATTTACCGCTAGAAATAGTATTAACAATTAATATATCAAGATTAAAGTTCGCTGATAATTCCACGTACTCATTATTAAATTTTTTCTTTGTATCTTCGATAGAACCTTCAATGTAAGAAGGCCAAAAGATTATCTCTTCATTTCTATTATATAAAGCAGGCAACGATACTAAGTCATCAGACAATGCAATCATGCATCTTTTATGACGATATTCTATCACCTCAATAACTTGTCCATCGTAATAGTGTTTATCCAATTTTTGATTCTTTTTCCAGCCATTAGTTAATCTTTTATAATCATAAATCACTTCACCACGTTCGATTATAATAAAACTAGAAGAAAGACGTTCACGATCTTTTTCATAATATCCAAGCATCACATCAATATTCAATTTTCTCGATTCTCTACATATTCTGTTTATCGGTTCTGAATACACGCTTACCGCCATTCTCTTATCAAATTCAATATCGCCTTTTATTGCATCAGGACTTTGTAAAAATGCCTCACCAAAAAACACAATTTCTGCACCTAATTCTTTTGCTTCACTCATAGTTGCAATAATCGTTTCTATGTTTTTGCCTATATTGTTTGATGATACTTCTTTCGAAGTTAATGCAATTCTCATAATTCCGTCTTCTTTCTTATAATATTTTGCAAGAAACGGAATCATTTTTCAACAATAAATCAATTATATATTTTTATTTTTTATCGCATTAATTAGACCAATAATAAATGGAATTGGAATGATAATAGTAAGTAAAATAAATGTTATTGGAATAGTAATAATTCTATCTAATCCAAAGAAAGGAGAGATTAGTTTCATATATTGAGTAGCATCATTTCCAAATAGCATTACCAATTGATAGATATTGCATACAACCAATAATCCAATAGTAATACTATAAATCACGATGAGTCCTTTATTCCCCACCTTTTCTTTTACCAATTTTATTATGAAAAATAAAGAAGGAACTAAACATAGAATATACATAGGAACAAGGAAAATGAACGTTCTTCCACTTCCATTAAAAAGTGATATAAATAAACAACCAAGACGATCTAAGGAGATAAAAGCAAATATGCATCCTGCAATCTTAAATATCAGTTTATCTTTTGTTTTTTCTGTTTCTTCAGCTTTTTTAGAAAGTAAAAGAAGATAAACCCCATATCCAACTCCACATAAAGAAAGCAATAAGAAATCAATAGGATAAAGAATTGTTGGTCCTCCATATACCCAGTTCTTATATGTAATAATATTTATAAAAGCAAACACACTTGCAAGAGAACCATTTACAATCAAATAAATCGAATTTCTAAAGAAAAACTTCTTACCTATTACTCCCTTATGGAACATTTGATGAAATGAAATAACAAACATTCCTGTAAGTAAGACAAATAAAAGAAGAGGGCTAATAAACGGTAAAATCATTTTTCCTTCTTTGCTTAATGCAGTTAATAATCCTTGAAATCCCATAAATACATAGCATGAGCCCAATATAACCAATAAGACATAACAAATAATTAATAATAACCTTTTCTTGTTCATATTATTTCACCTCGCTATATGTATGAAAATAACAACGTGTGGAATAAGAGTCTTCGCTATCAATCGTAAGAAGACGATATCCTAACATATCCTCATTTAAGTACATATTATCCGTTGATTTCGTGCCATATACAAAATCAATTTCTTGATAAGACACAATAAAATTATTGATGTGATCATGTCCTGTTACTACTGCCATTGTACTTTCATATTCCTTAATCTCATTAAAAAATCCAGTATTAAATTTAGGTGGACAAGTGTTCTCACGATATTCACCACCATTTATAGGTTGTTTAATCTCATACCCATCAACTGCATCTTTTATTTCAGGGAGAGGAATATGTTGGAATAATAATGATTTAATTGCTTTATCACCTTTTTTCCATGTGGAACCAAAGCGATTTCTATTTGCTAATTCTACTTGAGCTTTATAAAACTCAATTTGATCATCATGAACAGCATCATAGCCAATCCCATTTTTATATGTATATGTATTGCTATCGATAAAATACAATTGAAATTTTGTTTCATTATCCTTCACAAGATTTATCACATTATTCGATAACCCATTTAAATCATCATCTAAATATGAGAATTGCGAGTATTTTGCTTCGCTCACATAACGACTTAAAAAAGTATAATCCGCGTAGATTTGTTCATCATGATTACCATATGTAATTGTCCAAGGTATCTTTTTCGAATCAAAATAATCGATTACTGCCCTTACAGTATTTTTACTTGCATAAGTGAATAAATCACCTGTAATTACTACTAAATCCAAGTCCGGTTGTTCTTGATACATTAAATCTAAATACAAAAAATCTTCATCAAGATTATCATATGAAGAAAAATGAAGATCAGTTAATTGAGCAATCTTAAATCCATCTCTATATTCTAAATTATGAATGTATGCTTCTAAAGGGTAAGACTTTCCCTTCAATGAGCAAGAAGAACATAGTAATGATAGTGATGCTAATGATAATATTACTTTATTATTCATTTGTGTTCCTTTCTAGACCTTTTGTCTAATCTTTATAAGATAATTATAAAATCATATCTATGTTTTGCCAAGTAAGGAAATTGTGTATACTTCATCATTTACTTTTTAGCAATTCTAATAAGGAAGGATTCATTGAATTCACGCGCATAAAATGATTTTGACTTTCAATATATTTCGATAAACGTTCATCCATTAACACAGTAACGTTAAGAGGATTAAATCCCAATATCTTTTCTAGTCCAATAAAGTCATCGTCCATCTTGATAAATGAATTGTAGATTTTTTCTTCAATATTATAAGTATCTTTCACTCCTTCTAAAAATAAATGGAGAAATGGTTTATTATCCTCATTAAAATCCTTTATTGCAACATATTCTTTATATTCTATATTGCAATCTTTTAATACGCAAGTTATCTCTTGCTCATTGAATCTTGTAAATCCTGCAATATCAATAATCCAAGGGAGCCTATCTACATATTTAAAACGAGGGATATTAATCTCATTTTTACTAGTAGAATGTTTACCTAAGCATTTATAAACATCTCCTACACGATAACGCATAAAAGCGCCACCATGAAAATTTGAAATAATCAATTCATACATTTCCCCTTCTTCTACTTCATCCATTAGATAAGTCTTAGGTTTAAAAACTTCTTCAAAATGACTCCTAATCGAATCTTCTAATCTAACGAATTCGTAAAATCCTACATTTGGAAAAAAATACATTCCATCTTTTTCATATGTTTCAGTTCCAATAAATGAAACTTCTGTACCTGCGAATATTTCAAGTGGTCTTATTCCCCACATTTTTTCTAAATCATCTTTATAATATTCATTATCTGTACCAGCAACTATAAAGCCCTTCAATCTAAATAAATCTTTTGGAAGAATATTTCTATTAAAGAATTTTTTTATTATTTTTGCTTTAATCATCCTTAATAACATATATAGTTTCATATCATTTTTTTCCGTTTTTTTTCTCTTTTTTGATAAGGATTTATCAAATGAACTAGAAACCGCATAACATACACTACCAAGGCCAAAGAACAATTCAACATCATCCTTCATTGCTAGTTTAAAGCCTAATTTATTCCTCTCTTTAAATGATAAAGTCTGTGCTTCTTCTACTGGAGGAAGAAAAGATATATTGCTACTTCTTTCAACTAAATATGGAAAAATTCCAGTTAAGAAAGGTAAAGGTGCTAACCCGTAAAGTATCTTTTCATGATCTTTTATTTTTACATCATACTTTTTATTAGAAGTAGTCATCAATAAGGCGCAGACAATATTATCCATAAATACTTCTAACATTTTTGAAGTATATGGAGCCAGTTTTATTGGTTTTGTCCCTCCCTCCCATGTAGTTTGAATCCATATTTCTACAGGATCGATTAAATATTCTTCCTTTTTTTTGAGTAAGATATTTGCATAATCACAATAATCAGTAATAGGGACGATTTTTCTAAAATCATCAATACCAAAATCTATTTTATCTTTTAGAATAGACTCACATAATTTTGATTTTTTCCATTTGTTGATTTGTTCTTCTAATAACGAATTCTGAGTTTGCATATATTCTTCGATATCCATATCTAGAAAATGACAATATGTTTTCCACATTTCTCTATTATTATTTGATTTCAATATCTCTTCTAATCTCATAATCTTATTTCCTCCTCTTAGTAAAAGGAATTAGAAATGGCGTATTCTTTTTATACTCGGAATAATTAACAAATGTTTTAGGAAAAACATAATAGTCTTCATAAACGATATATAGAATATTTAGTCCAACCATCATTACATAAAATGGAATTGCCGCAATACTATTATTCAAAAATCCAAGTGAAATATATAAGAGGATATACCATAATACTCCTGGATGACGACATAAAGAATAAACACCTTTTGTATATGCTAAACGCTTTTTTGAATCTTCTATATATGTTTCTTTAAAGTCTATTGCAAAAAACAAAGAATAAATTTCTAATGATAAGAAAATCACGATAAATAATGAGAAAATAATAATTGAAGAAAGATTATCATTCGTATAGTAAACCATACTTAAAGTAACTGTAGAACAAATATTAAGTATCGTTCCAAGTATAAAAAAAGATTTAATGAAACTAATATTCTTGCTTATAGAATTATAATCATAAATAAAAAACAGAATATATGATAATAAACCAGTTGAATAACATGCGATTACTACCCCAAAATTTACCACACCCTTTAATAAATTATATCAAGAACAATAATATACGCCAAGAATTATAACGCAAATATAATGACGTAGGTTTCGATTGTTACTTGAAAAAGTAAATGCAACAATTTTGTCTGAACTTTGTTAAAAAAGCTTATTGTTAAGCACTTATCATCCTAACAACCATATACATTATGCTTAACAGCTCAGGATTTTATGTTACTTCAGTTCGCTTAACCATCAATTCCGGGATTTCAACCCATATATTTAGGTAAAAAAAGTCTAATAACTGTATCAAACCTATGCTTTCAATATGGTTAAGTTACACAATTTTAATACAATTCCATCCCCCTATTAACGATTTAAAAGGGGATGTTTAGAAACCTAAAATAGGTTTCCATCCTCTTTTTTAGTGTGCTTATAAAATAAAATGGAAGTTGTTAGGTTTATAAACAAGCTACGCTTGTTTATTTTTGTAAATTTTAGCGTTAATTTTAGAACCTTTTTTTGAAAGTCTTTTGGCAGAAGGCTTTTTAAAAGTTTGAGGCTTTAAATCACAAGGAGCAACCCAAAATTTCAGATAAGAATTCGTCTCATAAAATTTGAATAGCTTATTAATGTTAAGGCCAATCAATTCTAGCATAGCTTCTGCCGATACGTTTTTAATTCCTCTACGTCTCGTTCTCGTATAACCATGGTTTTGTTTTTCGTTTCCAAAAACTCCTTCAACTTGAACACTTCTGTTAACTCTAATTTCAATTCCTTTAACAGATAGCAAGTTTTCTTCTGATTGTTTTTTGTACTTTAGAAGCTCTAGAACGATTTCAAATATTCTATAATCAGCATCAATGTTTTTAGAATACTTCTATTTCTTTAGATATTTCATTATATTTACTTGATATTTCAATTATATATCTGTATGCTTTTTCAATACATTCAAAAATATTACCTTTATTTACTGTATCAAACTTGATTTACTATAATGGTGAGCCGTTTGTCCGTCCATGCGAACAATTTACTATCTTCAAATGAATTACTTCTATCACTAATATTCTAATATATTATTTTCCAATAAAAAGTCTTTTAAGCTAATAAACAAATATCCATTATCATCATGTCTTGGAACAATGTTATCCATAACTATAAGTACCTTTTTAAATGAATCTTTAATTTTACCAAATGATTTTAATTCTTGTTGCATTTTTTCACTATCAGGAATTCTATATGCAGATTGTATATAATACCTTTTGCTTCCATTATTAACAACAAAATCAACTTCAAGATTTTTTCTAATATTATTTTCTCTTATTTCTACTACTCCAACATCCACATTATATCCACGATTTTTTAATTCATTATATATAAGATTTTCCATTAGATGAGTTTCTTCTATTTGCCTAAAATTTAGTCTAGCATTTCTTATACCAATATCTTCAAAATATATCTTATATGGAGTTGAAATATATTTTTTCCCTTTTATATCAAATCTTCTAGCTATATCAATCATATATGCATCTTTAAAATATTCAATATACTTTTTTATAGTATCATCAGTTAAACTTAATTTTTTTATACTGTTAAATGTATCGGATAATTTTTTAGGATTTGTTAAACTAGATATTCCTGATGCAATAATATCAAGTAGTTCTTCTAATTCGTCATCATTCTTTATTCTATTTCGATCTATAATGTCTGTTAAATATGTCCTTTCTAATTGAGTTAATAAATACTTATTTTTCTCTTCGTTTGTTGAAGACAAAACTACTCTTGGAAGTCCACCATAAACTAAATACTGATGTATTGCAGTATCGTAGTCTAATTTAGTATATTCATAATATTCTTTAAAATTTAATGGCATGACATGAATTTCATCACCTCTACCTCTAAATTCAGTCAAAACATCTGAAGATAAAAATTTAGAATTACTCCCAGTTACGAAAATTTCAAATTGTTTTCTCGAAAGATAGCCATTAAGTACAAATTCAAAATGGTCAAGAAGTTGAACTTCATCAAGTAATAAAAAATATTTATTTTCATCCACAATTAAACTATTAATGTATTTGATAAACTTTTTATAATTTACTTTTCGCTTTTCTACTTGTATTTCAACCAAATCTTCGTCAATTTTTTCTAGATCAATTGCAGAATCAAAAGAAAATCTAATAATATGTTTTTCATCAGTAACGTTAGTTAATAAATACTCATATAAAATCTCGTTAATTAAATATGATTTTCCAACTCTTCTTATCCCAGTAATTATTTTAATAGAATCATTTCCAATACGATTGATCAATTTATTTAGATATTCATCTCTTTTTATCATGGTAGCACCTCCTATTAGATTTTTTTGTATCTTTTGCCATTTTTTTCGACTACACAATTATTATATTCTATTTTAATTTAATTTGACAACAAAAAAACTCACTACCACTAGGATAACGAGTTGAATTTTATAGATGGTGACCTATACGGGATTCGAACCCATGAATGCATGCGTGAAAGGCATGTGAGTTAAGCCTCTTCTCCAATAGGCCAATTAGATGGCGCCTTTCGAGGGACTCGAACCCACGACCATTCGGTTAACAGCCGAGCGCTCTACCGACTGAGCTAGAAAGGCATATATCTAATTTGCTTGATCAATTAATAATCATTAAGTGCCTCAAGCAAGTAAGATAATATCATATAGTATTTTCTATTGCAATAACTTTTTTTTATTTTTTTAATTTCTTTTCTATTACTGAAATTACATCATTTACTGTACCAAGTTCAAGCATTTCATCATTGTCAAATTCGATACCATATTTTTCTTCCATATCTGTTAACATTTCAACAACATCAAGAGAATCTAATCCTAATTCTTTTAAGCTGCTTTCTACAGTAACTTCTACTCTTCCATTGACAATTTTATTAAAACTTTCTAAAACTTCTGCTTCAATACTCATAAAAACCTCCTATTGAATTTGGTGAATTGATTATAACAAATTGTTACTCATTTTACAATAATATGTTCATTACGTTTTCTTCGTTTCACTCGCATTTGCATTTGCATCTACATTTTCCGGGAAAGTAAACTTAAATTTAACGTATTTATCCGAAAAATCTGCAACCAAAGTCGCCTTATATACCGTATTATTCTTTGATACTAAATCTTCAAATGTTATCTCTCCTTTAGTAAAGATTTCCTTTGCAACTTGTTTTGATACTTCCTTATTAATTTTTTCAAATAGCTTATTATTTTTAAATAAAACCAATCCACATCCTGTATAACAGCAACGATATCCAAAATCCGTAATCGCAATCGCATTTTTACATTTAGGGCATTTGCATAGAGTTTTACTCTTTTCAACTTCAAAAACCTTTGGAGCATAATTATTTTCAAGAATAATATTACTATTAAACACTTCACTAATCTCTTTCTTTGCAATCTCTACTGCATCGTCTATCCTATATTCACCCTTATATACTTTCTTTAGTGAACGTCCAAGTTCTGCAGTTTTTTCCTTAGCCATAATAATCTTTAAACCTGAAAGAGTCTCTACATAATATTTTCCCATTGGTTCTAATTTATATGTATTATCTTTTAACGATATATATTGAGATTTAATAGCATTTGCAATAATTCCAGATCTTGTAGCTTCTGTACCTAATTCAACTCCTTCAAACATTGCTCTTAGTTCTTCTTCTTCAAGTTTTCTTTCATCTTCTTCTGGTAATTCATCTAATTCCTTCATATTCTCTTTAAATGGATTCTTTAAGAAATTATTCAAAGTTTCTACTGTATAATGCTTTGGAGGTTTCGTCTCTTTTTCCACCTTTTTAAAATCAATATTAACAACTTCTCCTACTTGAAGATTAGGGAGAACCTTATCTTTCTTTTCTCTCTCTTCAAAAACAGTCCATCCTTTTGATAAAACAACATCTCCGGTTAATTTAAATGTTTCTTTATCTCCCAAAGATATTTCCATCGTTGTTCTTGATACAATACAGTCTTCAGCTGAGAACACCGCAAAAAAGCGATTTGCAATAGCTTTATAAACTTTATGTTCCTCTTCTGATAATTCCGATTTTTTTGGAATCTTATATGTTGGAGTTAAAGCGGAGTGAGATTCTATTTTAGAATCATCGAATATTGATTTAGAATCTTTAAAACGAATATTAACTCCCATTTTTTGAAAAGAAGATATAATCTCTCTAAATTTAGGTTTTTCATTTTCCGCAAGATATTGGGAAGGAGTACGAGGATAAGATACATACCCTTTTTCATATAGATTTTGAACTATTTGTAAAGACTTATCTAAAGACATTTTATATTTTTTCCCTAGTTCGCCTTGCAATTTGCTTAATGAATATAACTTTCCTGGTGATATTGTTTTCTTTTCACTAGTTAGGGATGTAACTTTTGCAACTAATTTATTATATTCATTACAAAAATTATCTGCTTCTTTTATTTGTTCGATTGGAAATTCAGTTTTTGAAACCAATTCAACTTCTTCTCCATTTGTTTTCTCTTTTGAAACAATCGAATAAAATTTTTTAGGCTTAAAGGAACTGATTGCCATATCTCTTTCATAGATTGCTTGAACAATCGGTGCAATTACTCTTCCGACTCTAAGAAGTTTACCATTTGCTTTTAAAGTTGCATACCTTGTTAGATTAATGCCATACAACCAATCGACATAAGTTCTTGCTAAACCTTCATTTGCTAGAGAATCATATTCACTATCATCTCTCATCATTTCAAGTTCACTCTTTATCGTTTTTGGTGTTTGATCTGGCATCCATAATCTTTTTATCGGTTTATCTTTTTTTAATGCGTATTTCAAAATAATACGAATGATAATTTCTCCTTCTCTATCACTATCACCCGCATTAATAATTGCTTCAACATCATCACGATTAATCAAATCTCTAATCAATTTATATTGCTTAATAATACCATCATCTCTCGTTAATCCAAATTTGAATTCTTGAGGATAAAATGGAAGCCCATCCAGAGTCCATCTTTTAGGAGCATCAGCCTTATAATCACTAGAATAAGCTTCGATATCATAAAGAGAAAATAAATGGCCATACGCAAAAGTAATGATATATTCATCATTTGCGTAAAAGCCATTTTTCATCTTAAGATTCTTATCTATCGCTAATGCAATGTTTTTGGCTAAACTTGGTTTTTCTGCAATAATAACTTTATAGCCCATAATTTATTTTAATAATGATATTGCTAATTCAATTCTTCTTTTTACTTTTTCAGTTCCTAAAATATTTAAGACGTAGAAAATATTAGGTGATTGTTTAGAACCAGATAAACTAATTCTAACCATTTCTGCAACATCTCCAACTTGACCGATATAAGCGTCTTTATTTGCCTTATAGATTTTTCCTGATTCAGCAAATTTGTGTCTTAATCCAAGTTCTTTCAATCCATTAAACCATTCTTGTTCTCCTTTAGAGAAATCTAATGTATCGATAAAATCTTGTAATACGCTAACGATAACATCCTTAGGCATATTTGGATTCCAAGGCAATTCTTTTTTCATTATTTCTTCATAATATTCGTCAAACATAAATGAAATCTTTGGAAGTATTTCAGAACAAGTAGCATAGTCTTTTCTTGGATTTGGTTTGTCTTTTTCAATATCTAAAATTCTTGCGAAGAAATCTTCATCTCTAACAATCAAATTGTACACTTCTTCATTATATTCCTTCGCCCATTCTTTAACGAAATCTTTTAGTTCATTACCTCTCATTTTTCCAAAATATTCTCTTGCAAAGAATTTTAATTTTTCATTATCAAATAATGCTCCAAAAAGACTCATTTTATCAAATGACAATGTAAAATCTTCAAAAGATAAATCCGGATTAGCAATTTGCCATTCTTCATAATTACTATTTGCAATAGTAAATAAATATTGTTTTAATGCAAAAGCAGGATAACCTTCTTCAAGGAAGAAAGAAGTTGCAGCTTCTTTATCTTTCCTTTTAGACAATTTTCTTTTAACACCATTTTCAGTTTTCATAATTACAGGAAGATGAGCATATTTTGGAGCTTTCCACCCCATAGTCTCGAATAATTCAATATGAATAGGTAAACTTGGGAGCCATTCTTCTCCACGAGTAACAATAGTTGTTCTCATAAAATGATCATCTACTAAATGTGCAAAGTGATATGTAGGTAACCCATCAGACTTATAAATAACGATATCTTGATCGTTTTGTGACAATTCTAGGTCTCCTCTTACTAAATCATGAACAGAGACTTTATTTTCGTGATTACCACTCGATTTAAATCTAATAACAAAAGGAACTCCTGCAACGATTTTATCATATTGTTCATCTGTTGTTAAAAAGCGACATTTAGCGTGTTCACCATAGTATCCTGGAATCAATTTCTTCTCTTCTTGAGATTTTCTTAAAATATCCAAATCTTCTCTAGTACAAAAGCAAGGATATGCTTTTCCTTGTTCCAATAATGCTTTAATCACAATTTTATAGATGCCTTCTCTTTGAGATTGAATATAAGGTCCGTAATTTCCTTCGGAATGATCGCCTAAATATCCTTCGTTAGGAAAGACGCCGAATACTTTTAATTGATCTAACAATACTTGTCCTGATCCTGCTATTTCTCTTTTTGTATCTGTATCTTCTAAACGAGTATAGAAAACACCATTTGATTGTTTAGCAATTTTTTGACCAACCAATGTCGTAAAAAGTGAGCCAGTATGCAAAAATCCAGTTGGGGAAGGTGCAAATCTAGTTACTTCTGCTCCTTCAGGAAGATTTCTTTCTGGATATCTTTTTTCTAAATCTTCAATTGTATCCTTTATATCAGGAAAAATTAAATCTGCTAATTCTTTATATGTTCTCATTTTTCAATCTCCTTTAAATTATTTATGTGGTTCGACATAGAATCTACCAATTAATTGTTCAACTTTAGAAACAGTGATAAACGCTTTAGGATCAATCTCTTTAGCAATCTTTGTAGCCTTCTTAATCTCATCATAAGATAAAACAATATATATCACATTTTTATCTTTTTTTGCAAAAGCGCCTTTACCATGAAGTATTGTTGCACTATGAGGAAAATTAGATATCAATATTTCAGCCATTCCATCATTCTCTGTAATGATTTGCATTTGCATTTTTCTATTTCTTGTGACCATTATATCAACAACGAACGAGCTAACAAAGAAGTAGAAAATACTATATATCGAAATATTTATAAAACTTAAATTCCCATCATCGATGCAAGAAAGGATTGTGTAAATCGTAATAATACATGCATTTATAAGCATTGAGATTCTACCCATTGTATAATTTGGTCTTTTTTCAGTCACATATATAGAAACAATATCAATTCCTCCAGCAGAATGTCCTGTTTGAACTGCGATTCCAGTGGATAAACCAGTAAAAGCACCCGCTAATAAAGCTCTAACAAAAGTATCATTTGCAAGACTATTTTTCAATGACGGATCATAGAAAAAACTACTTAATGAATATGGTAATAAGTTAACAAAGACAAAATATAAAGAAACGTTGACTACTGAAAATATTGCGAAACGTTTTCCAATTTTTCTAAAAGCAAGAAATGCCAACGGAATATTAATCACAACATAGGAGATAGATTGAATAACATAACCCACCGATGTATTTTCGCCTATCAAATTATCGGTAGGAACTCCAAATAAATCAAGTATCTTT